>JBBDXA010000226.1:0-13515 GCA_040902585.1 Phycisphaeraceae bacterium
TGAGAGATAAGCAAATGCGGGGCCAGTGGGAGGAACAGGGGACAGGGGGAAAGCCCACGCACTCCCGTGCGTGGGTTCAGCATCCATCAATTCACCTTTATCCACCCGCCCGTTGCCTGACCGCCTCAAAGAGCAGCACGCCTGCCGCGACGGAGGCATTGAGCGAATCCACCTGCCGCGTGTGCATCGCTATCGTGACCGCGCTGCCGCCTGAAGCGCGGGCGGCGTCGATCCAAGCCGCGGGCAGACCTTCATCTTCCGCGCCGATGGCGATTGCGCATGAGCCGGTCATTGTCGCCTGCGTGTGCGGCTTCGCATCCGGCGCGAGCGTTGCCGCCAGGATGCGGATTCCTTTCGCGGCGAGCCAGGCGATGAGTTCATCCGATGTGCCGCTGATGATCGGCAACGTGAACACCGCACCGGTACTGGCGCGGATCGCGTTGGGATTAAATGGATCGATCGGAGCATCGGCTGCGAGCAAGGCTGCCGCGCCCGCTGCCGCACAGGTCCGCGCCATCGCCCCAAGATTGCCAGGCTTCTCAATGCCCACGCCGATCAGGAAAAAGTCGCCCGCTTCGCAGCGCAGCGAATCCAGATCCCAGCGCGGCTGCTCCAATACCGCGATCACACCCTCCGGCTCGCTGCGATACGCCATCTTCTTGAGCACATTCGCCGAGACTTCAAACACACTCGCATCACCCGCATCCTTGGGCCAGGGCAGGCGGCGCGAAAGCTCCGCCAGATCGAAGCCGAGAATCTCGGGACTTGCGTAGAGTTCGACCAGCCTGAGCCGCGCGGACAGGGCTCGCTCGACTTCGCGGAAGCCCTCGGCGATGAACAACCCCGTCGCGCGGCGATCGCGACTGTCGCGCAGGCGGACGACCGCCTTGACGCGCGGGTTGTCCGGACTGGTGATGCGAAGGGGGGAAGACATGCGCGTATCGTATTGGAATCGTGCGCAGCGCGTCGAAAACCAACATAGACAATCCCGGTTAGCGGCGCGGCCGAGTCCGCGAGGCCCGCTTGCCGACGCCTGCATCGAACGGGCCCTGTGCGCTGCCCGTGCGCCAACAGGTGGGCCTCGCCGACTCGGCCCGACCGCTAAACGGCGAGCAGTCGGCAACCATAGAATAATTCGCATGGACCGCACGCTCGAACCCGAAGTGATGGACACCATCGATGACGCGCACGATTACGACGCGATGGATCACACCGCGCCCAACCGGGCGTTTGTTGATCGGTTGAAACAGCTCGGGGCGACAGGCCGCATGCTCGATCTGGGCACAGGACCGGGACACATTCCCATCATGGTCGCGCAGGAGATCGGCGACGCGTCCGTCATGGCGCTTGACCTTTCAAAGAACATGCTCGAACTGGCGAAAGAAAAACTCGCCGCGGTCGCCCTGGGCGATCGTGTTGAGTTTCACCTCGCGGATGTCAAGGATCTGCCCTTCGACGATCGCGCGTTCGATGTGGTCTTCAGCAACACCATCCTGCATCACATTCCTGAACCGGTTGAAATGCTGCGCGAAGCGTGGCGCGTCCTTAAGCCCGATGGCATCCTGCTCATTCGTGACCTGTATCGTCCGCCTGATGAAGCGACGCTCGACGCCCTCGTGCAGCAACACGTCGGCCGCGAAAGCGAGCACGCCCGCAAGATGTTCCGCGACAGCCTGTGTGCCGCCCTCACGCCCGATGAGCTGCGCGCTGCGGCGAACGCCGCGGGCATGCAAGGCGTCGAAGTCGTCATCGACACCGACCGGCACATGAGCCTTCAGAAGAGCCGATAACGCGCCGAATCCCCTCATTTTCTGCTCTTTTGCTTTCCTGCTTTGCTGCTTTTCCCCTCCCTGTTACCAACGGTTTACACGAGCCGGCCGTGGATAGCCGTAGTATCTCATGTGCCGGTGATGCTGCCGTTACTCGCCACACGAGGTGCTCCATGATTCGATCCCGCCTGACTCTTCCCTTCCGCTCGATGCATATGTTCTTCGCGATGCTGCTGGCGATGCTCCTGGCCGCGTCGCCTGTGTTAGCACAAGTGAGCGCGACGCCTGCTTCGCGCCGGGCTGTGCCGCGCAGCTTCGTCGTGCCGCAGTGGCGTTCGGTGCAACCCGGGGGACCCGGGGGACAGGGGCAGATCATCATCAGGCAGATCGACGCGGGAGTGGACATTCTCGAACAGGTCGCCACCACCACGATGGAGATCACCGTCGAGAACACCGGCACGACGCGGCTTGAATCCGTTCTCCTAGTGCCCGTGCCTGACGGGGCCGTGGTTCGCGGCTTCACCTTCCAGGGCGCGGGCAAGGAACCCACAGCCGAGCTCCTTCGCAAGGAAGACGCCCGCCGCATTTACGACGCCATCGTCGCCCAGACGCGCGACCCTGCCCTGCTCGAGTTTGTCGGCTACAACCTGATGCAGTCGAGCGTGTTCCCCGTCGAGCCGCGCTCGACGCAGAAGGTGCGGCTTACCTACGAGCACCTTCTTCCCGCCGACGGCTCGCGCGTGGATTACGTTCTGCCGCGCAGTGAATCGGTGGACTACTCCGTGCCCTGGAATGTGACCGTGCGCGTCGCGGCCAAGAAGCCGATCTCCACGATCTACTCGCCGAGCCACAAGATCGAAACGAACCGCAAGTCGAGCGAAGTGGTCATGGCCCGCCTCGCGCCTGATGCTGTGCGCGATCCCGGCGCGTTTCGCCTGTCGTATCTACTCGAAACCGGCGGCGTCACCGCTTCCATGTTCGCCTACCCCGATCCGAAAACCAACGGCGGCTACTTCCTCCTGCTCGCCGGCCTTCCCGCCAAGCCTGCGGAACACGACAAAGAGAACGGCATCAAACGAGAAGTCACGATCGTCATCGACCGCTCCGGCTCCATGAACGGCGAAAAGCTCGAACAGGTGCGCGAGGCGGCGCTGCAAGTCGTGGCCGGTCTCGAAGACGGCGAAGCGTTCAACATCATCATCTACAACGAAGGCGTCGAAGCCTTTGCGAAGGAGCCGGTCGTCAAGGACGACGCGAGCACGAAACAGGCCCGCGACTACATCAAAGACATCAAGGCCCGCGGCGGCACGAACATTCACGATGCCCTGCTCGAAGCCCTGCGCCCCAAGCCCATCAAAGGCTTTCTGCCACTCGTGCTTTTCCTCACCGATGGTCTGCCCACGGTCGGACAGACTTCCGAAAAATCCATCCGTGAGATGGCGCTGAAAGGCAATCGCTATGAGCGGCGCATCTTCACCTTCGGTGTCGGCACCGATGTCAACACGCCGCTGCTGGAGCGCGTGGCCTTCGAGACGCGGGCGACTTCGACCTTTGTCCTGCCGCAGGAAGATGTCGAACTGAAAGTCGCGCAGGTCTTCAAACGCCTCGCGGGTCCGGTGCTGGCGGGCACAGCCATCGAAGCAACCGGCCCAGATGGCAAGCCCGCGCGGGGACGCATCATGGATGTGTTGCCCACGCGATTGCCTGACATGTTCGATGGCGATCAGCTTGTGCTGCTGGGGCGGTACGTCGGCGAGGAGCCGGTGACGTTTCAGATTTCAGGCAACTATCTTGGCAAGGAGAAGGCGTTCAAGTTCACCTTCAAGCCGGACAAGGCGACGACGCGCAATGCCTTCGTGCCGCGCCTGTGGGCGAGTCGAAAGATCGGCGACCTGGTTGATGCCATCCGACAGCTCGGCGCTGATCATGGCGCGATCCCCGGCTCCGCGCCGCCTGCGAATGCGACCAACGACCCGCGCCTGAAAGAGCTCATCGACGAAGTCGTGCGTCTCTCCACCGAGTTCGGCATCCTCACCGAGTACACCGCATTCCTGGCCCGCGAAGGCACGGACCTGGCGCAGAAGGACGCGGTGTATCGCCTGACGCTGGATAACTTCGTCGATCGCGCCTGGAGTTGCCGCAGCGGCGTCGCGTCGCTGAATCAGGAAGAGAACTACAAATTCCAAAAGGGCCAGTCGTTCCTCAACGGCACGAACCGGTACGTGGATGAAAAGCTCAACACGGTGACGATCAACAACGTGCAGCAGGTCAATGACAAAGCGTTTTACCGCCGCGGCTCGCAGTGGATCGATGCGGAAGTGATCGATCATGTCGAGAACGTGAAGCCGAGTCGCGTGATCGATTTCGGTTCGCAGGAGTATTCGAAGCTGATCGAAAAGCTCGCCGCCGACGGCCGCAACGGCTGCGCTTCCCTGCGCGGCGACATCCTGATGCGGATCGACGGTGAGACGATCCTCGTGCGGATGAACAACCCGACTGAAAACGCGAAATGACGCCCGATTCGCCCTTCGCTGCCATGCGATGGATCAAAGTATCACGGTCGTGCGTCCAACCTTAACACCCATGCAATCTTTCACACTCAGGAGTCCGATCATGAAAACGCGCCTCACACTCACCGCCTCGCTCGCCGCCCTCGCGCTGTCCGTCGCCGTGCCTCTGTCGGCTGAAGAACCCGCCAAGTCTTCGCAGGTCCAGACCGCGCCCGTCGTCGAAGCAAAGGCTGTCGTCAAACCGGGGCAGAAACAGCCTGTTATTCAGCTCGCCATTCTGCTGGATACCAGCAACTCGATGGATGGCCTGATCGATCAGGCGAAATCACAGCTCTGGAAAGTGGTCAATCAGTTCATCGCCGTGCAGCGCGACGGCCAGCGCCCGCTGCTTCAAGTCGCGCTCTTCGAGTACGGCAACGACAGCCTCAGCGCCAAGGAAAATCACATTCGCCTTGTGCTGCCCCTGACCGATGACCTGGATAAAGTCTCCCAGGAACTGTTCGCCCTCAAGACCAACGGCGGCGAGGAGTATTGCGGCGCGGTGATCAAGGCTGCGATCGAACGCCTGGAGTGGAGCAAGAACAACGCGGACCTGAAAGTGGTCTACATCGCCGGCAACGAGCCGTTCGGTCAGGGCCCGATCGACTTCCGCGAGTCGTGCAAGAGCGCGATCACCAAGGGCATTCAGATCAACACCATCTTCTGCGGCAACGTGGCTGAGGGCATCAACACCAACTGGAAAGACGGCGCGGTGCTGGCGGACGGCCAGTTCATCAGCATCGACTCCAACGTGCGCGTCGTCGATATCGAAGCCCCGCAGGACAAGGAACTGGCTGCGCTCAATACGAAACTCAACGGCACCTTCGTGCCCTACGGCAAGCACGGTGAAGAAGGCAAAGCCAACCAGGCTGCACAGGACGCCAACTCCGCGGGCCTCAGCGGCGCGAACCTCGCCCAGCGTGCCGTGGCCAAAGGCTCGGCCAACTACCGCAACAGCATGTGGTGCCTCGTCGATGCGATCACGCTGGATAATGTCGACATCACCAAGGTCAAGGAAGAAGACCTGCCCGAGAACATGAAGAAGATGAGCATGGATGAACGCAAGGCGTATCTCGAAGGCAAGAAGAAGGAACGCGAAGACCTTCAGAAGCAGATGGCTGCTCTTTCGATCGACCGGCAGAAGTATGTCGATGAAGCCATGAAGAAGGAAGCGGAAAAGACCGGCAAGGAAACGCTCGACTCGGCTGTGATCAAGAGCGTCCGCAAGCAGGCGGAAGCGAAGAACTACAAGTTTGAACAATGATGCCTCAATTCAGCCGCGACCTGCGACAATGAACGCCAAAGCCCAGGGATAGCAATCCCTGGGCTTTGGCGCGAAAGATGAACATGAGTACTTACACCTTGTTAGTCGTGGAAGATGACCCCGCCATTCGCCGGGGCATCGTCGATGCCCTCAAGTTCGAGGGCTACCAGGTCTTCGAAGCGGCGGATGGCGCGGCCGGCCTCACCTCCGCGCTGCAACTGAACTGTCACTTGATTCTTCTCGACCTCGTCCTGCCCAAGCGCGATGGCCTTTCCATTCTCAAGGAAGTCCGCGCCGCCAGGCCCACGCTGCCTGTGATCATTCTCACCGCCCGCGGCGAAGAGAGCGATCGTGTCTCGGGCCTGAAGCTCGGCGCCGATGACTACGTGGTGAAACCGTTCAGCATCAAGGAGCTGCTGGCGCGGGTGCAGGCTGTGCTTCGCCGCAGTCCGGAGCGGCCGCTGGATGTGACGCTGGTGAAATTCCCCGGCGGCGAGGCGGACCTGAACCGCCGGGAGCTTCGCTTCACCAAGGGCGATCGCTGCGAGCTGTCCGAGCGCGAGCAGGAGCTATTGCGTTATCTGGCGGTGAACGCCGGGCGGGCTGTGTCGCGCGATGAGATTCTCTCCCGCGTCTGGGGCATGGACCCATCGGGCATCAGCACGCGCACCATTGATATGCACGTGGCCCGTTTGCGCGAGAAGCTGCGCGACGATGCGACGGAGCCGAAGGTATTGCTGACCGTGCGTGGGAAGGGATATATGTTCGCCGGTGCGTGAGGGCGATGATCGATAGTGAACGACGGGAGATACGCCATGCTAGACCGATACCGAATGCACCTGATCGGGCCGCTGGTCGCCACAGCGATCGTTGTCTTCGCTTCATCCTCACGCTCGGCGCCGGAGCAGAGTTCGCAGATCGAATCACTCCAACTTGCGAATCGCGAGCTTTCGAAGAAGGTCGCCGCGCTGGAAGCGGAACTGAAAGAATCGCAGCGGGCGCTCGCCATGTCGAAGCGTGGTCTGATGGATAAGTACGACTTCCTGCCCATGCTGGCCGAGGGCAAAGAATGGGCCAGGCACATGGCCGGCCGGCTCAAGGACGCGAAGGTTTCCACCATCAAGGAAGCCGAGAGCGCTGCGCTCAAGCAGTACTTCAAGGACCGCGGCGGCTTCGGCGCCAACCAGTGGACCCGCGCGACCAGCCTGTTCCCCGTGGCCAATGCCGTCGATGATTTCGCCGCCGCCGGCGACCTGATCTGGGAAGTCCGCATCCTCGGCATGCTCGGCACCGACGGCGTACACCAGGTGACCTGGGTCAACGCCAGAACGGGCGCGACCCGCTCGTTTCTGCCCGTGAAGGATGGGAAACCGGCCGATCAACCTAAGATAGAGCAACCTAAGATAGAGAACCCATGAAACGTCCCTGGCTCATCGGTTTCGCCTTCGCCATCTGCCTGGCCGTGGTCTTCGCGGCGATGGCGTGGATCAGCGTGCGCGCGGTGCGGTTGGATCGCGATGAAGCCTCGGCCCGGCGCCTGCTCGCGCTGGAGGAAGATGTGCGCCTGGCGCTGAGCCGAATGGATTCGCTCGTCGGTCCGTTGATCCTTCAGGAGAACGCCCGGCCGTACTTCCTTTACCGCGCCTTCTACTCACCGCAGCGGGCCTACACGGAGATGTACGCCCCGATCGAGTTCTCGAAGATCCGCGTACCTTCGCCGCTGCTGACGTATCGCAGTGAGTTTGTGCTGCTGCATTTTGAGATTGATCCCGAGGGCAATCTCACTTCGCCGCAGGTGCCCCAGAGCAACATGCGCGACGTGGCCGAGTCGCAGTTCATTTCGCATGAAGAGATCGCCGCGGCCGAGCAGAGGCTGGTTGGACTTCGCAAGGTGATCACGCGCGACGTGGCGATGGCGTGTCTGCCTGCGGTGCCGCGTGCGGGGGAGGATCCGCTGGTGCTCTCCGGGCTGGCGCTGAACCAGCTCGCCAACGGTTCGCAGCAGCAGCAGTTGGATTTGAATCCCAACGAAGTGTTTCCCAACTCAGGCGTGAACGATCCCGTGCAGCAACAGAGCGCGACACCGAATCAGTCAGCGAGTGAGCCTGCGAATCAGCGGCCGAATCCCGGGCCGCAGCAACTGGAGCCCAATGCGCCGGCGCAGGGCCAGCAGGGCGGGCAAGCGGGCCAGTCTTCTTTATTGCCTTCGGGTAAGCCGCAGGCTCCCACACCCGAGCAGCAGGCCGATGCCAACTATCGTCTCTCGCCGCGCAGTGTCGCCGAGTGGCAGGCGCGCAACAGCGCGCAGTTCGCCTACGGTGAGCAGCAGGTGAAGTCGAAGAACGACAACAACCGCGACGGCCCGCTGGCGAACGTCACCGAAGGGGTGATGCGGCCGTTCTGGCTTGATGGTTCGCTCATCGTGGCGCGGCGGGTGAACGTCGGCGGCAAGGATTATGTGCAGGGCGCGTGGCTCAACTGGCCTCGGGTGCAGGCGTGGCTCAATGACAGCGTCAGCGATCTG
The DNA here is from genome assembly GCA_040902585.1 of Phycisphaeraceae bacterium. GTDB lineage: Bacteria > Planctomycetota > Phycisphaerae > Phycisphaerales > Phycisphaeraceae > JBBDXA01. Next base: position 8,107 of record JBBDXA010000226.1, read on the forward strand.
TTTCCGGATGCGGAGATTGTTCCGCGGATCAATGAGGCGGACGATGGCCCGCGGCCGCGCATGCTGGCGACGATCCCCGCGACGCTGGTGACCAGCGCATCGCCCGTGGTGATCGATGAAGGCTGGACGGCAGTGAAGTCGATGCTCGTGGCCGCGTGGGCGTGCATTCTTCTCGCGGCCGCGGCCGTGGGTGTGTTGCTCTTCGGCGCGGTGGCGCTCTCCGAACGGCGCGGGGCGTTTGTCGGCGCGGTGACGCACGAGCTGCGCACGCCGTTGACCACGTTCCGCATGTACACGGAGATGCTCGAGGCCGGCATGGTGCGCGATCCCGCCACGCGCGATCTGTATCTGGCCACCATGCGCCGCGAGGCGGATCGCCTCGGTCATCTCGTAGAGAACGTGCTCGCCTATTCCCGCCTGGAGCGCAGCAGTCCCGCCTCCCGCGCGGTGGTGTTGCCTGTGTCGCAGCTTGTCGAGCGTGTGACGGAACGCCTGAGCCAGCGGGCTGAGCAGGCGGGCATGAAGGTCGAAGTGAATCTCAACGGCGGCGGCGAGGCGAAAGTGAAGGCCGATCCCGCGGCGGTTGAGCAGATTCTTTTCAACCTCGTCGACAATGCCTGCAAGTACGCCGCGACTGCGGAGGACCGCACCATTCACATCGAAGCGGCCCTGCACAACGGACACGTGAAGCTGCACGTGCGCGACCACGGCCCAGGCATCTCCGCGCAGGAAGCCGGCCGGCTGTTTCAACCGTTCCGTAAATCCGCCAAGGACGCAGCCCACTCGGCACCGGGCGTGGGCCTGGGGCTGGCGCTCTCGCGCAGGCTGGCCATCGCGATGGGCGGCAAACTCGCGGTCAACGGCTGCGGCGAAGGCGGCGCGTGCCTGGAGTTAACGTTGCCGGTGGCGAAGGGATAGGGGAGGGGCAGGAGTCAGGGGACAGGGGACAGGAGACAGGAGACAGGGGACAGGAGTCAGGGGACGGGGGACAGAAAGAAAAAGACGAAGTTACAGCAAAGCCCACCCACTTCTGTGGGTGGGTTCAGGCGCAAATGAAAAAGAGGCGCGCCCTCGCAGGCGCGCCTCTTGTCGATCAACGTTCAGAGGAAGGAATCCTCGATCACGCCGCCGCGCGCCTTCGCCGCGCCAGCGTCGCCAGGCCGAGCAGCCCGAGCACGCCGGTGGCCGGCTCGGGCCCGGGGACGGTGAAGAGGCTGCGCGTCGGCGCCATGGCGGCGGTGTTCTCTTTCGACGCGAACTGGAAGTTCTCGGCGTTTCCAAGCTGCACATTGCTGAGGATGAAGGTCACCCTGCCGTTGGTGTCCGCCATGAGGAAGTTGATGAAGGCATCGGGCGAGGCGGAGAGGAGGTTGTTGAAAGAGACGATGATGGGGTCATTGGTGGTGGCGGGGTCAATCGCCGGGACGCCGAACTGCCCGAGGAACACGGCCTCGGTGAGGTCGACGTTGCTCGAACCCGCGTTGGCGGGGGCGTTGTTCCAGGTGATGGTGTTCTCACCCCACAGGTCGTCAGCGCCGTCGATCAGTCCGAAGACGTTGACGGTGTAGGCGATGGGCGCTGCCCCGCCGGAGTTGGTGATCACTTCCAGTTCGAGTTGGGCGTTGAGGAGGCCGGCCAGCGGCTGGCCGGAGACGTCGAACTGGAGATAGCTCAGGCGGGTGTTGCCCGCAGCGGCGTTGTTCTTGACGAACAGTTCAGGGGCCGTGCCGAAGTTGCTGCCGGCCGCGCCCTGCTGCACATGAGCATCGGCGGTGGGGGCGAGTACGGCAGCGAGCCTGTGTCCCGCCAGCAGGCTGGGCGCGGGGCCGAAGGCCGTCGGTGCGGTGAGGCTTGAAAGCTGGAAGACTGCCGAGTCCACCGTGCTGCCATCCTCACGCTGGCTGACGCGCAGGGTGTAGACACCGGGCGAGGTGATATTGAAGTTGGCGGCGACTTTGGGCGTGCCGCCGGCGGTGTTGAGCTCGAATCCACCGTTGCCGTCCCAGGGGGTGGTGTTGAAGTTGCCGTCAGCGCCATGGTTGAACTCGTAGTGGTCAGCGATCGTGCCGCCGGCTCCGTCTTTCAGTTCGACGACATCGGCGAAGATCGAGTCGGCATTGCCGCCCCCGCCCACCAGCGGGTTGCCGTCCCAGCGCAGGAACAGCTGGTAAGTGCCCGGCGTGCTGATCTGCATCTGGTACTCGATAGTGGGCGGATTGAAGACACCGCCGCCACCACCGGCCTGGTCAGGCAGGCTTTGCACGAATCCGAAGCCGCGCGCATTAAGGAAAGGCCCCGTGCCGGCACTTTCCGTCGGTACGACCAGCCAAGTGTCGCCGGGCCCCGCAATCGTGCGACTGGAGAACACCTCGCTTTCAATCACGACCCGGCCGTCGGACTCCAGGTAAACCACGGCCTGAGCGGGTTGCGCCATCCACGTCGCCGCCAGTGTCATTGCCAGTAACGATAACGTCGTGTTCCGAATGATTTGTGACATTGCCTATTCTCCAGTACTGAAGTGAAAGGGATTCTCCAAAGTGACGCGAAAGGATGAACATCCCGTCGCGGTGTACGCGAAACTCGCCCTCAAACCCGGAAATCTGACAACACGACGCGCTTGAAATGTCGATCTGTCAACGTTAGATAGACTACCACAAATCTCGTCGGAGACCAACAAAATATTTCATGATTAAGTCGACGCCGCCGTTCCGTGAATGCAACGAATAATCATCCGGTCAGCCACTCCACCACCACCTGACTCAGCAAATCCATCGGCGGCTCCTGACCGGTCCACATTTTGAACTGAGCCGCGCCCTGGCGGATGAACATCTCCGAACCGCTGACGATCAGACAACCCGCGGCCTTCGCCTCGCGCAGCAGCTTCGTCTCCAGCGGGTTGTAGACCGTGTCGAACACCACTGTCCCCGGTTGCCAGTTCGCACTCTCCGCAGGCAGCGGTGAGGCATCGACATTCGGATGCATGCCCACACTCGTGCAGTTGATGTAGATCTCGCAGCAGGAGTCGCACAGCTTTTCGACGCGGGCGGCGACGACCTTGGCTTTGCCGGGGGAGATCCCTTGGGCCGTCGGCGAGTCGTTGAACTCCTTCGCCAGCGCCTCGGCCTTTTCGAAGGTGCGGTTGTAGATGACGATGGTCGCGCCGCAGTGGGCGAAGCCTGCGACGATCGCGCGGGCCGCGCCGCCTGCGCCGAGCACAGCCACGCGTTTGCCGGCGAGCTCTTCGCGCGTGATGCCCATGGCGTCACACACCGAGTCGAGCGCCGCCGCGTAGTCCGTGTTCGAGGCATGCAGCGAGCCGTCGTCGCTCACGGTCAGCGTGTTGGCTGCGCCGATTTTCTCAGCGAGAGGTTCGACGCTGCCGCCGCGTTCCTTGACGAAGCGGAGGAGGTTCTGCTTGTGCGGAATGGTGACGCTGGCGCCGCGGAAATGCAGGTCTTCGAAGTCGAGCCAGGAGAGCACGGTGGCTTTGAAGTGTTCGTACTCAGGCGGGACGGGCATGGGCAGGTAGACGCCGTTGTAGTCGGCAGCGTCGAACCCGGCGTTGTGAAAGGCCGGGCTCATGGAATGCGCGACAGGCCAGCCGATGACGCCGTAGACGCGCGTCTCGGGGTTGATCGCGTCCCAGCGATAAAGCATTTTCATCGCTTCGACCGTGGGCTGGCCCGGCGCGGTGGCGGACTGCGGGTTCAAGGCGACGAACGTGAGCAGGGCGTTGAACTTTTTAGAGAGCACGCGACTGGCCAGGCCTTCATCGCCCATGCACAGGGCGATGGTCGGCTTGTGCCTTTGATTGATGAGGGCGAACGCTTCGAGGTTGTCGCGCAGGCTGCGGGCCCGCCAGGCGATCTTCATCACCCGGCAGGCGTTGGACGCAAGCATCACTTCGATGCGCTGGAAGAGGTCGAGCGGCCGCCCGTCAAAGTCATGATTGGAAAGGATAAGCCCAGTGTCGGTGGTGGTGAGCTGGGCGGGATGATCGACGAGGGCGTCGATGCCCGCGCGAAGCTCGTGCGATTTCTGATAGGCGACGAGTTCGACATCGAGATAGGCCGGCTTGCGCGCCCCGGCACAGGCCGCTTGATACGCAGCCAGGCGCTCGGCATCGGTCCCGCGGTAGTTGCCGCCTTCCCACGACACGCGACAGGTCACGATCGAAGGCAGTGGCGACTGCTCGATGATCTGCGTCAGCGCGGCGTGATCGCTGGTGAAATCATCGATGCGATACTCGACGAGATCAGCGCCGCGCTCGGCAGCCTGGGCGGCTGCGGCGAGCGCCTGCTCGAGGGAATGAACAAAGATGGCGACGGTGAGCTTCGTCATGCCGCGACAGTGTAGCGGGCGAAAAGAAAAAACCCACGCACAGGAGTGCGTGGGCTTTGGGGGTAGATTCAGAGTGTCGATTTCGGTTGTCTGTTTTCCTTGTTCCCGTCATGCAGCATTTGCAGAGGCATGCGGATCGTCAGCTTCTCTTCATGTTTCCCTTTACGCGCAGGCGCACACCGCCTGCTGATTGAGCTGACGACGGACGCGGCAGGCGAGCAGCGCGTAACGGACGGATTCGTGAATCCTTCCGCTTATGGCAGACTGAAGCTGCTTGTGCCGGACGCGGGCCAGCAGTCGCTGGGCTCGCTGGTTGTCATGTTGAATTCGGTTCATCGGTGGCATCGCTAATCTCCCGGAGTAACAGTTCATTTTCAGGCTTTCCCGTTTCCATTCGATCTGTGAAACCCTGCTCCTGAATAACGCGCGGGGTCTCTGAGATATTGCAGGGCCGCAAAAGATGGTTACTGGCCGATCCAGTTTCATCTCGATACCCTGTTCGCTCCACACTGATAAAGACGTTCACAGTGGTGTTTTGTTCAGTGCCGAATGTAACGGCGGAGTAAATGGAGATTTTTGATTGTTCCAACCGCGCGATTCATGCACCACTGGTGCGCGCGTTTGAAACTGATCCCTGACTCCTGACCCCTGACCCCTGACCCCTGGTATTCCATGGCTGATATCCGACCCATCCCCGCGATCACTTACGACTTCCCGCCCGATGTGGACATGCTCGCCGCCATCGCGCCGCCTTATGACGTGCTCGATGAAAATTCGAAAGCGGAACTGCTGGCGCGTAATGACTGCAACATCGTCGCCGTCGATCTGCCGCACCTGCCTCCCAAAACCGTTGGCCCCGATGAGACCTACGCGAAGGCGGGTGAGCTCTACCGCGCCTGGCTTGCCGATGGCACGCTCAAGCATCGCGCCAAGCCCGCGCTCTTTGCCTATCGCCAGTGTTACACGCACGGCCATCACTCGTTTCGTCGCACCGGCCTGATCGCAAACGTGAAGATTCAGCCCTTCGGCAAAGGCCCCGACGGCACCGGCGGCATCCATCCGCACGAG
>JBBDXA010000227.1:0-2294 GCA_040902585.1 Phycisphaeraceae bacterium
AAAACCCCCACACCCCGGAGTCCCCCATGTCCGCAATCGGCATGATTGAAACGCGTGGTCAGGTTGGCATCGTCGAAGCGACCGATGCCATGCTCAAGGCCGCCAATGTTGAATTCGTCAAGAGCGTCGCCATCGGCGGTGCGTACCTGACGGTGATCGTCAAAGGCGACGTCGGCAGCGTGAAGGCCGCGGTTGACGCCGGCGCTGAAGCCGCCAGCCGCGTCGGCAACCTGATCGCCGCCCACGTGATCGCGCGTCCGCACGAGTCGCTGATCGAGAGCTTCTGAAGAAGCGGGTGTGGGGTGTAGGGTTTGGGGTGTGGGGTTCAATCCACACGCCGAAATCCTGCCGATGCGTTGGCGCGCTGTTCCCTCACACCCCACACCCCAAACCCCATACCCCATACCCCATCCCCATGATCACCCTCATCGCCAACCTGGGTTCGACGAGCTTCAAGTACAAGCTCTTCGATATGCCGAGCGAGCGCGTCCTGGCAACAGGCGCTGCCGATCGCATCGGCCAGGGCAAGAGCGCGTGGTCAGTGGATGCGAACGGTCGCAAGGCTGAGGGCGTGGTGGACCTGGCGGATCACGGCGCAGCCGTCGAGCTGCACCTGAAGCAACTCGTCACACTCGGCGCGATCGAGTCGATCAAAGCCGTCGAAGCCATCGGCTTCAAAGCGGTGCATGGCGGCCCGATCAGCGGCGCAGTGATCGTCGATATCGACGTGATCAATACGATGCAGCAGTTCGCTGATGTCGCTCCGCAGCACAACCCGCCTTACATCGCCGCGATGAAGGCGTTCGCGAAGAAGCTGCCCGGCATCCCGCAGGTCGCAGCCTTCGAGACCGCCTTCCATCAGACGATCCCGCTCGCACGCCAGGTCTACGGCATCCCGCACGAATGGACCGAGCAACTTGGTATCCGCCGGTATGGGTTCCACGGCGCAAGCCATCGCTACATCGCCACACGCATGGCCCAGATCGCCCCGCAGGCGAAGAAGATCATCAGTTGCCACCTCGGCGGCTCCTGTTCGATCTGCGCCATCGACCACGGCAAGAGCGTCGCCAACAGCTTCGGCATGACCGCGCAGTCCGGCACGTTCCACGCCTCGCGCGTCGGTGATTTTGATGCCTTCGCGATTCTGAAACTCCTTGCTGCCGGCCTGACGCTCGATGACATCTGGCAGACGCTGGGCAAGAAGGCCGGCCTGGCGGGCTTGAGCGGCGTGAGCGCGGACATGCGTGAAGTCGAAGAGGCCAGCGCCAAAGGCAACAAGCAGGCCAAGCTCGCGCTCGACGCGTTTGTCGAATCGTGCCGACACTATCTCGCCGCCTACCTGGGCGTATTGAACGGCGCGGACGCGATCGTCTTCACCGGCGGCATCGGCCAGAACGGCAAAGCAATCCGCGAAGCAATCTGTGCGAACCTCGATTACGCGGGCATCAAGCTGGATATTGCGAAGAACACCGCCGCCAAAGGAAGCGCGGAATCGCGCGTTGACAGTGACAGCAGTCGCACCCAGATCTGGGTGTTACCCACCAACGAAGAACTGATCGTGGCAAGGCAGACCCTCGAAGCATTAACAAAAGCAAACCAACCCGTTTAGCGGTAGCACCGACAGGTGCACCCGCGAAGAACCCGCGGCGAACCATCGTTGCTAAGCCGCAAGCGGCCGAAACCTGAAACCCGAAACCCTGAACTCAGAACTTTGAACTGGAGCACCCCCATGGCACAGAACGCAATCGGCATGATCGAAACGAAAGGCCTCATCGGCGCGGTCGAAGCACTCGACGTCGCGCTCAAGGCCGCCAACGTCAAGTACGTCAAGCACGCGAAAGTCGGCAGCGGCATGGTCGCCATCACGCTCGAAGGGGATGTCGCCGCGGTGCGAGCCGCCGTCGATGCCGGCGCTGAGGCCGCTCGGCGCGTCGGCGAGGTCGTCAGCGTTCACGTGATCGCCCGTCCGCACGATGGTGTGGAGAAAGTCTGAAGATAGTGACGGAGTGACGGAGTAACGAAGTGACGGAGTCGTCGCCTGGTTGCTCGCGGCTTTTGCCTTTCACTTCGTCACTCTGTCACTCTGTCACTTTGTCACTCCGTCACTTTCTTAGGATTTGAAATGTTCCTCGCCCGCGTCAAAGGCCACGTCGTCAGCACGCAGAAGGACCCGTCCATGCGGGCCCGCAAGCTGCTCATTGTTGAGCCGCTGCGCGTGGACTACGACGATCCCGAACACGCGGGCTCGGGAACTCCAAGCACCCCCGGCATGGGGACTTCAAGTCCCCATGCCG
>JBBDXA010000227.1:2304-13362 GCA_040902585.1 Phycisphaeraceae bacterium
GGGGGAGGCAAGTTCCAGGTCACCGGCCGCGCCATCGTCGCTATCGACAACCTCGGCGCCGGCGAAGGCCAGCTCGTCCTGATCGTGCAAGGCTCCAGCGCCCGCATGGCGGAAGGTTTCAACAAGGTGCCCGTGGACGCCCTCGTCATCGGCATCGTGGATGAAGCCGTCGTGATGGGCAAGAAGGTGGAGTGAGGAAGCCATCAGCAATCAGCGATCAGCCGTAAGCCCCAAGGCCCGGTGATCGCAAGCTGATAGCTGATAGCTGAAGGCTGATAGCTGATCGCTCTTTCAAGGCTTCAAAATGGATCAACAAACACTCATCGCCAGCGTCGTTCAGGAAGTCGTCAAGCGACTGGGCTCAGGCGCATCGCTTGGCGCAACAGCCATCGCCGCGCCTGCTTCCTCCGCTGCGTCCAGCGCTAAGCCGCAAGCGGCTGGGAAGCCCGCGGACCCGACCAGCGGTCGTCACACCAGCGTGGACGCCGCCGTCGCCTCCGCCGCCCGCGCCCAGGACCAGCTCGCCCGCGCCGGCCTGAAAGTCCGCGATGGCATCGTCAAACTCATCAAGCGCATCGTCAAGCAGAACTCCAAAGACTGGGGTCGGATCGAACTCGAAGAAACCAAGATCGGCCGACTCGATCACAAAATCCTCAAGCTCGAACTGCTCGACAGCATTCCCGGCACCGAGTTCCTCAAAACCCCCGCCTATTCCGGCGACGCGGGCATCGGTCTCGATGAGGCCGCGCCCTGGGGCGTCATCGGCGCGATCACACCTGTGACGCATTCGATCCCCACGCTCACCGCCAACGCCATCAGCATGATCGCCGCGGGCAATGCCGTGGTCTTCAACCCGCACCCCAGCGGCGCGAAGTGCGCCGCGATGGCAGCCGAAACCTACAACAAAGCGATCAAGGCTGAGTTCGGCATCGATCCACTGCTCTGCGTGATGGATCCGCCCACGCTGCGCACCGCTGAAGAAATCTTCCAGCATCCGAATGTGCCGCTCCTCGTCGCCACCGGCGGCCCAGCCGTTGCCCGCGCCGCGATGAAACAGACCAAACGTTCCATCGTCGCCGGCCCCGGTAACCCGCCCGTTGTCGTTGATGAAACCGCTGACTTTGACAACGCCGCCAAGGCGATCATCGCCGGCGCTGCCTTCGACAACAATCTGCTCTGCATCGGCGAGAAGGAAGTGTTCGTCGTCGAAGCCGTCTTCGAGAAGATGATGGACGCGATGCGAAGGGCCGGCGCGGTCGAACTGAATCAGCAGTCGATCCAGAAGCTCACCGATGTCGCCTTCACCTGGCAGAAGGATCATTACGCGGTGAGCAAGGACTTCGTCGGTAAGGACACCAGCGTGCTCGGCAAAGCGATTGGCCTGAACATCCGCGACGGCGTTGATCTTCTCTTCGGTGAGACGGATGAAAGCAATCCGTTCGTGCCCGAGGAACAAATGATGCCGTTCGTGCCGTTCGTTCGCGCCAAGAATTTCGAGCATGCCCTGAGCATGGCGATCAAACACGAGCACGGCTTCGGCCACACCGCCATCATTCACTCCAACAATCTCGCCAACATCACCAGGATGGGCCAGGTGATGAACGTCACTCTTTTCGCCGTCAACGGCCCGAGCACCGGTTGCCTGGGCATCGGCGGCGAAGGCTACCCGAGCTACTCCATCGCCACGCCGACGGGCGAAGGCGTGACCAACCCGATGACCTTCACCCGCTTCCGCCGCGTGAGCGTGAGCGGCGCGCTGCGCATTGTTTGAGCCTTCAGCTATCAGCAGTCAGCCGTCAGCCAGAACAGGCATCGACGGTCGATTCAAGGCTGATAGCTGAAAGCTGAAAGCTGAAAGCTCCATGCAACTCGCCCTCGTCAAAGGCCGCGCGACCTCGACTGTGAAACACGCTTCGCTGGCGAAGCAGAAGCTGCTCATCGTGCAGCCGCTGGGCGCAGGTGACAAACCCAACGGCGATCCGGTGATAGCCGTGGATCAACTCGGCGCGGGCAAGGGCGACAAAGTCATCATCAGCAGCGACGGCCTGGGCCTTCGCGGCATCCTGAAGAACGATCAAAGCCCCGCGCGTTGGTGGACGACAGGCATTGTGGATTGACTCCGATTCCCCTCCCTCTTAGGGAGGGGCCAGGGGAGGGTCGAGCCAGCGGACAACTGAATCGAACTTGCAACCAACATCGCCCCAAAACGCCCATGCGAAACGCTGCGAGACACGCTTATACAACGAACATTTTTATGAGTCTGTGCGACTGACCCTCCCCCCGCCCCTCCCTGAGAGGGAGGGGAGTAAGACAATGAACGACGCTGACCGCCAACTCGTTGACCTCATCACGCAGCAGGTGCTCGCGCTGCTGCAATCGCGCGGTCTGCTCCAGCAGGGCGGCTCCAGCGTTTCATCTAACAAACTGTCACACGCTTCCCCCGCCCCGATCCATCCGCCCATCGGCGTCTGCACCGGCGACTACTCCAAGTTCCCCGAACTCGCGGGCAAACTCAGTCCAACACGCAACCCGCAACCCGGAACCCGGAACCCGGAACCACCGGAAGACTACGACCCGCGCCGCCTCACGCCCGGCCGCGTCGTGCCCAATGTGGTCATCCCGCGCAGGCAGGAGCCGCCCGAAGATTTCGCGCCGCCCGCCGGCTTTGTGCCCGCGCCGAGCAGTCCCGTTTATCAGCCCATCCCGCTCAGCGGCATCGTCACCGCCAACCAGCTCCAGGAAGCGATGAAGGCCTCGGCCGACGGCGTCGCGTATCTCACGCCGGATGCGAAACTCACACCGCTGGCAAATGATCTCGCCCGGCAGAAGCCGCAGAACATCAAGCGGTCATCGCCTGCTGCACCCGCGGGCCATACTTCGTCATCCGCCTCATCCGCTGCCGCCTCGCAATATGTGTGGTGGATCGAAGGCGCGTGTCCCGTAGTGCGTGAAGTCATTCCGACATACGGCGCGGCCCTGCGTCCGATCGCTTCCGATTCGCATCGGGCCGCGCTGCCGAATGTCGTGCGCGAACTGGCACGCATGATCAAAGCCAGGCAGGTCACCGGCGGCGTGCTCTTCGTACCCAGTGCCTCTCGCGCGATCTGTTACGCCAACCGCTGTTCTTCCATTCGCGCCTTCGTCGCCACCTGCGGCGAAGCCGTGGAGCAGGGCCTGCGCGACCTTGGCGCGAACGTGATGGTGATCGAATACCCGCATCAGGGCCGCCGCGCCATGACCGCGATGCTCGACCGTTTCATGCAGACCCCGCCCGTTGTCCCGCCCGCCGTGGAGCGCGACCTGGCGGATCTGCATCGTTGTTGAGCTTTGAGTTGTGAGCCTTGAGCAATGAGCCGGATCGACCTGGACTCATTCTTCCTCTGGCTGATAGCTCATAGCTGAAAGCTCAAGGCTCTCATGCGACTCGCCCGTGTCATTGGAAACATCACGCTCAGTCGCCGCGACCCGGCCCTGAAGTCTGCGACGCTGCTGATCGCCGATGCGCTTGATGCACACGCCCTGGATCGACATGGTGAGAACGCAAAGCGAAGCGCCCCGATGCCTGAATCGCTCGTGGTGTACGACGAACTGGGCGCGGGCGTCGGCGAAGTGATCGCCGTGAGCGAAGGCCGCGAGGCGTGTATGCCGTTCTGGCCCGATCGCGTGCCGATCGATGCCTACAACGCGGCGATACTTGATTCGATTGAAGCGTGAAGTGATTTGATGTGATGGAATTGATTGATGGGTGCCACGGGTCGCGGAGGTCTGCCGACGAGGGCCCGTGCCGGCCACCCTAGACACCCGCACGGGTCTGCTCGCAAAGCCTCGCCGACCCGTGGCACCCGACCTGACATTGAGGAGTTCAATATGACCAACGTCCCCGTGTACCAAATCAAGAAACAAATCTGCGAGATCGGCCGCAACATCTGGCTCCGCGGATATTGCGCAGGCAACGAAGGCAACCACTCCGTGCGCATCAGTGACGATCGCGTGCTCTGCACCCCGACGGGCATCAGCAAGGGCATGCTCGACGCGGAAGACATCTGCGTGGTCGACATGGACGGCAACCAGGTCGAGAAGAACGCCCGCGGCCGCAAGCGCACCAGTGAAGTGATGGTGCATCTGGCGATCTACAAGAAGAGGCCGGATGTGAAGGCGGTGATCCACTCGCACCCGCCGCACGCGGTCGCGTTCTGCATCGCCAACCTCCCGCTGCCGCAGGGCATTCATCCTGAAGCCGAAGTTTTCCTCGGCCAAACCATCTACGCGCCCTACGCCACGCCCGGCGGCCCGAAGCTGCCCGAAAGTTTCATAAACAAGATCACCGCGGAAACCAACACCATCTTGATGGCCAATCACGGGTCCGTGAGCTTCGCCAAGAGCCTGATGGATGCCTACTACCTGCTGGAGATTCTCGACAACTATTGCAAGCAGCTCATCCTCGCCCGCCAGCTCGGCCAGGTGAACGTGCTCAACGCCAATCAGATGACCGAACTGCTGCAACTGAAAGAACGCTTCGGCATGCCCGACTCGCGTCTCGCCTGCGCCCCGCAGGGATGCGCGAGCCCGCAGGAGCAGCCGTTCCTGACGACGTTTGACGGGCCGCATCCGATGAGCAAATCCTGTTCGTGCGAAGGCGGCGGACATGGTGCGGAAGGCGATGCGTTTGAAGTGATGGTGAAAGCGATTACGGATCAGATCATGGCGGGATCGAAGTAGGAAAATGCAAAATGCAAAGCATGCAAATATGCAAATGGTAAATCACAAGCCGGGGCAGACATGGATCGAGATGTTGACAAGCTGTCAGATCGATTTCTGGAATTCGCGGCACGCGCCGGAGTGGTAGTGGACGCGCTTCCTGACACTCGCCTCGGGCGGCACATTGCGGGACAACTGGTCCGATGTGGTACGTCAAGCGGAGCCAACTATGAAGAGGCTCGAGCTGCTGAAAGCAAAGCGGATTTTGTGCATAAGCTGGCGATCTGCCTGAAGGAACTTCGCGAGACACGGTATTGGATTCGATTGGCAGCCAAAGCAAAGTTGATCGTGCCCGAGCGACTTGACGAGATTGCGGACGAATGTGAACAGCTATGCCGAATTACAGCCAAGTCCATCCTGACCGCCAAAGGCAAGTAAGCAAGCGGCTCTCCTCCGCCTTGGCCATTTGCATATTTGCATGCTTTGCATTTTGCATTTCCCCCTCCGCCCGCGCCGCCGATGCCCCTGAGCTTTGGGTCTATTCCGGTGTCAACTTCCAGGTCAACGACTCCGTCGACAAACTCATCGCGCTCCTCGAACGCGCCAAGAAAGCCGGCTACAACGCCGCGGTCATCACCGACTACAAGTTCGGCCGCATCGACGATCGTCCGCAGCATTACTACACCAACATGAAGCGCACGCGCGACGCCGCCCAGCGCATCGGCATCGAACTCATTCCCTGCGTGATGCCGATCGGCTACTCCGGCGCGATCCTTCAAAATGATCCGAATCTTGCCGCGGGTCTGCCCGTGAAAGATTGCGCGTTCGTCGTGCGCGACGGCAAGGCAACCCCCGCGGACATGACCAACCTTCTGCCCGGCGGTGCCTTCGAAACCGCCCAAAAGAACAAGCCTGCCGACTGGGACTGGATCGATGCCTTCGGCAAGCTCTCTTCGCTCGACACGAACGTGAAGCACAGCGGCAAGTCCAGCCTGCACATGTCCAACTTCCGCGCCGAGAGTGAGCACGGCAACGGTCGCGTCGTGCGCAACCTCACGCTCAAGCCCTGGCATCAATATCGCCTGAGCTTGTGGGTGAAGACGAAGGACATGGAGAACATCAGCGAGTTCAAGGCGGCCCTGCTCACCGACGCCGGCCGATCGCTGAATCACGCGTCCTTCAACACCAAGCGCACGCAGGACTGGACGCAGCACACGATCGCGTTCAACTCGCTCGAACACGAAACCGCGCGCCTTTACCTTGGCATCTGGGGCGGCTCCAAGGGCGAACTCTGGATCGATGATGTCACGCTCACCATCGCCGGCGGCGTCAATCTCCTTCGCCGCGAAGGCTGTCCGCTGAAGGTGACGAATCGCGATGGTTCGATCACCTACGAAGAAGGGCGTGACTTTGAGAAGTGGCAAGATGCGAAGCTCGGGCGCGTGCCTTATGCGGGTGAGTTTGACGATGACCATGCCGCGCCGCCGCTGGTGCTGACGAAGAACTCGCGCATTAAAGATGGTGACGAGCTTCGCGTTTCCTTCTACCACACGGTCATCGTGCATGACGGCCAGGTGAGCTGCGCTCTCATTGCGGATGATCTGTTCAAACATCTGCATCGCCAAATCGAACTCATCGACAAACACTTCGCGCCCAGGCGATACTTCATGCAGCACGATGAGTTCCGCGTCGGTGGATTTGATGCCCAGGAACAGGCCGCCGGAAAGACCAGCGGCCAGCTCATGGCGATGAACGCGCAGCGCTGCGTGAAGGTGATCCGCGAGGTGAATCCCAAGGCCGGCATCGTGGTCTGGTCGGACATGTTTGACCCGCATCACAACGCGCGTGCCAACTATTACCTTGTCGCCAACACGCTCGAAGGCGCGTGGGAAGGGCTCGACAAGAACGTGGGCATCGTGAACTGGAACGGCGGCAAAAAGGCCGACTCGCTCAAGTTCTTCGCCGACCGCGGTCACGAACAGTTCATCGCCGGCTACTACGACACCGGTGATGTGGCCGGTCACACCCAAGGCTGGATGAAGGCGACGGCCAACGTCAGCGGCGTGAAAGGTTACATGTACACCACGTGGCAGCAGAACTACACCGGCCTGGAAAAATTCGCTGAGACGGTACGCGGCCATTGATGTGCAACTGCGACCACGCAATCGAATGCATCTGCCAAAGGAACGGACATGAATCGAAGCATGCAACAACTCGCGACGAGCCTTCTGCTTGCGGCAGCTCTATTCACATCGGGCTGCAAGTCCGACGCCGGGCCTTCCTCCGCGCCGACGCCCACGCCTGAAAAGCGAGCGGCCCTGTCGCCCAAGGAAGCCGTGCAATCCTTCCGCGATGTCCTGCGCGGCGAGATGGTCGATACCGCTATTTTCCTGGTCGACGATCTGGACTACGGCTCGCCCGCGGCTGAGCAGACACGCGGGAAGATAAAAGCCCTTTCACACGACGTGGCCCTGGGCGGTTACGACTTCGTGGGCATCGATCAGAAGATCGAAGGCAACTGCGCCGTCGTCATCGTGCGCGAAAGCGGCCTGAATCGCAATGGCTACAACGCGATCTACCTCGTGCATAGAAGCAATCGCTGGAGCATCTCGCCGGATGTGTGGAGCTACGATCGCTTCCTCGGCATGGACAGCGCGCAACTTGCCCGCTTCCGGGAACTGGAACGCTGGTATCAGATTCGCCGCGGCGAGTTGCGAGCCGCGACGGACCCCCGCTGAGGTTAATGGAGTTCATCGTGCAGAAATCGCTGGATCAAAAAATTGCTCGCATCCTGGCCGACCCTTCGTGCGGCGACTTCATCCTCGCCGACGCGAAGGATGCGGATATGGCCGCGGGCATGGCTGCGCCGGGCAAGAGTCCGGAGCATCACGCCCACGAAGGCCGGTTCCGCTCGCTTGCCGAGTATCGCGAACTGATCCGCCAGAACACGCGGCAAGGCCTGGTGGACATCATGCTCATGAGCGCTTCGACCAACGAAGTGCTTTCGATTCACGAGCGCCTGTTTGCGAACTCAGCCGTCACGCCGGCCGCGCGGGCGAATGACACGTCCGACATCTGGCTCGCGCAGGGCGGACAGTACGGTTCGCAGGCGTCGCGACCGTTCCGCAGCGCGACCATCGATCACATCATGTGCGGCAAGGTCGAGTGTCTCTCGAGTTCACCACAGGAGCAACCGGTCGGCGCGGACCTGGGCCTGTATTCGATCACGTTCAACAACGACCGCGATCGCGACCACGAAGCGCTCGAAGCCTATCGCGCGTTTCGCATCGAGGCGGAGCGAAAAGGATTTCGGCACTTCCTTGAAATCTTCAATCCCAATGCCTGCGGCGATCACTGTCCGCCGGACTTGGGCAGGTACATCAACGATCAGATCGCGCGCACGGTCGCGGGTGTGGTCGGCAAGGGCCGGCCGATCTTCCTGAAAATTCCCTACGCCGGGCCCAAGGTGATGGAGCAGCTCGCGTCGTACGACCGCACGCTGATCCCCGGCATCCTGGGCGGCTCCAGCGGCACGACCTTCGATGCGTTCTATCAACTTTGGGAAGCACGCAAGCACGGGGCGAAGGCGGCGCTGTACGGCCGCATGATCAACAACAGTGAACATCAGCTCACGTTCATTGAGCATCTGCGCTGGATCGCGGACGGCAAGCTGGATGATCCGGCGGAGGCGGTGCGTTCGTATCACGGCTCGCTCCAGAAGCTGGGCGTGCGGGCGTATCGGTCGCTCGAAGATGATCTGAAGGCTACGTTGCGGCAGCTTTCGTATGGCGGGGCGAGCGTGGCTGGAGCCCCGCCCGGAAGGGCGCGGGCTGCGGGTGCGGGCAAGCCGAGTGCTACGCCGCAAGCGGCGGGGAAGGAGCCGGACTTCGCGAAGATGACGCCGGCGGAGAAGATCGCGTGGCACAAGGCGAAGTGGGATCGTGTGTTGAAATGAACGCCGAACCCACAGACAGGAGTCCGTGGGCTTTGAATATCAATGTGTTTTATGACTGACTCCTGACCCCTGACCCCTGACTCCCTCTTCCCATGCTCATCGTCGAACGACAACAACGCGTGCTGGACATTCTCCGCGACCGCAAGGCTGTGGAACTGGATGAACTGGCGCGCGAACTGGAAGTCAGCGCTTCAACGATTCGCCGCGATCTGGAATCGCTCGAGAAGAAAGGCGTGGTCGCGCGGACGCACGGCGGCGCGGTCTACCGCGGGCCTGATGCCGAATCACCGGCGGCGGAGAATGCGAAGCCGGCAAGCGGCGTATCGCCAAGTCAGGCCGGCGTCGTGCTGGCTGTGCGGATGAAGGAGCATATCGACGCGAAGCTCGCCATCGGGCGCTGGACCGCGTCGCAGGTGCAGCCGCACATGACGCTGCTCCTGGACGGCGGGTCAACGGTGATCTACGCCGCCCGTCTCATCACGGCCCGGCCGATCCAGATCGTCACCAACTCTCTCTCCATCGCCAACATCTTTTCGGATGACGATCAGGTCGAACTCTCGCTGCTGGGCGGCACGCTCTACCCGCGCACCGGCGTGACGGTGGGCCCCATCACCACGGGTTGTCTCGCTGATCTTTATGCCGACCTTGCGATCTTCAGCGTCGCGGGCATCGACGATGACGCAGCCTTCAACATCAACCTGCCCATGTCGCAGGTCGAGCAACTGATGTTGCGTCAGGCGACGCGCTCGCTGCTGTTGATGGATTCGAGCAAGTTCGGGCGCAAGAGCCTGGTCCGCGTCTGCGGGCTGGGCGAGGTGGACAATATCGTGACCGATCGCGGTATTGGCGAGCGCTGGGTGAAGGCGATGGGGGACCGGCTGGTGATCGCGGAGTGAGTCGGGTGGCTGGGGCTGGAGTCCGCGCAAGCCCCGGCCCGAAGAACCCAGTGCGCCCAACTGCCGGGGTTTCGCCGAGCCTCAACCCCAGCCACCCAATTCAAACTGAGACACTCCCGCCTCTTGTCTCAGATTCATCTTCGCTGGCCCGAACGTCCGATATTTGTTATCAAGGTTCCGGGCTCGACAGGCCCGCATCAACCCAACCCCTTTGGAAAGGATTCGCAGTGATGTCAAGGATGACGCTTACTTCGCTCGTGCTCGCGGTCGTGATGGTCGCCGGTTGCCAGTCCAGTAAGGACAACGGTGCGGTGTCGGAAGTGCCCGGCCCGACGCCTTCGAAGCCGATCTCGGCGGCGAGCGATCCTTATTTCCTGGAACCCGCGCCGGGCCCCGCACCGATCGCCAGCGGTCCGGTCAGGCCCGCCGAGCCGACGCCTTCGATCACGCTGGGCGCCCCCGCCCGTTCCGCGCCGCTCACGCCGCCGGCCATTGGCGCGGGGAATTACACCGTCCGTCAGGGCGATACGCTCTGGTCCATCGCGCGTAGTCGATACGGCGACGGGCAGAAGTGGAAGACCATCGTCTCGGCGAACCCCGGGCTGACGCCGGAGAAGATGAAGATCGGGCAGACGATTTCGCTGCCGTAAGTGGAAGCTGCCAGCGATCAGCTATCAGCAGTCAGCTTTTAAGAAACACTCATTCGTGAAGCCTTGGCGTCGGCCAGGGTTTTTCGCTGCGCGGCAAGCGTGCTCGATCGCTTCAGGCTGAAAGCTGCGAGCTGAAGGCTGATAGCTTCCTCCTCACCACGCCACTTCCATTTTCAGCGCCTTTTCCAGCCGTCGCAGATAGTGTTCGCGCGGGATGTTGACGACGCCGAACTGGGCCATGTGTCCGCTGTTCATCTGCGTGTCGAGCAGGGCGTAGCCGCGCGTCTTCAGGTGTTCGACGAGGTGGGCAAGGCAGACTTTGGAGGCATCGGTTGCCCGGCTGAACATGGACTCACCGAAGAACGCCCCGCCCAGCGACAGGCCGTAGAGTCCGCCGACGAGGTGCCAGCCGTCGGCCTTCGCGGCAGGCTTGCGATGCAGCGGATGTTTCTCGTCAGCCGGCAAATCGTCATCGCTGATCCACGCTTCGACGCTGTGCGTCAGCCCGCTTTGATGCAGACCCACGAAGGCATCGATGATCTGATCGTTGATCCATGTCTCAGGATGTCCCGGCCGCGGCTCGGCACAGGCGCGGATGACGGATTCGAAGGCGGTATCGACACGGATCTGGTAGGTGCCTCGCCGCAGCCGTTGCCGCAGGGAGTGCGACATCTGGAAGCCGTTGAGAGGAAGGACAGCCCGCGGGTCAGCCGAGTACCACTCGACGCCGCCGGTGCGCGAGTCGGCCATGGGGAAGATGCCGTTGGCGTAGGCCCACAGGAGCATGTCGGTCGGAATGGGATCGCGGGCGCTCATGCGGTAACATTTTACGTCACGGCATGGGGACTTGAAGTCCCCA
>JBBDXA010000228.1:0-46231 GCA_040902585.1 Phycisphaeraceae bacterium
CCATCGGGCTTGGGCCATTCACCTACTTATTTTTATTCTTCTTCCCCTTCTTCTCGTTTCCTTCCGCTTCGGAATCGTACTTCGGGTTCTTCTCCGTCGGCAGCGGGGCATCGGTCGCCTTGAACCAGGCGAGCAGATCATCGAGCAGTTCGTCGCGCTTCATCTTGTTCGCATTGGCGAGGTTCTTGCGCTCGCCGATGTCGTCTATCAGGTTGTATAGTTCGACCGCGTTGTTGGTGTCGAGCTTCCCCCTGCCGCCGTCGAGTTGCCACTCTTCGTGATACAGGTGCAGCTTCCAGTCGCCTTTGCGGATGACGCTGACCGGCCGCGTGCGAAAGACCGGATCGCGCCCGCGAATGACAGGACGATCGAGGTAACCGGGGAAGTGCCAGAAGATCGCTTTGCGCTTCAGGCCCCCGGAATCGCCCGTCTGCTTCAGCAAAGGCACGATGCTTTCGCCATCGAGCACTTTGCCCGCCGGCACCTTAATACCCGCTGCATCGAGAAACGTCGGATACAGATCAATGTTGATCACCGGCACATCGCACTTCGATCCCGCCTTCACCACGCCCGCCCAGCGCACGATGAACGGCTCACGAATCCCGCCTTCGTAGTACCCGCCCTTGTTCCCGCGCAGCGGCTCCTGCGGCGAGGCGTTCGTCCCGCCGTTGTCGCTGGTGTAAAGCACGAGCGTGTCCTTCTCCAAGCCGAGGTCCGCCAGCTTCTTCAGGAGGATGCCGACGCCGTCATCGAGGTCATACATGCACGCGGCATACACGGGGCTGATCTTGGAATCCACCTTCTCGCTCTTCGCCTTGAACTTTGCCAGCGTCTCGTCACGGGCTTCGACCTTCGAGTGAATCGCGTGATGCGACACGAAGCAGAAGAACGGCTTGTCCTTGTTCTTCTCCATGAACTCACACGCGGCATCCGTGATCTTGTAAACACTCTTGGGGTCCTTCGGCGCGTTCTGATGCGGGCCATCCATGACGACATCAAACCCCTGCTGCGCCGGCGAAGTGCCTTCGGGGCCGCTGCCCAGATGCCACTTGCCGAAGTGCCCCGTCGCGTAGCCGCCGGCCTTCATCGCGTCGCCGAGGGTGATGTTCTCCACCGGCAGGCCGGACTTGTTGGGAATCGGAATCATCCGCTGGAGCTGCTTCGGTCCGCGGTCGGTGCTGGCGACGGCGAACACATAATGCCGGGGCGTGTAGGTGCCCGAGTAAAGACACCCGCGACTGGGCTGACAGTTCCCGGCCGAGGCATAACCGCTGGTGAACACCATGCCTTCCTTGGCGAGGCGATCGAGATTAGGCGTCTCGATGTAGCCCTCGCCGTTGTAGCCGGTATCGCGCCAGCCCTGGTCATCCGAGAAGATGACGAGGATGTTGGGTTGGCGCCCGGGGGCGGCGTGGGCGGCGGGCGCGGACAGGTGAAGGGCAAGGACAAGCCCGCACAGAGCGAGGCACAGTTGGAGTGAAGTTCGCTTCATGATGCGTTCAGTGTAGCGGCTCACGATGCAGTCACTAAGTCCACCACGTTCTATTCCCTCGCTTCAACGATCCGCAATCGGTGCAGTCGCACCAGCCAATGCGATAGGCTCACTCCACATGCGACAGGTGATCGACTCACTCTGGACGTACCACATTCTCTTCGGCGCGGCCGGAGTACTCGCGCTGGTGTTCCTGTGGCGCGGGTTGTTCCACGATCGGGCCCGCGGCAGGCCGCGCTGCCTGCGCTGCGGATACGACATGCAAGTCACGGGCGGGAGAGCGTGTGCCGAGTGCGGCTGGACCGCGCGGCGACCCAACGACCCGCTGCGCACGCGCCGCCATGCGCGACCGACGGTCATAGGCCTGCTGCTCCTGACGCTGACCACGCACGGCCTGACGGGCATCAACGTGCGCCAGCGGATTCACGCCTCTGGCGAGAAGTGGTACGTCGCCATCGTGCCCACGTCGGGCTACCTCCTCGCGTGGCCGGCGCTCAGCGAAGCGCAGCGCGACTCGGCGTACCGGCGCGTAGCTGACGGCGGCGCGTGGCAATGGCAGACGGCGCTCGTGGCCGATCACCTAGCAGACACGCTGAAGTTCACGCCCGCTCGCGTCAACCGGAGCGAGTTCGACAGGCTCGTCGTCCTGCTTAAGTACACCGGTCCGCGCGACGCCGCCCTGCAGCCGCTGCTCGATGCGATGCGTGAGAAGGACCCGGTCATTCAGCAACAGGCAGCCCTCGCCCTTGTCGCCTACGGGCCGCGTGCCGAGCCCGCGCTGACTGACATCATCACGCGGCTCGGACGAGAGTGGTACGGCAACGACACCCTCGATGCTTTTGCCAAACTGGCCGTCGCGATCGGTCCGCTGGCCGAGGCGCGATGGACGGACTGGCGCGACATCTATCGCGGGACCGCGCCGGATCAGGATCCGTACTCGGTCTGGAATGCAGCGAGGAACGTGGGGCCGATCATGGCGAGCCTCAACCGCCGGCGGGCGCTGGATGAATTCATCGATGCCCTGCCCCGTTCACCGGTGCGCGAACTGGCTGAAGAACATCTGCGTCAATACAGCAGGGACGCGGAGGACGTGCGGCACGTGCAGACCCGCCTGCGCGATTGCCTGAAGCACGATGACTGGACGGTTCGGGCGGCGGCGGTGCGCCTGCTGGCGAGGCTGCATCCGGTGACGGACGAAACGATCGAAGCGATCGCGCCGCTCTTGATGGACACGCACAGCGGGCCGCGCATCGAGGCAATCGCAGCCATCCTCTGCCTCGGGCGAAAGCACGTGGATCAGGCGGCCGAGCTGCTGCCAAAGTATTTCGATCCGTCGAACGGGCGTGCATCCATGTTCTGTGACGCGCTCTATTTCTATTTCCACACGGGGCGCGTTGCCGAAGTGGCCGTCAAGCACGTCAGCGACATTGCCTACGGCCACAGCAACGCGGGCATACGCCAGAGTGCACTGCGGATCATGACGATGACTGGCTACGGAACGTGAAGGCTCGCGATAAGGTGCGCGTGATGTCCTCATGCAGTGCCCTGAAAGGGCAACACACTAAAGTGTGCCGCGCGCAACGGACTGAGCCCTGAAAGGGCGTGACATCGCGCCCATGTGTCGCCCTTTCAGGGCTTGGGTATTTTGGATCGCCGGAACCCAGGGCGTTGCCCTGGGCTGTAGTGTATTGCCCCGTTGGGGCACTCTGAGGAATCAACGCGCCCAAAACCTGCCGGCTACAATCGAATTGAGCCGCTGCGGCGATTGAGCAGGCCCGCCCGGCGAGGGCACGGCATTCGTACCATGCCAGAGGTAGCCTCAAAGAATCGAGTGGAAGGCGAGAGACGTTCGAACTCGTTGTTTAGCTGAGGCCAAACGAATTAGGTGGTGACTGGCAACTCAAGATATCGGCGGAGCAATTCATCAAGGCCAGAACTGATTTGTTCAATGTCGCCGCCGTCGTGGTCAAAAAAATACACCGGCTGGTCGTCGCTTTGCGTTGAAACACGGCGAAAGCAGAACCAGTTGTCTTCTTCACGCTCGGTTGCGAATGGAATCAAGTGCTTCCATGCGATATCGCTTTTGATAGGGGCGCCGTCGGTGAGGAATGAAGGAATCGGCGCAAGCCATGGCTCCTCGCACTGGCTGACGATCCGTTCGGGGGACCAGATCCACCCCATGGGCACCGGGCATTCAATTCGACTATCACGGTCCAGCCATAGGTCGCTGAGCAAACGTACATCCGCCGCTCCGAAATGGGTCATGAGCGCATGATAGCTTGCGGGCAGTCTGCAATGGAGCTTTGACTCCAACCGGTGAACCTCGTCAGGTGCTATCGGAACGGGTTGGCTGTTCGATGGATCGGGAGAACGAAACCGGTCTACGAACGCCTGGTAAAGTGCGATGCGGTCTAACTGGACCATCGTTACCTCGGGAATACTTGACGTCCATTCAGTCGTGCGTCTCCGGCCGGCCCTCACCCCCGCCCTCACCCTGGAAGGGAGAGGGGGCCGGACCGCCGCCCGCTTCACACCTCCACCATCGGCCTCCCCTTCTCCGGCCAATCCACATGATAAAACTTCCCGCGCGGCTGATCCGTTCGCTCAAACGTGTGCGCCCCGAAGTAATCGCGCTGAGCCTGCAACAGGTTCGCCGGCACGACCGCGCTGCGATAGCTGTCATAGTAAGACAGCGCTGACATGAACTGCGGACACGGTACGCCGCACTCGGCGGCGATAGACACGACCTTGCGCCAGTTCTCCTGGGCCTTGGCGATTTTCTTCTTGAAGTAGGGATCGAGGATGAGGTTCGCCAGCTTCGGATCGTTGTCGTACGCCTCTTTGATTTTCTGGAGAAAGCCCGCGCGGATGATGCAGCCGCCGCGCCAGATCATGGCGATCTGGCCAAAGTTCAGCTTCCAGTTGTATTCCTTCTGGGCGGTGGTCATCAGATCAAAGCCCTGCGCGTAGGAGCAGATTTTCGAGCAGTACAGGGCATCGCGGATGGCTTCGATAAGTTTCTTCTTCGCGCCTTTGTATTTCGCCTTGGGGCCTTTGAGCACTTTGCTCGCGGCGACGCGCTGTTCCTTGATCGCGCTCATGCAGCGGGCGAAAACCGCCTCGGCGATGGACGCGGCAGGCACGCCCATGTCCAGCGCGTTCACGCTTGTCCACTTGCCGGTGCCCTTTTGGCCGGCGGTGTCGAGCACGTGATCGACGAGGAACTTGCGCTTGTTGACCGGGTCTTTCTGTTGAAGGATGTCGGCTGTGATTTCGATGAGGAAGGAATCGAGGTCGCCCTTGTTCCACTCGCTGAAGATGGCGCTCATTTCATCGGGCTTGAGGCCGAGCAGATTTTTCATGAGGAAGTAGGCTTCGCAGATGAGCTGCATGTCGCCGTATTCGATGCCGTTGTGGACCATCTTGACGTAGTGGCCAGCGCCGTCGGGGCCGATGTGTACGGTGCAGGGTTCGCCGCCGGTGACGGGTTTGCCGGGCGCGAAGTTGAGGAGTGGCTTGCCGGTCTTGGGATCGACCTTGGCCGCCATCGCCTGCCAGATGGGCTTCATGGATTGCCAGGCTTCGGGCGCGCCGCCGGGCATCATGGAAGGGCCGAAGCGTGCGCCGGTTTCGCCGCCGCTGACGCCGCAGCCGACGAAGCAAAGGCCTTGGTCCTTGAAGGTCTTCTCGCGGCGAATGGTGTCGGTCCACAGGCTGTTGCCGCCGTCGATGATGATGTCGCCCTTTTCGAGCATGGGCGCGAGTTGGTTGGCGACGGCGTCGACGGGGCCGCCGGCCTTGACCATGATCATGATCTTGCGCGGGCGTTTGATGGCCTTGACGAAGCCTTCGATGGATTCGCAGGGAACGAGGCGGCTGGCGGAAGGCTCGACCTTCTTGCACTTGTTCACCCAGTCGGTCATGACGGAGGTGGTGCGGTTGTAGACAGCGACGTTGAAGCCGTTGTCCGCCATGTTGAGCACGAGGTTCTGTCCCATGACAGCCAGGCCGATGAGACCGATGTCGGCAGTCGCTTGAGTGTCAGACACGGTGAATCTCCAATTGGAAGCGCCCTGAGTCGGATGGCGGCGGCCACGCTGACCGGCACCATCGATATCGCGCGCCAGTGTATCGATTCGCGCAGTCTGTGCCACTGGCGGCAGGATGGGCGGTCGGCTGAACATGGCCCCCCACCTGCTACAATTTCGGCATGGGTGCTCCCCACCTCCAAGCCCCGGCTGCACGTGTAGCCCGATTCGCCCGTGTGCTGCGCGCCTGCCTTTACGCGGTCATCGGGCTGGCGGGAATCGTGGTGGTGGACAACCTGCTGGCGCATTTCCTGACGGACTACAAACTCAACAACCTGGACTGGGCGCTGGCCGGCTTCGCGGGCGGGTTCCTTCTTCTTGCCTGGCTGCGGCGCAGGGCAGCGGAGAAGCTGGCGGTCTCCCTGTTGGCCGTGTTTGTGACGCTGATGATTCTGGAGATCGGTCTGACGATTGTGTCGCGCGTCAGCAATCCGCGTTCGTTCGACTGGTACGGCATGCCGCCGAATCTGCGATTCGAGCTCACGCCGACGATGATCCAGGGTGTGGCCCACGAATCGACCTTCTCGACGAACTCAACAGGCATTCGCGGGCCTGAGTTCTCCGATGATGACCGCATACGTATCCTCTGCGTCGGCGGGAGCACGACCGAGTGCCTGTTCCTCAACGACGCGAAGAGCTGGCCCGCGCTGGTGGCCGGCCGCATGAACGAGACTTCGCCGGGTGTGTGGGTGGGCAACAGCGGGCGCAGCGGCACGATCGTCGAGGATCATTACACCCTGGTTCGTTACCTTCCCGAAGCGGCGCAGGTCGATTGCTGGCTGGTGATGTGCGGGATCAATGACCTGGGCCTGACGCTGCAGGGCAAGCTGCAGGACCGCATGGATCACACCTTCGAGACCGCGTTCACCTACCGCCGACCGGGCATCAGCCTGTCACCGCAGTTCCCGCTCCAGCGCAACCTGTACACGTACCAGATGTGCAGCGGCATGTGGAAGAAGCTCCGCGTGATGTTGGATCAGATGCATCGCACCGTGGTGCAGGATCCGTCGGCGGCGTGGGTGAAGCACTACCAGGAGGAAGCCGAACTGGCGACGAAGGAAACAGTGATGCCCGATGTCAGTGCGGGGCTGCTGGCCTACGAAGGGAGCCTGAAGAAGCTGCTGGAGCGCGGGCGGGAGTTGGATATCAAAGTGATATTCATGACGCAGCCGACGATCTGGACGGAGCACCCGTCGCCGGAAACGCAAGCGTTGATGATCGGCCTGGGGGCGAAGGAGAGCTACATCTACAGCATGGCCGTTTCGGCGCGCCTGATGCAGGCCTACAACGATCAGTTGCTGGCGTTCTGCCGGCGCGAAGGTGTGCCCTGCATCGACCTGGCGGCGATGGTGCCCAAGACGATCGAGAATTTTTACGATGACTGCCACTACACGGAGAAGGGAGCCGAGGTGGTCGCGGAGGTGGTGGCAAATGCGATGCAGGCTTATATGGATCGCGTCGCGGAGATCGGGGCGAAGCGAAGAGAAGTTAAGAAGTAACCACGGATTTCACGGATGGCGCGGATAGCAGGCTCCCCCCTTGGCCCTTGGCCTTTCTCCCTTGGCCCTTTGTGCTCAGAACGGAATATCCTCATCGCTCACGCGGCCGCTGCCGCCCATGTCGTTGCGATGCCGCTTCACGGCCGCCCTGCGGGATTTCTTGAAAATCCGCTTGAGAATGCGGGCCTCTTCCAGGGCGGGGAGCACTTCGCCCTCGGGCAGCACTTCCGCTTCGTGGATGATCTCCAGCCAGTAGCAGCACTCATCGGTCGCTTCCTCGGTGGTGCCCAGGCGGGACATGAAGTCGAAGTTGTTCTTGCTCTTGCAGGTGAGGCGGTAGGTCGCGCCGACGGCAGTGCCGCAGCGGATCAAGGGCGAGGCCATCGCTTCGCCGGCGGTGGTCTTGGGCAGCTTCTCCACCAGCTTGATCACCCGCACCGAGAACTTCTTGGTGCGATCCTTCAGTTCAGATGCCTTCATGTGAATCCTTTCTCTGGAACTGATGGCTGATGCTCGAAGGTCGACTCCGCGACGACTCCATTATGCAAAGTGTAGCGTGCGAAGCAACGGCGGGGGAAGAAGGACGAGGGCCAAATGCCAAGGGATTGCGGATTGCGGATTGCGGATTGTTCTTCTGTTCCTTCTTCCCCTTGGCCCTTGGCCCTTAACCCTTGGCCCTTCTTCAAAACGAATTCGCCTGCGCCAGCGGCTTTTGACCCGCCAGCAATCGCAGCAGGTTTTCCGTGGACATTAGCGCCTGTCGCTCCACGCTTTCAAATGTCCTGCTGCCGATGTGCGGCGTCACCAGAATATTCGCCACCCCCTGAAACACGTGCGGCGTCTTCATCGGCTCCACATCCAGCACATCCGTCGCATATCCGCCGAGCTGCCCGCTCTTGCAGGCCGCGGCGATATCCTCTTCGACGACGAGTCCGCCTCGGGCGCAGTTGAGGATCATCGCGCCCTTCTTCATCATGGCGAGGCGCTCGGTGTTGAAGTACCCGCGATTGTCTTCGCTCAGATTCATGTGCAGGGAAACGATGTCAGCCTTGCAGATGAGTTCCTCCGCCTTCCAGCAGCGGGTGACTTCATGCTGCTTCGCGAAAGCATCGTCCCAGTAAACGTCGAAGCCGAGCACGTGCATGTCAAAGGCGCGGGCGCGCTTGGCGACTTCCTTGCCGATGCGGCCCATGCCCATCACGCCGAGGGTCTTGCCCGCCAGTTCGCTGCCGGTGATGCGCGTCCATTTGCCGGCGCTCACGGCGTTGATTTGCGGGACGAAATGTTTGGCCAGCGCGATGAGCAGGCCGAAGGTGTGCTCGGCGACGGTGGTGTGATTCACGCCGGGCGTGAAGAGCACGGGGACTTTCAAATCCGTCGCGGCCTTCACATCAACGGAGTCCAGGCCGATGCCGTACTTGCTCAAGGCCTTGAGCGAAGGCAGCGCGGCTTCGATGACCTTGCGCGTCAGATGATCATCGCCATGCAGAAAACCATCGAACGGGCCTTGCGTGCGAATGAGATCGAGCATTTGCTCTTCGGTGAGCGGCCCGCGGGCGCGGACGACTTCGTGGCCGGACGCTTCGAGCATCGCGTGATGCTTGCCGGGCGTGTCCTGGTAGGAGGTGGTGGTGAGGAGGATCTTCATGGTCTGCCTTGGAACGGGAGGGACAGAAATGGTAATGCAGGGGGAGATGGGTGCAAGTTGACGAGTAGCGAAAGAAACCGGCAGCCGGGTGCCATGGGTAAGCGAGTCTGCGAGCTTACCCGTGCGATGCATCGCAGACATCCGTCCTGCTAAGCCGCAAGCGGCGTCATTTCAACCGCCCGCTCTCCAGCAGCACCTTGCGATCCGCCATATCCGCCACGCGGGTGTCATGCGTCACCATCACGATGGACTGACCGCGGGCGTGGATCTGCTTGAAGACATCGAGAATCTGCGCTCCCGTCTTGGCGTCGAGGTTGCCCGTCGGTTCATCGGCGAGCAGTACATCAGGTTGATTCACCAGGGCGCGGGCGATGGCGACGCGCTGGCGCTCGCCGCCGGACAGGCTGTTGGGCCGATGCTTGAGGCGATCCTGCAAGCCGAGCGATTCGATCACTTCCATCGCCCGCTGCTTCGCCGCTTTTCGCTTGGCGAACCAGCGCCAGGGCGACATGCCGATCATCGCGCTGATGAGCACGTTATCGAGCAGGCTCAGCTCCGGCAGCAGGTGATACTGCTGGAACACGAAGCCGACGCGATCATGCCGGTATTGATCCTGCTGAATCCGCGTCTTGTCGAAGATGGAGTCGCCCTGAAAAAGCACGCCGCCTTCAGTGGGGCGATCCAGCGCGCCCAGGATGTGCAGCAGCGTGCTCTTGCCCGAGCCCGAGGCGCCGAGGATGGCGACCCACTCGGCTCTTTTGAGAGAGAAGTCCACGCCGCGCAGGACGTGCAGCCGCTCCGGGCCCATGCGGAAGGTCTTGTGGATATTGGTGGCTTGGAGAATCATTTTAACCACGGATGGCACGGATGGCACGGATAAGGGGAAGCGGATCACTTGACAGTTACAAGGTCAGCGGATGTAGCGTTTCCATTCGAGCTTCTTGTTCTTGAAGTTCAGGAGGAGTGCGACGCGAAGTTTGGTGATGGCGAGGTAACCGAGCATCTGGGCACCGTGCGTATCGTTGAATCGCTCCACGACCTTCGGATCAACAACCACCAGATCATCGACCACCAGGTCCGGCACAAGCTTACCTACATACACTCCCTTGTAATAAACCGGATACGGCTCCTGTTGACAGACTTTGTGCCCGCGCTTCTGCAATTCAATCACCAACGCGTTCTCATATAGCTTCTCGTCCAGCCCGGGCCTGAGTTCATTCAACACTTCCATCGCTGCCCCAATGATGTCACCAGTCAACTCCTCATGAAGCAGACCATCGCCTCTCTCCTTCTCCCCATCCGTGCCATCCGTGCTATCCGTGGTCAAATCACTCATACCGAATCGCCTCCACCGGATCGAGCCTGGCGGCGCGGATGGCGGGCAGGAGCGAGCCCAGGACGCTGGCGAGCACGGCGAAGGCGAGGATGAAGGTGATCTCGCGCGGGTTCATGTCCGTGGGGATGGTCTCAAAGTAATAGATGCGGGCGTCCCAGATTTTGATCGAGAACCGGGCTCGCAGATCGAATGCGAATTCAGGCGACGCGCGGAGGATGATAAACGCGATCAACGCCATCGCCAGCGGGCACAGCAGCCAGAGCCAGTTGCGCCAGCGCGGCGAATCGGCGGTAGGCAGCGGCAGCGTGAAGTGCCGGATCACCACGGCAATCGCCAGTCCGACGATCGCCATCAGGGCGATGAAGGCGGTGGCGCCGGTGAAGTTTTCCAGGTACCACTGGATGCCGTTGAGATTGTCGACGATCAAGTACGCCAGCCCCAGGCCCGCGGCCGCGCCGACCACGCCGATGACCAGCCCATAACCCAGGAACAGGCCGGCCACGCCGAGGTGTGAAGTGCCGATCGCGCGGAGCACGCCGATGTCGCGCGTCTTCTCAAGGACGAAGTTGTAGAACGTGGTCGCCACCATCACCAGGGCGACGAGACTGATGATCGCAAAGAGAAACACGAGCAGACTCTTTTCATTCTCCACCGCGCCCAGGATCATGCGATGCTCCTCGATCCACGTCTTCACGCGGTGGTGCAGCCCGATCTCCGCGAGCTTCGGATGGCCGGCAAGAGCCCGCTCGACGCGATCGTAGAGCACGTTCAGATCGATGCCGGGCCTGCCTCGAATGAGAATCACCGAAGCACGGGCTTCGGTCATTTCACCGGTCGGCAGATTGTCCGGCCCCACCTTCCGCTGCGGCTCCATCTCCAGCATTTTCTGGAGCACCTCGAACGGCACCCAGATGCGGGCCTGGTCATACTCGATGAACCCGCTCTGCACCTCGTTGACGATGGTGAACTTGCCCACCGCGCGATCGAGAATGCCCGCGTTGTCCGTCAGCGGCGCGACGGTGACCGTCACGTCATCGCCCAAGGCTGGAGCGCTGTAGATGACGAAGTTGCCCTTCTCATCGCGGGCGGTGCCGCTCATCGCCACGCCGATCGCGATGCCGGGCAGGTCGGATTGCCACGACGCCGGCGGCTTGAACTGCATTGCCGCGTCGACCATGTCCACATCCGAAAGAAGCCGGTCCACAACACCCACCCGGCGGAACGGCACATCACCCGGGCCGCGACTGTACTGCTTGACCTGACCGTCCACCCGATCCCGCGTCCAGTACAGGCAATCCTTATAAGGAACGACGTTGTTGAGTTCCTCGGGGTTGATGCCGACGATCTCGGCGCGTTCGATCGACTCCTGGCGATTGCCCGTGCGCGCGGTGCGCAGCTTCACCAGGCCATAGGTCTTGATCATCGCCGAGGCGGCTTCGACCTCGGGCACGTTGCGGATGACTTCAAGGGCCAGCTCATAGCGCGGGAAGCCGGCCAGGCCTGCGCTGACGGTAAGATCACCGGTCAATCGCTTGGCGGTGTCGCGCCACATCTGGAGGAAGCCGCCCATGACGCTGATGACGATGATGACCATCGCGGTGCAGAGCGTGACCGCGAGGGCGGCGAACATGGGCGAGAGCTTACGGCGAAGGTACTTGGCGACAAGCATCTGCCGATCCGCGCCGGAAGCGAGCGCCCCGAGGGAGCCGATGATGCTCACGCCGATCGCCAGCGCGATCCAGCTACCGACCACCGCGGCCAGCACGTTGAAGCCATCAGCGACAAACTCCCGCTGCAAGGTGATCGGGTTGACCGCAGGCCGCTTGCCCAGCAGCAGACCGAGGACCAGCGCGACAACGGTCCAGCCGATGAAGACCCAAAGCCAGGGGGAGCGAAGACGCTTCATGGGCTAAATCTCAAAACGCAAGGACCAAATCTCAAACAAATCACAATCAACAAAACTCAAACCGGAGGACAGAACGCGGCACGTCGCAGGCAGCGCGGCCAGCAGATGCCTT
This sequence comes from Phycisphaeraceae bacterium, assembly GCA_040902585.1. Classification (GTDB taxonomy): domain Bacteria; phylum Planctomycetota; class Phycisphaerae; order Phycisphaerales; family Phycisphaeraceae; genus JBBDXA01. The sequence continues at coordinate 12,082 of JBBDXA010000228.1, forward strand.
GATAGTTTCATTCCTTTGATCATTGCGATTTGTTTGTGATTTGGAACTTTTGTCTTTGTATTTTTCCGCTTACCCTTGCGGTCTCATCAGCGGAAACAGGATCACATCGCGAATGCTCTCAGCGCCGGTGAGCATCATGACCAGGCGATCGATGCCCAGTCCGATGCCGCCTGCCGGGGGCATGCCGACGCGAAGAGCATTCAAAAAATCTTCATCCACCTGCTGCTGCTCAGCCTTGTCGCCGATCTGATGGCGGAAGTGCCGCTCCTGCACATCGGCATCGTTGAGTTCGGTGTAGCCGGGGCTGATCTCCTGGCCGTTGATGGCGAGCTCGTAGACGTCGGCGAAGAACGGGTCTTCTTTATTCTCGCGCGCGAGAGGGATGACCACGCTGGGCACGTGGGTGACGTAGCAGGGATCGATGAGGGTGGGTTCGATGTACTTCTCATAAATCTCTACCAGTTGTTCAGCGGGCGAAAGTTTGGAGAGATTGTCAGCGTACTTCAACGCAATGACGGCCCAAAGACCAGCCCCCTCAGTATCCACTGATTCAAACATCTCAAGAACTTGCGTTCTTGTTTCGATGTCGTGAATTCCTCTTTCGAACAGGCCTTTCAGCCACTCCTTCGCCCCGCCGGCGTCGGCGAACGCCTCGTCAACGTTCGCTCGATCGATGTCCTTTAAGAGCCTGAACCTGGCCTCAGGGTCTTCTGCGGCTTCTTGAGATCTCTTCTTAATAATCCCGATGATCTGATCGCCCCATCGTGCAGAGTACGCGAGAACTCGCGCTACCAACGTACTCGCAAAACACTCAGGCGCCGCCTCTTGAATCGGACGCTTGTCAAACTTCCACCCCGTCCGTTCCTCTACCAAATCCACCATCCTCACCCTTCGCCACGGCCGCGTCAGGTTAATCGTCTTCGTCACGTTGCCTTCCGCATCCTTATGCTCGATGACGAGCGTACCGATCACCTTCTGCGCGATGGTCGTGATCATTTCCTCGACGAGGTCGGCCATCGTTTCCCAGTTGCCGAACGCCTCGTAGGCTTCGAGCATGGTGAACTCGGGGTTGTGGCGCGGGCTGATGCCTTCGTTGCGGAAGTTGCGGTTGAGTTCGAAGACCTTGGTGAAGCCGCCCACGAGCAAACGCTTCAAGTAAAGCTCGGGGGCGATGCGGAGGAAGAGTTTGATGTCGAGGGCGTTGTGATGCGTGGTGAAAGGCCGGGCTGCCGCGCCGCCGTGAAGGGGCTGGAGCATGGGCGTTTCGACTTCGAGAAAGCCCTTGCTGCGCATGAACGCGCGGACTTCCTCGACAATGCGCATGCGAAGCTGGAGCGTCTTCATCACGTGCGGATTCGCCCAGAGGTCCACGTAGCGCTGGCGGTAACGCAGCTCCGCATCCTGCAAGCCGTGCCACTTGCCCGGCGGCGGCACCATGCTCTTGCAGGCAATCGAAAAAGGGCCAGGGGCCAAGGGCCAAGGGCCAGGGGATTGCGGATCGCGGCTTGTGGATTGCGGATTATCCCCTTCTTTCCCCTGGCCCCTGGCCCCTGGCCCTTGGCCCTCACTCCTCGCCCAGACCGTGATCTCACCCGTCTTCGTCTTCGCCAGCGGGCCTTGCGCGACGACGATGTCGCCCAGGTCCGTCAGCTTGGCGACCTGGAACGATTGCGTGTCCACCGCCTTCTTACTCACGGCAATCTGAAGATCACCCGTCGCATCGCGCAGGGTGATGAAGATGAGATTGCCCATCACGCGATGCAGCATGACGCGGCCGGAGATTTTCACCACCGGCCTGCGATCATGTTCACTGTTGGCGCGGTGGGCTTCGTCGGCAGCGGCGTCGTACTTCGCGGCCGCATCGGCGAGCGTGATCAATCCTTCGGTGCGCTGGCCGAAGGGATCGATCTTCAGTTCATCGCGCAGCTTGGCGAGCTTGGCGCGGCGGTCGGCAAAAGGATCGCCGCCAGCCCCGCCTGCATCGGCCGCACTTCCGCCCTGATCTTGTCGTTTTTCGTTGGACACTGTTCGTGAAGTCTCCTGCGACATTGAGAAGTTCATCCTAGCGGAAGGCTGGTGAGGATGCGCGAGTACCGTCCCGACAGGGCGGTGCTGTTGGCACACGTGAAGTTGCGACGGGTTGGCACCGTGGATCGACGCGAGACGGGCGAACGCGCAACGGGTGGCTGTTCGCTCATAGCACCACCCTGTCGGGATGGTGCTCTAACAACAGCCCCCGGCACCAGGCCGGGGGTTGCGTTGGTTGACAGAAGTAGCAGCCGCACCGACTCAGGCGCTGGCCGTCTCCGGCTCAGCTTTCTTTTCTTTCTTCGCAGGGGCCTGCTTGGGAGCCTCAGCCTGTTCCTGCGCCTCCAGCGCACCCAGACCGCGACGGCGATCACGCAGACGCCGGCTCTTACCGACGCGCTCGCGCAGGTAGTACAGCTTGCCGCGACGGACATGGCCGTGACGCTTCACTTCAATCTTGGCAAGGCGCGGGCTGTTCAGAGGGAACACGCGCTCGACGCCTTCGTTGGCGACGATGCGGCGAACGGTCACGGTCCGCGTCACGCCTTTGCCGCTGAACGCGATCACGACGCCGCTGAAAATCTGAATGCGCTCCTTGGCGCCTTCGATGATCTTCACGTGGACATCGACCGTGTCACCAACGGCAACGCTGGGGAGGTCGGAGCGGAGTTGCGATTTTTCAACACTCTTGATGATGTCTTGCGACATAGCAGGCTCTCACAGCAGGGACGCCCAGCGGGGCCGGGCATCGGGGCATGGGTTTCAATCATAGTGAACCGGCGGCTGCGCGGAAGTCGCGCAAGAGCCGACGCGGGACAGAAGGAAGAGTGTATCGAAAAGGGGTGGAGGTGTCGAATCAGGAAGCCGGGGCTTGATTCCCCTCCCTCCCAGGGAGGGGTTAGGGGAGGGTCGGGCAGACGAATACCGTTGACTTCAGTTGCAAACGAAGACCGAAGGTGCAAGTTCGCTCGACCCTCCCCCGGCCCCTCCCTAAGAGGGAGGGGGGTTCAAACCCAGCCCGATCAATAATCTAAGCGCACCAAGTCCTACCGCCGAATGATCACCTCCGCATGCCTCTTCACCTTCATCTCCCCGGCCGCGCTGCCGTTGCGCACGGCGATTTCCAGCCGCCCGCCGCTGCCGATGTAGGCGACCGGCTGCCCCTCGATGGCGTCGGCGAAGGTTCGCGACAGGCCCAGAATCCGCCGGCCGGCCACGTCGATCGTCAGGTGTTCCTTCTCATCGCCGACCCAGACAGAAAGGCGTTCGCCGATCAGGTTGGTGATGAGATTGCCGAAGCGATCGACATGCAGCACTTCAGCGTGGACGGTGCGGTCATCGATGATGCGCGGGGCGGGGATGTCGATACGAACGGGATCGGCGATGGCGCTGCCGACATCTTTCAGGTTCGCGCCCTGGGCCAGATGGGCTGCGACGGGAGCGAAAACATCGCGGCCGTGAAAGGTGCTGCTGACAGGCTTGCGGTGGAAGTCCGCGCGATTCAGTTCGATGGCCAGGTCCATCGGGTCATGGGCGAGGACGAGCGAGAACAGGCCGTTGTCCGGGCCGATGCAGGTATCGCCCCGCCGCGTGCGGATGGCGACAGCGCGGCGAAATGAACCGACGCCGGGATCGACGACGGCGACGTGAATGGTGCCGGGCGGAAAGTAGGATGTCGAAGCTTCCAGCGCAAGGGCTGCGCCGAGCAGATCCTGCGGGGCGATGTCGTGGGTGATGTCGATGACCGTGGCCTTGGGCGCAATGGAGTGGATGACGCCTTTCATGACGCCGACGTAGATGTCGCCGAGGCCGAAGTCGGTGGTGAGGGTGATGAGGGGCATTGAGCTACTCCGCAGGAGACCGCGACTCGGTGAGAGTTCTCGAAGTTGGGTGCCACGGATCGAGGAGGTCCGCCGACGAAGACCCGTGCGGCGGTGTAAGGCTTACTGACAATCGGTGGTCAAAGGCGGCCGGCACGGGTCTCCTCGCAGACTCGTCGAGCCGTGGCACCCTGCCCCGCACCGCCAATCAATATTCCTTCCGCTGTCGCGCCGGGGCGATGCCCAGTTGCTTGCGATATTTCGCGACTGTTCGCCTGGCGATTTCGATGCCCTTCTCCTTCAGCTTCACCACGAGTTCGTCATCGCTCAGCGGGTTGCTCTTGTCTTCCTCGCCGATGACTTCCTTCAGTTTCGCCTGCACCGCGCCCCAGCTCATCGCTTCGCCGCCTTCGGTTTCGGTGCCGCCGGAGAAGAACATGCGCAGGGGGAAAATCCCGCGCGGCGACTGGATGTATTTCTCGCTCACCGCCCTGCTCACCGTGGCGACGTGGATTCCAAGCTGATCGGCGACGGTCGTCATCGGCAACGGCTTCAGATGCTGCGGGCCATAGTCGAAGAACTCGCGCTGGGCATCGATCACCACATTGATCACGCGCATCACCGTGTTGTGCCTTTGCTGGATCGCATCGATCAGCCACTGCCCGGTGTGGATGTTGTTCTTGACGAAGTCGCGCGTCTTGCGGTCGAGCGTTTTGTCCTTGGCCATTTTCTCCGAGACTTTGCTGATGCGCAGGGCGGGCAGCCGTTCGTGCCGCAGGCGGGCGACGTAGCGGTCCTGGTCCTCGTCGTAATCGATGATCGCATCAGGCACGATCGAACGCGAGTTGTCTTCGACGAGCATGCGCCCGGGATGCGGGTGATATCGCCGCAGGTGGCCGATGGAGCGTTTGATATCTTCGATATCGCGACCGAGATCCTTGGCGATTTTGGGCAGCCGGTTGGCTTCGATGTCCTTCAAGTGATCGGCCACGAGCGTGCGTTCCAGTTCCAGGTCGCGGTCCTCGCCGATGTCCTCGGCCTGGCCGTCCTCGACGAGCCGGAGCTTCGCGTCGATCTGAAGCAGCAGGCATTCGCGCAGGTCGCGGGCGCCGATTCCCTGCGGCTCGATGTTTTCCTGAAGCAGTCCCAGCGCTTCATCGAGCAGCTCGACCTTCACCGTGGGCGGTGCCTGTTCCAGCATCGTCTGCCGGTCTGTGCGCAGGTAGCCGTCCGCGTCGAGAAAGCCGATGAGGTATTCCCCCGCCACGCGATGCTCGGGCGTCATCTCGATGAGGTGCCATTGATCCAGAAGCTGCTCGCCCAGGCTGTCGCCTCGGGCGGCTGTGTTCGCCATCGCGTCCATCTTGGCGTCGCGGTCGCCTGTGTCGCGGGCCGGGCGGTAGCTTTCGCCTTCGTAGGTGTTCGTGTTCCACGACTCACCGTACTCTTCGCTCATGTTGCTCAGGCGCTCAAAGTCATCCGCATGATTCGAATCCACCGAGTCATCCGACACCGTCAGCTCGCGCTCGCCTTCGGACTTCTGCTCGACCTCAGGCTCGCCCTCGCCCTCACCCTTGGACCCTTCCACACTGTCCTCATCGCCCGGCTCCTTCTGCTCCAGCGTCGGATTCGATGCCAGCTCCTGCTCGATGCGTTCCTCCAGCGCAGCCAACGGCAACTGGAGAATCTCCATCGACTGGATCATGCGCGGCGCCAGCTTCATCTGCTGGCTCATCCGCATGTGTTGTCCGGCATCAAGTCGCATAAGCAAGGGTTCGGGATTCAGGGTTCCGGGTTCCGGGTTTCAAAGCTAGCGGCTAGTGGCTAGTGGCTAGCAGCTACTCACGTTATCGACATCTGCAAGTCGCGGCATCATCCGTCCACGCCACGGCGGCCCTGCAAGGCGTCGGCGAGGACCGCTTTGCTGACCAGCTCCATCGGCGAGCCGAACGGCAGCCCGCGCGCCAGGCGGGTTACGTGGACGCCGAGCTTGTTCAACTCTTGAACGAGGTACATCGCGGTGCCGTCGCCTTCGATCGTGGCGTTGGTGCCGATGATGACTTCGCGAATACCGGGGTGTGGGGTGTGGGGTGTGGGGTGTGACGTTTCAGCCGCTTGCGGCTTCGCATCAACTCTTCCGCGTCGCACCCTTTCCAACAGTAAATCAATCGTCAGATCCCCCGCCCCGATCCCATCCAGCGGCGCAAGCCGACCCATCAGCACGTGGTACACGCCTTTGAACAAGCCTAGTTGTTCAAAACTCACCACATCGCTCGGCTGCTCCACCACCAAGACCACCCCCGAATCGCGCTGTTCATCGCCGCAGATCGGACAGGGGTCCGACTCGGTCAGGTTGTGACAGATGGAACACTGCTTGGTGTTGCGTTTCATCTCGATGAGGGCCGCGGCAAGGGCGTTGACCTCGTCGGCGGGCTGCTTGATCAGGTGAAACGCGAGGCGCTGGGCGGACCGCTTGCCGATGCCGGGCAGCCGACTGAGCCGTTCCACGAGGCGATTCATCGCCGATGTGCTGGACATCCGTGCCATGCGGTCATTGTAGGCGATTCTGGCATGGAGTTTGCACGGGAGGTGATTAACTCCCCTCCCTCCCAGGGAGGGGCTGGGGGAGGGTCGGACGAATGACGATGTGGGCTCGTTGGTTGCGCCCTGCCGCCTCCGACAACTGTACGCTCGACCCTCCCCTCACCCCTCCCTGAGAGGGAGGGGAATCCGACCTACAATCCCCCGATGGATCCTGATGATGACGTCTGTCTGTGCTTCCACGTGAGCAAGCGAAAAATCGTGAGCTTCTGCAAGCGCGAGAAGCCTGCGGTCGCGAGCCTGATCAGCGAGTGTCTCTCGGCCGGCACCGGCTGCATGTGGTGCGTGCCTTTTTTGAAGAAGCTGCACGCGCAGGCGATGGCGGGTGTTGAGGACCCAGACCTGCCGGTGTCGCCTGAGGAATACGCGAAGCGAAGGGCGCAGTATCGTGACAGCGGCGAACGCGATGAATCATCCGAGCGCGGGGAGTAGCCGCTTGCGGCTTAGCGCTCCTATTTTTGGGCCACAAGCGTCGCCTCCCCCTTCAAATACCCGATTGACGCCAGAAACTTATCCGCGGCGACCGTCGTCTTCACGAACATCGCGTTATCGCCTCGCCCGTAGTTGAAAAAGCCGTGCCCCTGCCCGTCGAACGCCGCGACATCACATCGGTTGCCCGCGGCCTTCATCGCCTTGGCGAAGTTCTCCGCCTGCGCGAACGGCACCGTGCTGTCCGCCTTGCCGTGGATCACCAGCGTCGCCGGCGTGCCCTTCTTCACGTGATGCTCCGGCGAAAGCTTCTCCGCATGGTCGCCGAACCGCGCGACGATGCCCGCCCCCTTCTTTTCGTCGCCCCAACCGGGGACCGTCGTGTTGAGCACGGGGTTGAAAAGCACCATCGCATTAGGCACGGAACTGATCTTCACATCTTCGCCCTCTTCTTCATAGCCCGGCACCGTGCCTGTGGCCGCGGCAATGTGCCCCCCTGCCGATCCGCCTGCCGCGACGATTCGATCCGGATCGATGCCCAGCTTCCCGGCATTCGCGCGGGCCCAGCGGATGGCGCTCTTGGCGTCCATCACGCACTTGTCCGGAGTCACGTTCTGCCGACTCTTCACGCGATAGTCCGCGGCCATCGTCACCATGCCTCGTGCGGCAAAGTACTCGCTCTGCTTTTCAAACTGCCCGGTGGAGCCGCCGGTCCACCCGCCGCCGAAGAAGAAGATGATCGCCGGGCGTTTGTCGGTCGCCTTGTGGTCGGCAGGCGTGACGATGAACATCTTCAGCTCCACATCGCCGACTTTCTTATAGACCTGCGTGGTCTTCTTCACTTGATCGCCGCCGGGAATGGCGACATCCTTCGGCGCAGCGTGAAGCGAAGCAGCGAAGCAAAGCAATGTGCAACTAGCGATGAGCATACGCATGGGTACACCTTTCAGCAGAGAGATAACACCAGTGTAACGCGACGCGTCTGATTCCCCTCCCTCCCAGGGAGGGGTTAGGGGAGGGTCGAGCGCACGAACTTCGCAACGGCAACGGCCCAACCAACCTTGCACTTCGTCGTTCGCCCGACCCTCCCCCAGCCCCTCCCTAAGAGGGAGGGGAGCCGATCCAATTCCTTCCCTCCCGGTACACTGCACGCGCTTGGAGCGTACGCATGCCGCAGGAAACGGAAATCTTTGAACTCTGGACCGAGCTCGAGAAGATCATCGACTCGGGCAACGCCCCGCACCTGGAGGCGTTCGTTCAGCTCCTGCCGCCCGCGGAGACGGCGTACACCATCTCGCGCCTGCCGGAATTCAAACAGTCCAAACTTTTCGAACTGCTGAGCCCCGAGTTTGCCGCTGACTTGCTGGGCCACTTTTCCGATGAGCAGGCTGCGGACCTGATCGAAGAGCTGCCCGCTGAGCACGCGGCTGACATCATCGAAGAGCTCGAGTCCGACGAGCAGGCCGACCTTCTCCAGGAACTCGACGGCGAAGACGCGCAGGCGATTCTCGCGCAGATGGATCCGCAAGACGCGGCTGACGCGCGCATCCTCGCCGCGTACGATCCGGACACGGCCGGCGGCATGATGTTCACCGAGTTCATCGCCTACCCGCAGGCGATGCGCGTCGATGAAGTCATACGCGACCTGCGGCACAAGGCGGCTGAGTACGAAGACTACGACATCCATTATGTCTACATCACCGACGAAGCAGGCAAACTCGCAGGCGTGCTGCGCCTGCGGGCGCTGGTCGTCGCGCAAGGCGACAAGCAACTCGGACAGGTGATGACCGGCACGCCCGTCAGCGCCCGCGTCGCGGCCGATGTCAACGAACTGGAAGACCTCTTCGATCGCTACGACTTCACCGCGCTGCCGGTCGTCGATGAAGCGGGCAAGCTCGTCGGCGTCGTGCATCAGGGGGACGTGGCGGAACACCTCGGCGAACAGGCTGAGGAAGATCTGATGAAGTTCGGCGGCATCATCGGCGGCGAAGAGCTGCGCAGCGAGCCGCTGAAGGAACGCGCTCTGAGGCGAATGCTGTTCCTTGTGCCCAATATCGCCCTTTCGTTTGTTTCCGTCTGCATCATCGCGGCTTTTGAACCCATCATTCAGAAGCTCACCGCGCTGGCGGTGTTCCTCCCGCTGGTAGCCAACCTCAGCGGCGCGACGGGCAACCAGGCCGTGGCGGTGAGCATTCGCGAACTGACGCTGGGCATTCTCAAGCCCGCGGATGTGCGGCGTGTCTTTGAAAAGGAAGTGTTGCTGGGATTCATCAACGGCGTGATCATCGGCATCGCGCTGGGGCTCATCGCCTGGATCATGCGACCCGACTCGCCGGGCCTGGCGCTGCTCATCGGCATCGCCTTTGCCGTCAACAGCGTGCTGGCCGTGGTGCTGGGCGGCACGATTCCCCTGATGCTCAAACGCCTGGGCGCGGACCCGGCGATGGCGTCGAGCCCGATTCTCACGACCGTGACGGACATGTCCAGCTTTCTGCTGGTACTCGGCGGCGCGGCGTATGTCGCGCCGTCGATTCTGAATTGACTGGATATCTATTTCGCTCAAGCCCGATGGCGAGTCCGCGAGCCGTCGGGGTATCGCGAGTCGAGACTCAAGACGCCGGACGCTGGACTCAAGAGTCAGGACGCAGGCCCCTCGGATACCCCGACGGCTCGCCAAGCCTCGCCATCGGGCTTGGAAACACACGCCCATTCAAGTTCATTACAATCTCTCCATGGCCAAATCGCGGTCACCCGCCAAGCCGACAAAGGACGCCACGCTCGACTCCTCCGCGCGGATGCTCATCCTCTGCGGCCCCGAAGAGATGCTCAAGCGCGAAGCCTGGCAGCAGTTTTGCGAAGCGATCAACAAGGAATTCAGCGCGGACATCGAAGCCGTTTCCTTCGATGGCAAAACCGCTGAGCCCGCGCTGGTGTTCGATGAGCTGCGCACACCATCCATGTTTCAGCCCTACCGGCTTGTCGTGGTGGACAACGCCGATGAATGGGTGAAGTCGCATCGTGATCTTGTAGAGCGTTACGCGGAGAACCCCGCCGAGGCCGCGACGCTGGTTCTTCGCAGCACCAACTGGAACAGCCCGAAGCTGGACAAGCTGGTGGAGAAGGTCGGCGCGAAGGTGAAGATGGAACCGGTGCCGATGCCAGAGGCCGTAGCCTGGCTGGTCAAGCGGGCGACGACGCATCACGATCGCAAGCTTTCCAAAGACTGCGCTCAGACCCTCGTCGCGAGGCTCGGCTGCGGTCTGCTTCGCCTCAACACCGAACTCGCCAAGCTCGCCCTGCTGGTAGGTGACGGCGAAGCAATCGAAAAGGCCCTCATCGATCAGACCGTGGGCCGCAGCAGCGATGAACAGGTGTGGGCGGTGCAGGAGGCGCTGCTGGCGGCACTGGCCTCGCCGCCGCGCTCAGCGGGGGCGAGTCCCGCGGGCCGCATGATCGAAGCGCTGCACGAACTGGTGGACCTGGCGGATCATCCAAGTGTGCTGGTGCTCTACTTCGTGGCCGACATGGTGCGCAAGCTGCACCTGGCGAACATGCTCCGCCGCCAGCGCGTGTCGGATTCGGAGATCGCCTCGCAGTTGAAGCTGTGGGGCCCGCGTCGAAACACCTTTTTTGCGGTGCTCAACCGCCTGTCTCCTGATGCCAGTGCCGCCATGCTGCAGCGCATCGTCCGTTACGACCGCGGGGCGAAATCGGGGCTGGGGGATTTCCTGCCAAATCTCGAATGTTTCTGCGCCACGCTGGCCGATGAACTGAGGTAAGTCGCGTTATCGCAGCGCGGGCAACGACGCCGGCTGCGGTCCGCATGGATGTGGATTCGTGACTTCCCGTTCGAATGATCCTCACGACCTGCGCAGGAGGCGCTTCAGTGATGATGAACCCACGCATTTTCCGCAAGGCTTCAGCCGCAACGCTCACCGCCCTGATCGCGCTGGGCGGATGCGCCGCCAGTGAGCCATCCCCGCCGGGCACCGCCCCTTCATCACGCCCAGCCGCGCAACCTTACACCGACTCGCGACTTGCCGAGGGCGGTACGAACCCGATCGATGCCCAGGCCGATGCCTACGCCAAACGCATTGCGGCGGCGCTGGCGCAGCAGCAGAATGACGGCAAGCAGGCGGTTACACCTTCCGCTCCCAAGTCTGGTGATGGCACGATCGACTGGGTCGATGAGCCGCACCTGCGATCCGCCAACCCGCCCAAGTCGTCGCAGCCTTCTGCCAACGGCGCGACGCAGGCCAATGCTGCGAACGCTCCGCACAAGGATGAAACCACAACGCAGGCGGCCCCCGAGCACAAGATCGAACAGCAGGCGACGGCGAATCCTTCCCACAGGACCGTCAGCGTCGATGAAGCGGCAAGGCATGATCTCAGCCGGCAGGATCTGCTTCGCCTCCTGCACGATCGCATCCGCGAAAGCAACGATCCGGGCCTGACCAAGGCGCTCAGCTTTGCCGGCCTGGCGCTGGCGGACCCGGACATGCAGCTGCGCGACAGCGACATCGCCAGCCTGACGCCTTCGCAGCAGCAGCTCGTGAAGGAATTTCACGCGCTGCTTTCGGCGCTGGGTCGGCAGATCACCGCCGGCGAAAACGTCGATCGACCGAATGTGATGCAGCGCGTGAATGCGATTGTCGGCGAGCAGCCGATGTCGATCAGAGCGGTAAAGCTGTGCGAACGCGTGCGCGGCTTCGGCGTCTACGAAGAGCTGCAAAGCCTGTCGCTGCTCGCCGGGCGCGATCATCCGATGGTGATCTACGTCGAGATCGATCAGTTCAAGACGGTGCAGAGCACGGGCGACAAACCGACGCACCAGGTGAAGCTCTCGCAGGAAGTGGTGCTCTACAACGAATCGGACGGGCTGGCGGTGTGGCAACTGCCTGCCGAGCAGATCGTGGATGAAAGCCGCAACCGCAGGCGCGATTTTTACGTCGTGCAGCCGACGCGGTTGCCGGCTCGCCTGACCGTGGGCAAGTACATTCTGAAGGTGCGCGTACGCGACCTCTTGGGCGGGACGCGCGATGAGATGAGCGTGCAGATCAACGTGGTGGCTGATCCGGCGCTGGTGAGGCCGCCGGTGAAGGCGGGAGCGGGCAACGGAAGCTGAGAGGCTTGCGATGAGTTCACGTGACGTACCCCATCTTCACGACGGTGTTATCGAAGTTCGCATTCGTGAAGTGGCACAACTGTTCAACTCCTTTGATCCGACGCCGTTCCCCGAGAAGGATCTGGATGCGGATGCCGAGGAATTCATCGTGGGCTGGGCCAGGGAATTCCCCGCGCGGCAGGCGATCACCGTTCGCGTTCATTTAACGAGTCCCTCCGCGGACGCCCAGGTTGCTGAAAAGATTCGCGAGACCGTTCACACCTACTTCCGGCACCGGGCGACGGTCACGCGGCGAAAGTTCCGCGACCTGCTCGGGCGCGGCCGACTGAGCCTGTTCATCGGGCTGTTCTTCCTGGCGACGTGTGTAGCGCTCGCTGATATTGTGCTTACCTCCTTTGGCGACCAGGCGATTTTTCACATCATCAAGGAAAGCCTGCTGATCGCGGGCTGGGTGGCGATGTGGCGACCGATGGAGATATTCCTGTATGACTGGTGGCCCCTTCGACACGAGTGGCGCGTCTACGATCGCCTGAGCCGGGCGACGATTGAAACGCTGGTCGCGGTGTGATCGACTTCGCAACGCCTTCATCGCGATACGAGAGTGGCGATGGCCTTGGACCATTGCTCCAGCGCCTCGTGCCGCGTCGGGTCAAAGTGCATCGGCGTGACGGTCACGTAACCCTCAAAGAGCGCATCCACATCTGAATCCGGCGGCGTATTTTGAAACTGAAAACCTTCCACTGCATGGTAATGCGTGGCCCCGGCGGCATCGGTGGAGATGTCGTAGCGGTCCAGCAGCGGGCTCGTCGAAACAGGCACCACGCGCACACCGCGCGGTTCGGCGCGGTCATCGAGATTGGGAATGTTCACGTTGAGCAGCGCGTGCGGCTGAAGCTTTGTCGCGAGCAGCTTCCGGACCACATCGCGGGCCACGCCTTCGGCGAGGTTCCAGCGGGTTCTGTCGCGATCACCGATGTGCAGGCTGATCGCGATGGACGGGATGCCCATGAACGCCGCCTCGCGGGCCGCCGCGACGGTGCCGGAGTAGATGGTGTTGATGCCCACGTTGGCGCCGCTGTTGATGCCGCTGACGACCAGGTCCACCGGTCCGGGCACGAGGTGAAGCAGGCCGAGTTTGACGCAATCCGCCGGCCGACCTTCCACGGCAATGCCTTCGAAGGATTGTTCGGTGATCAGGCAAGTGACGCCCTGGCGGCGCGTGGGCAACGGACGGTGAAAAGTGACGGCGTGACTGGTGGCCGACTGCACCTTCGCGGGCGCGACGACATGCACTTCGCCCAGATCGCGCACGGCACGATAGAGAGCCGCGATGCCGGGGGCGTGGATGCCGTCATCGTTGGTCACGAGAATGCGCATGGCGGGATTGTAACGGCGCGGGAGTGAATCGAGGGGAGCGATGGGCTCGGGCGCAAATAAGAGCGGCCGCAGCAACGTGCCGCGGCCGCCCCTTCCCACTTGCAGACTGGGTTCGCATGCTGAGGTTCCACGCGTGGATCGGCTCAGCAAGCGATATGTGCGAGCGTTTCGATCATGGCTGCTTCTGTCCGGTCTTGGGCGTCCAGGCCACCTTGGAATCGACATCGACAAGCTTGGAGCGGTCGAAGAGCACGAAGAACTTCATCGCGTCGGTGGCGTTGCCTGAGAAGTTGTCGGACGGGTAGCCGCGGATCACGACGTAGGCGCAGTAGCGGTCGCTGCGCGTGGTGAGCGAGGAGTTGAGGTAGTGGAACCGGGCCATGCGTTCCTGGGCGATGTACTCCTCGTTGAAGACCTTGCGGTCGGCTGCGGGCAGGTCGGGGTGCGGATAGTGCCGCAGCGGGCTGGTCGAGGCGATTGCCGCGCCATCGACGGCGTATCGCAGCGAATCGGTGTTGGTGTTGGGTGTGGGACGGATCAGCATCAGTTCGCCGATGCTGGCGATGCCGCGATCGGTCGCGTTGTTGGTGCGCAGGGCCGTGGAGTAGTTGTTGGTCAGGGCCGCGCGATTGCTGGGGCGATCGCGATACTCGCCGATTTTCTTGTAGTACTGCTCAAGATCCGCCATAGTCTCAGGAATCGGACTGGCCATCGCCATCAGCCACCACGGCGCTGTATTGACATTCATCCAGCCGGGCACGAACTGCTCCTCTTCGTTGTCCACGCCGGTATCCGGATTCAGATCCTCGTCGTCATTGTCGTTATCGCGAAGGTCGTATCGCGGACTGAACACGGTGAACTGGTCAAACACCATCGCGGCATGCGGCACCTTGGTGGCGTTGGGGACGACGGCCGCCGTGCCGTTCTCATCGGTGAACGAAAGGAACCAACGAGCGGGCTTGGAGGTCGGCAGATCCGCCGTACCGTCACGACCGCTGATGCGCGACGGGAAGTCGCCTACGACGGTGGCCGCGTCCGTGCCATCATCAGCGAAGCCGATCATGAAGATATAACCGAGCTCGGCAATATTCATGATCTGATGGTTGGCATGCGCAATCTGAATTCCATCGAGGGTGTCGTCGCCGGTCACGCCCTTGTCATCCTGACCGAACCTGTCCAACGTGGCCGAGTATGCAGGCGTCACTCCGATTTGAGCACCGGCCGTGTGGCGCTTCTCGATCGCGATACCCTTGTTGGAAAGGTAACGATTCTTGCGACCATCGCGACGGATCGACATCTGATCGTGAATGCGGGGATCGGGGACGGTGACCATGTTCGTGGGCGTAATCGCCAGCTTCTGCTGGATGCGCATGCCGTCCGATTCGCCCGTCTTGGATCGGATGCGGTCGTAGGTCACCCAGTTACCGCTGGCGACCTTGACCTGCAACTCGAACTGAATTTCTTTGTCGAACGTGAAGAGCACGCCGTCAGCCAGCTTGCCGTCCCCAAGGCGCTCGCGCTGAGATGCCTGCGGGTAGGCACCGGCCAGGCCGAGATCGCCCAGCAGATCGTTGCCTTTGCCGCCTTCATTTTGCCCCTGCGCCAGCGGGAAGGAATAGATCACCTTCTGTTCTTTGGTTTCATCACCCGTATCACGGGGATCCATGTCAGCCAGGTTCAACGGTGACGTATCGATCAACACCGTGCCCTGCTTGATCGCCAGACGGATTTCCGGTGCCGTGGGAGCGCCCGCGGCAAACGGAATCTTCTTGTCAAACGGGTTGCCGATCTCCACGCAGAAGCCGATCGAATCATCTTCATACTGCCATTCGTCGTACTCCATGTCGTTGTTGGTATCGACGGCCACATAACGCGCCTGAAGGTAGGCTTCACGGAAGAAGGGCAATAGTTCCAAGCCATAAACCGTCACCCCACCGGCAGTCAACGCGCTGGGCACATTGTCCTTGTCCGAGTAGTCTTGAATTGAAACGGCGAACTCGGCGGCGATGAGATTGTGAAGATTCGCGTCATTTGAACCGAGGTAGCCGGGTGTGCCGACCTTGAACACCTTGCCCAGACGTTCGCTGATCATGCCGGCGCGAGCCGTCGGGTTGTTGGCGAATCGATGCACCAGGTCCACCGGCATGCGAACGTTGCTGTCGTTGGCAGAAGGGGTCAGCGCCCCGGCCATGCGCGGGGCGAGCAGGGAAGCGCCGTTCCAGGTGGTGAGCCAGTGCCGATTGGCCCAGTACTGGCGAAGGTTATGGTTCAACGGATAATGTCCTACCGCGAAATCCCAGTGTCCACCGTGCATATAGCCGTGAATACTCCAGTTGTCGGTCCATTGGTTGACGCCGGGAATACCAAGGTAGGACGTCTCAGCCGCGGCACCGGGGCTGTCGCGACGGAGCGTATTGGGCATGGCATTCTCCAAGGGGGTGGAGACCGCCGTATTCAGCCCGCCCCTGGCGCGCAATTCGTATTCATCCTCGAGGGCAAATTTACTGTTCGTGTAGCCGTAGTCGCGGGCGCCAATATTGACGTCCAGCCACGCCCCGGCGCGCGACGCTTGCGCCGTCGGTGTCACCGGATTAGCCGACAGCGTCAACCCGCCCATCGTCAGGGGCAATGCGCCACTTCCCAGCCCGCGAACGATGCGTGCCGCATTGATTTCGTTGACGTAATAACCGGAGTTGGCGGTTCGATTGGAATAGGCCAGAACGCGAGTGATATCGATCTCACTCGGGAAGTAACCTCGACTGACCGTTGGCGCCGGGGAGTTGGGGTCATTTGTAGCGGTAACCGGCGTACCCACATTGACATTGATCATCGAGCTTAGATCGATGATTCGAACCGCCATGATATAGCTCGTACCGCCGATTAGTCGCACCTCTTCAGGCGCCCAGGTCCAACGGGCATCCATAATCCCGTCGCCATCGGTGTCAACGCCTGTCTTTTGGTGAGTAGTATTCTCGTAATTCAAGCTGGTTGTGGAGGCGGTCGTGTTCGCATCAATGCGGGTGGATGTAATCTCACCCAAACCATCATTTTGCAGGTTGTTGGCTGCGCTACTCAGCAAGTCTTCAATGGGCCGCTTATCGCCGTTGGCGGGCTTGGGAATACGAAGATAAGAACCATTCAGATTGGTCAGGTGTTCCCACCGCGTGGTTTCGGTATCGCCGCTGCGCTCGTCGATCACCGTTGACGCCAGCCAGGTGTCGTCGAACTGCCCGCCCAGCGCGTCGCCCAGCGGCGCGCCGAAGCTGTCTGAGCGACCGCTCTTGACCGCCCAGTGCGTGGTCACCGCGGTGTTGGTGAACGGATAGTCGTAGCTTTCCTGCCAGGTGGCCGGGTCGAAGAAGTTGCCGGCCGGGCTGATCACATCTTCCTTGAGCACCTTGGCGATGTAGGCGATGACCGCGTCGCGCACGGTGGCGGAGTTGTCGATCGCCGTGAGCTGCCTCGTCGCCCGGCGGTCGATGCGGGCCACCTGCACGTAGGCTGTGCCCAGCAGCACCATCATCACCAGACACACAATGGTGAGAATCAGCGCCGAGCCGGGGCGGCTGGGACTTCCAACATGCGTTCGACGGGCGATGTCATTTCGTTGCAATAGACCTGTCATAGCGGTGCTCCTGATGGAAGCTGCAAGTGCGGGGAATCCGTTCAAGCCTCAGCCCTTGCTTCAGCGGGGAATTACGATGATCTGCTCGAACCATTTGCCGACGTTGGTGCCCACGCCGCCGCCGAGTTCGTCCTCGGGACTGCGCGAGCCCAGCAGATCGCCGCGGCGATCGTGCATGCGGTAGCGGATGCGGATGAGGTACGGCCACTGCTCGAGTACATCATGACGGAACACGTAGGCGGTACCGCCGCCCGCCGTCGTCTGAATCGGCCACTCGTGGGCGTTCACCGCAAGCCAGGGCGGGGGTCCGCCCGGCAGCGCGTTGCTCATGCCGTACCAGAGAATCTCGCCCGACCCGTCCACATCCGGCACGCCGTCGGGATTGCCCGCAACAGGGTTCAGACCGTTGTCAACGTAATCGCCGGCGAACTCCACGATGAAGTCGCTCAGGGAGTCCGCCAGGATCGGATGCATCTGCGAGATCTGATCCGAGGGATACCACTTGGACTTATCTGTTACTAACGGAGACCCCGGCTGCGAATTCGCCCACAGCGACTGGGTGGCGTAGGTGTATTGAAGGGCGCGGCCCTGATAATTGGCGGCACTCAGGGGTGACCCGCCAAGACTGTCGTAGTTCCACAGCGTCTTGGGGTGATTCGCGGCACTGCCCAGAGAGGTCGCCGGATAATCGCCGAACAGGGCACCTACCGGATGTTTGACATTCTGATACGCCCAGTCCGCGACATCCGTCGTTCCCTGGAACAGCGGCCGGCCGTTACCGACCGTTCCCGTGACGTTCGCATCAAACCAGGCACCGGTGGACATGTTGATCGCCAGGGGCGCGTTGGGAGCACCTGAATTCACATCGTAAGTGCGATCCAGAAGAAACAGCGCCTGCCTTCCCAGCGCCAACTGGTTGGCCACCCGGTTGTTGCCTGCCGCCCCGATCGCGCCGGGGGCGTTGGTGCTCAGGCCATCCGTCTTGAGCACGTGCCCGTACCAGATGCGCGCGTGCGTCGCCTGCGCCATCTGGGCCTTCGTCGGCGGGTTGTATGTGGTGCTGGCCGAGGCGCAGACCGGCTGAGCGGGCTTGCCGTTGTAATTCACGATGAACACCAACTGGTCTGAGCGCAGTTTTCGCGGGTTCTCGACCAGATGCGGTTCGTGATAGGGAATGCCGCTGAGATTCTTGTTGATGATGACGATGAACCCGTTTTGTCCATTGCCCGGGCCCGACATCGTATTGGCATCCCGCTCGATCTGATCGCCCGTCGCTCGGGCATTGCCGATGATGTCGCTGGTGGCCATGCCCATCGACACCGCATCGCTGGCGGAACTGAACAGCACACTGATCAGAAACAGCATGATCGAGCTGACCGCGACGGCCACAATCAGCTCGATAATCGTGAAGCCAGGAATTGTTCGTCGAGGCGTGTTCATATCCATTACCCAGTAAGCGTTCGAGTCAGAAGTTCAGTCAGGGACCGTGGGCACAGCGATCGATCAGGGAGCCACTTCCTTGATCACACCGCTGAGTTGGATGATGCGCGTGCAGGGCGAGGTCTTGCCGGGCGGAGGCGGGGCGTACCACAGCTTGACCGTGGCCGGGGCGATGGTCGGCGGAATGCTGCTGGAGACGCGAAACCCGTTGACATCCGCTTCAATCACCTGATAACTCACGCCATTGTTGTCCGCCACCCAGTCACCGGGACGGATCTGATCCGGCACGCCGTTGCCGCCGACCGGATCCAGATCGTTCTTTTTGACGCCCATGTTGAAATAGTCGCCGCTGGCCGAAACGACATTCACGCCCACCACCTTGGGCACATCGTTCCCATCGCTGGCGTTGACGACCACCGGAGTCGAGAACGCGTATCCGGTGTAGGAATAGTCCGAACCGGGGTCATTGCGAAGGACGAAGACGAGCACCATCCAGTCGCCCACCGAAGCCGGTGACTTTGTTCGGCGAATCATCGGCACCCAGTAATACCGGCGCTCCGTAACCGCGCCCTGGGCTGTCGGATAACTGCGGTCGCCGATCGTCCAGCGCGTGCCCAGTGATCCGGAGATGCTGGCGAAAGTCTGCAACACACCCGTGCCCGACGTGGGAATCAGATCGATCCCCGTGCCCGCCGTGGCGCGAAACGTCAGCTTGCGGGCCCGCACCATGGCGGCGGCGTTCCGCGCCACGAGCTGCGACTCCACATCGCTGATCGTCTGCTTCTGAAGGATGACGCCGGCCGGGAACATCGCCGCCACCGCCACGAAACCGACCGCGAACACGCCCATCGCGATCATCACTTCGACCAGCGAGAAGCCGCGACGGGCCGTCATCACACGCCTCAGAGCGCGATCCGGCGAAATCGAATTATCAACAGAAAAGTGTTTCATTGTCGTTTCGTCCTGATGATCGCCCCGGTGTTGCGGCTGAAAAAAAGCACGGTCCCGTTGTCGAACATCCACTCGGCGATGTTGCCGCACGTGCCGTCCTTGCAGCCCAGCGAAGGCGTGGTGCCCCCGCCCTGGGCGTTGAACTTGCCGCCGGCGTCTTCAAAATCCGCCTTGGAGTACACCACTACGCCGACCACGCACTCGATCACGTCGATGGGCAACTGGTACTGGTTCCGCGTCGCCACGAACAGGCCTGACACGTTGGCCAGGTCTGGATCGTTGGCGACCGGGTCGTAGGCCGTGCTGATACGCGTCTTGGCGGGGTCGATATTGCCGTCGTAATTGCCGTCGTAGTAAATGACGTTGCTCACGTCATCCGTCGCGCCGGCGACCAGTTGACCGTGGCGGTTGAACCGGATCGCAAACGGCGGCGGGATCAGGCGCACATCCGCGCCGAACGGGGCCGCCCGGATGATTCCCGCCACGCCCGTACCGCGCGGGAGAATGATCGGCTCCATGCGCTGCACATCCTGAAACTCGCTCTTGCTTGGATTCTGCCCCTCCAACGCGTCGTTCTGCACATCATCCACCACCCGCATCTCATTGAAATTCGTCACCAGGAGGGCGGCCCCGCTGTACTCGGCACCGGGCACGCTGTCGTTGTCCGCGATGCGCCGCGAGGCATACGCCCGCGCTGCCGTCACGCCCACGCCGAACGAATTCACGCCCGAACGGTCGCGACTCAACTCGTCGATCTTGAAGACCAGGGGCACGGAAAAGCCCAATAGCAGCGCGATCAGGGAGACCACCACCATCAGTTCGATGATGCTGAAGCCCTTCGATCCGTTCGACCCATGACTCGACTCATGCCGCGCCCTTTCGCGCGGCGATCCGCCGATGTCTCTGGTTGTGGCTCTGATGCTCATCATCGTGATTACTCGCCGAGGTTGAAGCTGTGAAGGTTGTCAGTCGCGTCCGCGTTGGGCACGTTGGTGTCACTGAACGCGCCCCACTTGCCGTCGGCGCCGGCCGAGGAAAAGAACGGCTGCGAATTCGTGGCGGTTCCCACTCGCGGAAGATCGTCATCCCATACGTCGTCACCCTTGATCACGTAGGCCGCGTAACGGATCGGGTTGCCCCAGCCGTCCAGCACGTCGTACATCTTGTTGTTGTTGTTGTCCTTCAGCCCGTCCTTCTCAATGCTGCGGATGATCTTGGCGGAACTCTCCACCTGAAGCGCGGCCCAGACGAACCGTTCACCCGTGCCGCCCTTGTAGCTCGAATCATTGGCGATGATCACGTTGGTGGGCGCCGTCGGCGGAATGATCACGTTCTGCATCTTGGCCGTGCCCCAGGCGATCTTCGCCGAGGATTCCTGCGTTTCCACGTCCTTGTGGTTGATCCACCGGTTGGTGCTCACTTCATATTCCGTGGCCGCGGCCTTGAGGGCCTTGAGCGTGACCTTCGTCAGCTCCACCGGGCCCCTGCTTTCCGAAGCCGTGTTGATCAGGATGCCCAGCAGGATGGTGATCAGGGCGACCACCACCAGCATTTCCACCAGGCTCCAGCCCGCTGCACGATGTCGTTGTCTCAGGTTCATGATTATTTCCCTGGCGCTTGCCTTGATGGCCTTTGCCTTAATCCCTTGGCCCTTGGCCCTTGGCCCTCTTCCCTTCGCCCGCCTTACTTCTGCACGCCCTGAATCAGCGCGACCAGCGGCATGAACAGCGCGACGACGATGAAGCCGA
This sequence comes from Phycisphaeraceae bacterium, assembly GCA_040902585.1. Lineage (GTDB taxonomy): Bacteria > Planctomycetota > Phycisphaerae > Phycisphaerales > Phycisphaeraceae > JBBDXA01. The sequence continues at coordinate 33,226 of JBBDXA010000228.1, forward strand.
CGATACCGCCCAGCACCACGACCATGATCGGTTCCAGCAGCGACACCAGGCTTTCCACCAGCGTGTCCACTTCGTCGTCGTAGTTGTCCGCGATCTTCAGGAGCATCTTGTCCAGGTCGCCCGTTTCCTCGCCGACGTCGATCATGTTCACCACGATCGAGTCCACCGTCTTGGAGCGGCGCAGCGGCTCGGCGAAGCTGTCGCCCTGGCGCACCGAGTCGTGGACCGCGTTGAGGGCCCGCTGGTAGACGAAGTTGCCGGTGGTTTCGCGGGTGATGTTGATGGCGTCGAGAATCGGAACGCCGGCCCTGACCAGCGTGCCCAGCGTTCGCGTCATGCGGGCCACCGCCGTCTTGCCCAGCAGTTTGCCGAACACCGGAATCTTCAGCACGGCCGTGTCGATCGCCAGCCTGCCCGGCTCGCTCTTGCGCACGAGCTTCAGCAGGAAGTACAAAATGAAAGGCAACAGCATGAGCAGAATGACGCCCGGCAGACCGCTGCCGCCCTCGAGCAATCCGCCGCCCAGCCACTGCGAGAAGTTCATCAGCATCAGCGTCATGCCCGGCAGCTCGGTGTCGAAGTCTTCGAAGATCTTCGTGAACTTGGGCACGATGAAGATCATGATGCCGGCGACGATCGTGAACGCCACGCCGATGACCACCGCCGGGTAAATCATCGCCCCGACGATCTTCCGCTTGAGCTTGGCGGCCTTTTCGAGGAACTCCGACAGACGCTGGAGAATCATGTCCAGCACGCCCGCGATTTCGCCGGCGGCGATCATCTTCGTGTACAGCTTGTCGAACGCCTTGGGGTGCCGCTGCATCGCATCCGACAGCGTCGAACCGCCCGACACATCCTCCTGCACTTCCTGGAGAACATTTTTCAGCAAGCCCTGCTTCTGCTGCTGCTCGAGAATCTGAAGCGAGCGCAGAATCGGAAGGCCCGCGTCCTGCAGCGTCGAGAACTGACGCGTGAAACCGGTCAGCACCTTCTGACTGATGCCGCCGATCTGGATCGAGATATCCGTCCACTTCCTGGCCTGCTTGGAGCGCCCGCCGGGCTTGGCGCCCTTGCCGGTCGAACCGCTGGCGGCTTCGGAATCTTTCTTGCTCCGCGCCTTCTGCTCGCGCACCGAAGTGGGGAACAGACCCTGGCTGCGGATGCGGGCGATCGCGTCCTCGCTGGAGACGGCATTGATCGACCCCTTCTGAGGCTTGCCCGCTTCGTTCAGTGCTTCGAATGTGAAAGTTGGCATGGGAGGATCCGGGGTTTGGGGTTCAAGGTTCAGGGTTCAGGGTTCCGCATTCAGGGTTCAGGGTTCGCGTTCCGCAACCAACCCGGAACCCGGAACCCGGAACTCTGAACCTTTTTATTCTTCCGCCAGCGTTTCGCGCACCACTTCGTCGATCGTGGTCATACCGTCGAAAATACCCATCAGGCCGGACTGGCGCAGCGTGCGCATGCCGCGCTTCAGGGCCTCGGCACGCAGCAACTGCGTCGACGCGTTCTGGATGATCAGTTCGCGCAGCTCGTCGTCGAGCACCATGATCTCGAACAGGCCCATGCGGCCCTTGTAGCCCGAGCCGTTGCAGAAATCGCAGCCGCGACCGCGGTAAATCTGCCGGCCCTGAAGATCTTCAGGCGTCAGCGCAAGCTGCATCAGCTCTTCTTCCGTGGGGATGTACGCTTCCTTGCAGCGCGGGCAGACCTTACGCACCAGCCGCTGGGCGATGATGCCTTCGAGCGTGGCCGTGATGAGGAACGGCTCCAGCCCCAGGTCCGCCAGACGGGCGATCGTGGAAGGCGCGTCGTTGGTGTGCAGCGTGGTGAACACCAGGTGACCCGTGAGCGAGGCCTGCACGGCGATCTGCGCGGTTTCAAGGTCGCGCGTTTCGCCCACGAGCACGATGTCCGGATCGCAGCGGAGGAAGGAACGCAGCGCCTTGGCGAAGGTCAGGCCGACTTCGGTGTTGACCTGCACCTGCACGAGACCGTCGATGTCGTACTCGACGGGGTCTTCGACGGTGAGAATCTTGTCTTCGAGGGTGTTCAGTTCGTTGAGGGCGGAGTAGAGCGTGGTGGTCTTGCCCGAGCCGGTAGGCCCGGTGACGATGACGATGCCGTTGGGCTTCTTGATGAGCTGGCGGGTGACTTCCAGGTCGTCGCGGCGGAGGCCGACCTTGTCCAGGTCCAGCGCCACGTTGGAACGGTCCAGCACACGCATGACGACCGATTCGCCGAACATGGTCGGGAGCACCGACACACGCAGGTCAACCGGGCTGCCGTTGACGGTCAGCTCGATGCGGCCGTCCTGCGGCAGGCGGCGCTCGGCGATGTCGAGATTGCTCATGACCTTGACGCGGCTGACAATGGGCATCGCCAGGTGCTTGGGCGGCGGAATCATTTCATAGAGCACGCCGTCGATGCGGTAACGCATCTTGAACTCATCCTCGAACGGCTCAAAGTGAACATCCGACGCCTTGTCCTTGATGGCCTGCATCAGCACGAGGTTGAGCAGGCGCTTGACCTTGTTGTCTTCCACCAGGTCAAGCAGTTCGTCCAGGTCGATCGAGTGGCCTTTGGAGGCATCGATCACGTCGAACTTGTGATCGCTGGCCAGGTCGCCGATGAGCGATTCGAGGGACTCTTCATCGTGGCCGTAATACTGCTTGATGAGCTTCTCGACCGTCTTGGAGTCGGCGATGACGGGCTTGACGTTGAAGCCCATGAGCAGACGCAGGTCGTCGATGGCGCGGAAGTTGCTCGGATCCTTCAAGGCGATGGTGAGGGTCTTGGTGTCCTTGTCGAACTGGATGGGGAGGATCTGGTACGCCATGGCCGTTTCAGCGGGGATGGCGTGAATGACATCATCGGGAATGCGGAGTTCCGCGAGGTTGAGCGAAGCCATGCCCGCCTGGGCGGCGAGGGCACCGTTCACATCCTCCTGCGTGCAGTAACCTAATTCGATAAGAAGCTGGCCCAGCGGCACCCGCCGCTGCTGCTCCTGGAGCTGAAGCGCCTCTTGAACCTGCTCGCGTGTGACCTTTCCCATCTTGGAAAGCACGCGGCCGATTTTGCGGCCCTTCAACTCGGACAGGTCCGGTTTCTTTCCTGGATCGTTTGGTTTCGATTCCGCCATGTCTGACCTTCCGTGTCCCAAGCCACTTTTCGAAGCCTCAAAATCGCACGCCATCCAACCAGAACCCACGTGTCTAAACTGACTGGGTATTATTCGTGGGTGAATCAGAATAAAAAGTATGGAATGAGAGCTGAGCGGGTGCGGGGTTGAGAGTTTAGGCGGGAAGGTCTAATCTCACTTTCACTACCTTAATCGGTTATCCAAGCGATTGCAACGCCATTATCCTGTAAATATGGGTTTCGACAGGTGGATTTCGGACCGAAAAGTGCCCGATAAACAGGCATCGCCCGCGCCTTTGGCTGCCCGTTTCTTAAGCGGGAAGCTCGGTTTCCTCGTAATCCGCACGTTCAAAGTGGCCGCCCGCACGCTTCACGCGGATCGCCATTTCCGTCGGATCCTTCGATTTGTCCACTGCCTCTTCCGCGTCGATGACCTTGCGGCTGTACAGGTCCCAAAGATGTTCATCCAGGAGCTGCATGCCGTACTTCTTGCCGGTCTGGATGGCTGAGTCGATGCGGAAGGTCTTGCCTTCGCGGATGAGGTTGGCGATGGCGGGGGTGATGACAAGGAACTCGTACGCTGCGACCATGCCCTTCTGGTCGATGCGGGGCATGAGCTGCTGCGACACGACCGCCATCAGGCCGGTGGAAAGCTGAACGCGAATCTGGTTCTGCTGGGCGACGGGGAAGGCGTCGATGATGCGGTTGATGGTGCCTGCCGCACCCGTGGTATGCAGCGTGCCGAACACCAGGTGGCCCGTCTCGGCGGCGCGGATGGCGGCTTCGATTGTCTCCAGGTCGCGCATTTCACCGACCATGACCACGTCCGGGTCCATACGCAAAGCGCGGCGAAGGGCCTCGGCGAAACTGGGCACATCGTTACCTACTTCGCGCTGGTTCACGATGCTCACGTTGTGATTGAAGTAGTACTCGATCGGATCTTCGACGGTGATGATGTGGCGGTCCATCGTGTTGTTGATGTAGGCGATCATCGACGCCAGCGTGGTGGTCTTGCCCGAGCCGGTCGGTCCGGTCACCAGGAAAAGTCCGCGCGGACGCCGGCACAGGTCGGTGATGATTGACGGCAGGCCGATTTCCTCGAACGTGAGCAGCGTGCTGGGAATCTGACGCAGCACCAGCGACACATTGGTCTTCTGCTTGAAAATGGCGACACGGAATCGGGCCTGATCGCCGTAGGCGAAACCGAAGTCGGAGCCGCCTTCTTCCTGGAGCTCGGTCTGCGATCGCTCAGGGGCGATCTGCTTCATCAGGGCGATGGTGTCGGCCGGCTCGAGCACCTTGGTCTTGAGGGGGACCAGTCGGCCTCGCATTCGAATGGTCGGCGGCCTGCCGACCACCAGGTGCAGGTCACTGCCCTTCTGTTTGATGACGGTGTCAAGAAGACGATCGATATGAATCTGAGACATACGGACTCCGAAGGAAGCTATGAGCTGCGAGCCATGAGCTGTGAGCTAAGGGTTTTGGCCGTTGTGCTTAGTGTCTGATACCCATACACACGCTGATCATCCGCGTTGCATGCTCAAAGCTCAAAGCTCAAAGCTCACTCCGTCGCATCGATATCCACCACGCCTTCGACCTGCGCGATTCCGGAGATTTCCTCCAGCGTCGTGAAACCGTCCAGCGCCTTGAGCTTTCCATCGCCCAGCAGATTGCGCATGCCCGCGGCCTTCGCAGCCGCACGGATCTGATTCACCGGTGCCCGCTTGAACGCCAGGTCGCGCAGCTCGCTGTTCATAATCATCAGCTCGTACACGCCGCGACGGCCGCGGAAGCCCTGCCCGCCGCAGGCCTGGCATCCGACCGGGCGGTAGAGCGTCTTGCCTTCCAGATCGCGCGGCGACATACCGCAGATCTTCATGATGCGGGGATCGGGCGCATCGTCCACTTCCTTGCATTTCTCACACAGAATACGCACCAGTCGCTGTCCCAGCACCGCCTGAATCGAACTGGCGACGAGGAACGGCTTGATGCCCATGTCGATCAGTCGCGTCAGGGCCGAGGGCGAGTCGTTGGTGTGCAGCGTGGAGAACACCAGGTGCCCGGTGAGCGCCGCCTGAATCGCGACTTCGCCTACCTCTTTATCGCGGATTTCACCGACCAGCACGATGTTGGGCGCCTGACGCAGCATGGCGCGCAGAATCCTGGGGAAGGTCAGGCCGATCGAATCGTTCACCTGGCACTGGTTGATGCCTTTGAAGTTGTATTCGACCGGGTCTTCCGCGGTGATGATCTTGCGGTCAGGACGGTTGAGCACGTCCAGCGCGGTGTAGAGCGTGGTGGTCTTGCCCGAACCGGTCGGCCCGGTCACGAGGAAGATGCCGTTGGGCCTGCGAATGATGCTGTTGAAGGTTTCCAGCGTGTCCGGTCGCATACCCAGATTCGCCAGACCGATACGCGCCGACTCGGGCCTGAGAATACGCATGACCACCTGTTCGCCGTGGTAGGACGGGCAGATGGCGACGCGGAAGTCGATCGTTTCGCCGTTGATATTCAGCTTGATACGACCGTCCTGCGGAATGCGCTTTTCCTGGATCTTCATCCCCGACATGATCTTCAAACGGGCGATGACCGCGGCCTGCGTGGCCTTGGGAATTTTCTCCTTTTCCACGCAGTTGCCGTCGATGCGATACCGCAGACGCACGCGATTGGCGAAGGGCTCCACGTGAATATCGCTGGCCCGCGCCAGCACCGCCTCAGCGATGATGTGGTTCACCAGCTTGATGATCGGTGCCTGCTGGGCGTCCTGAAGAGCCTTGCCTTCACCGTCCTTATCGATGGACATCGTGCCGTCGATGGACAAGCCCTGGATATCGATCGAACCCTTGCCCATATCGATGGACTGGTCGATCGTTTCGCGGATGGCCTTGTCGGTGCCGCTCAAGTACTGGCTGATGTACTCCTTGATCTTGCCCTTGGCGCCCAGGGCCGTCTCGATCTTGCAGTTCATGCGGAACGTCAGGTCATCCAGCAGCTCCAGATCCATCGGATCGTGGATGAGCACCTTGAGCGTGCCGTTGGTCTGGGCAATGGGCAGGACCAGATACTTCTTAACCAGGTCCGGCGGGAGGAGCTTGAGATTGTCCTTGGGGATCGCATCGGGGCGATCCAGGTCAATGTACTCCATGTTGAATTGCTGACCGAGGGCCTTGGCGATATCGGTCTCGCTGACGTGGCCCATTTCGACGAGCACTTCACCGACGCGCTTGCGGCTGCCCTTGGCGACCTTCAGCGCCTCGCCGATCTGCGTTTCGTTGACGAGCCCCCACCGTTGCAGGATTTCACCGATTTTGCGGCGAGTCAGAACCATCCGAACCTCGTGGGAATGGGGCCGAGCGTGGGAGAAAATCAACGCCCTGTGGGGAGCACTACCTTGCCGCTGTCCGCTGCTGATTGATCCTAATGTGATCCGGCAGCGGCCCAGCCGCGATCCACCGCTCCGCGACAGATACGTAACTTACCAATCTTAGGCGGGTTCCGTCAAGAAACGCAACGGCGGGAAATGAAATGTGAATCGCAGGGTGCCAATCGCACGGTGACCATCGCAGGGTGCCATGGGCAAGCGCAGTCCGCGGAGCTTGCCCGTGCGGATCACCTGAGTCGCTCGGCACCTCGCACGGGTAAGCTCCGCGGACTGCGCTTACCCATGGCACCCAAGCGGCCGCCACCCAAGCAGTCCCCAGGGAACGCACACACCTCACTCCAGCTTCGCCGCCACCGCGCGAGCCTTCGCCTCTGCCACCGCCTCAAGAATCTGATCGCCCGTGTAAAACTCGCTGCCGAACACGCGTTCATTGCCCGGCGTGTAGATCGTCAGCCACGGAATCGAAATGCTTCCGGTTTCCTTCAACTTCAAATTGCCGGGTCCGTTGTTGCCCGTCAGATCAACCTTCATCGGCACGACGCCCTGCTGATGAAACGCCGCCACCACCGCATCCTGATTCAGGACCGATTTCTCCAGAGCCTTGCAGTTGAGGCACCATTCCGCGGTGAACTCCAGCACGATCACGTTGCCCTTCTTCTGCTCCGCCTCGAATCGCTCAGGCGTGTAGTAGACCCAGTTGATCGGCCCGCGATCCGTCAGGCTCTTCCCGCCCAGCACGCCGCCCACCATGAACAGGATGCCCAGCGAGGCAATGACCACGCTCGCCACGCCCACGCCTTTGATGCGCACGATGCGCCACGCCAGCCACGCCCCGCTGGCGATGACCATGCCCATCACCGGCCACCAGTACAGGAGCGTCGGCGGATCGGGCGGCGTCTGCGTCAGACCCGCGATGCCCACCCCGATGAAGTACAACGCTGCCGCCAGCATGAACAGGCCCATGACCTGTTTCAGAAGTTCGTTGCCTGCGCCGCTGCGCGGGATGAAGCTGACCAGCTTCGGAAACGCCGCCAGAACCAAGTAAGGAATCGCCATGCCGCCGCCGATCGCGGCGAAGACGATGAGCGTGATGTACGCGGGCTGCGTCGCCGCCCACGCCGCCGCCGAGCCCATGAACGGCGCGGTGCAAGGCGTCGAAAGGATCGCGGTCATCACGCCGAAGCCGAACGAGCCGAGGAACGAATCGTGCTTCGGATTGATCGCATAAACGAAGTTGGGCAGGCGAATGGAGAACAGGCCGCACATGCCGATGGCCATGATGGCGATGACCGCGCCGACGACGAGCGTGAAGACCGGGTATTGAAAGAGTTGATTGGTCGACGTGATGCCGCCTGATTCGCCGCGAGCGAGCGCGGAGGTCGCCGCCGCGATCAGAGCGCCCAGCGTCAGCCAGAAGGCAATGACGCCCAGGGACATCGTCGCGCCCAGCGCCAGCGTCCTGCCGCGGTTGCCCGCTGACTGGCTCAGGCCCATGATTTTCAAAGGGATCACGGGCAGCACGCAGGGCGTCAGGTTCAAGAGAAATCCGCCGACACCCGCGACAAAGAGCAGCAGCACCAGGCCGAGCGTGCCGCTGACGTCAATGCTGAATTTCCAGCGGAACAGGGCGAACTCCACCACCTGCGGTGCCTTCTCCCCCGACCGTATACGCGGCCAGATGGAAGCATCAAACTGACTCAGCGTCGCCTGCTCCAGTTTGCTGACTCCGCCCGGCGGCGCAGCGCCCGGCGCGATGATCGTCAGCGTCACTTCATGCTTCTCATCCCGCACCGGTGCCATGCACACTTCGCCCGCATCCGGATTCAGCGGGTCAAGCTTGCCGCACGCCTGGTACGTGACCAGCACCGTGATCGTCACCGTGCCCGGCTTCGCATCCTGGGCCACCGTCACCGGCAAAAACGCAACCGCCTTGCCCTTGTAAACGTCATACATCTCCGGCGCGAGCTTCGAGCCGACATTCGTCTGGCCGACCTTGGGCCACTGAATGAAACCCGTGTGCAGCGTGACCTGTCCGTTGCTCCCACCCACTGTCACGCTCGCCTTGATCTGCGTCTTCACCAGACTTTCCGCGTCGCCCAACCCCAAAGGCGGATTCTTGATGTCGTTCGTGTGAATATGCCAGCCCGCGTCATGCTCGAAGATGATCGCAATCGGCACATCCGATCCCGCTGCCACCTGCTCGCGCTCCGCCACCACCGAGACCTTCACGTAGTCACTCGAAAACTGTGCCGCCGCCTGCGGCACCGCAACCGCGACGAGTACGACCGCAACCAGGCCCGCCCAACCTGCTGACATTCGTTTCATCATGAGAAATACGCTCCAAATTCGCAGAGCCCTTCATTGTACTGGCGATCCACCACACCCGACACCTGCCCCACTATTGCACGCCTGTCCGCACGATTGCCGATAACTCCCCTGATAACTTCGCCCAGGACCGGGATATTTCCCCGCCCCGACTCAGGACCCAGGACTCAGGACTCAGGCCCCGCCCCATGACCGAAGTGCTCGACCAAAACGAAGTAGACGCCCTGCTCGCCGCCGTGGACACCGACAACGTCGACTCCGCCAGCGAAGGGCCTTCCCTGCGCATCTTCAGCCGCAAGCGGACCAACATCGGCGAACTGGAAGTCCGGCCGTACGACTTCAAACGCCCCGAGCGCGTCAGCAAAGACCAGATGCGGGCGTTGGAGAATCTGCACGAGGCGTTCAGCAGGAACTTCGGCGCATCGCTGTCGGGCTTCCTGCGCACCATCATCGAATGCAAGGTCGCCACCATCGAGCAGATGACCTTCAGCGAGTTCACGCATTCGCTGCCCAACCCCACGAGTTTCAACCTCCTGATCCCCGAACCGCTGGAAGGCAACATGTGCCTGGAGATCAGCCCGCTCATCATTTACCCGATCATCGATCGCCTGCTGGGCGGTTCGAATGCCGACCTCTTCATCCCGCAGCGGCCTCTCACCGCGATTGAGATGCGCCTGGTCAACAAAATCCTCTCCCGCGCCATCACCTGCCTTCAGGAAGCGTGGGCCAACGTCGTGCAGCTCACGATGCGGCAGGGTGAATCCGAAAGCAACCCGCAGCTCGTGCAGATCGTCCCGCCTAATGAAGTCGTCGTGGTCATCGGCTTTGAGCTGAAGATGGGCGGCCGCGCGGGCACGATGAGCCTGTGCATTCCCTACAACGTGATCGAACCCGTCGTGGAGAAACTCTCCAGCCAGACGTGGGCGGCCTACAAGCGCGGCAAGGGCGCGGGCGTCAACCGTTCGCGCGTCGCCAACCAGCTCGACAGCGCGAAGGTCGAACTCACCGCGGAACTGGCCCGCACCACCATCAAGCTCAGCGAACTGATGAACCTGGAAGTCGGCGACATCGTGCTCACCGAGAAACCAGCCAGCGCCCCGCTCACGCTGATGGTCGAAGGCAAACGAAAGTACATCGGCCAGATCGGCCAGTTCAAAGGCAACCGGGCGTTCAAAGTGGTGCGCCCCTTCACCGCGAAGGACCGGGTGTGATGATTGTGGATGGCGGATTGCGGATGGCGGATTGAATACGAGGCGTGCCCCGATGACAGCCTTTGGCTGATAGCTCATAGCTGATAGCTGATAGCTCTCTCACAAGGATGTGACCATGCGATACGTTCTCTTCTTCTGTGCCGCCCTCGCCATCATCGGCATGATGGGCCTCAACGGCTACCTCCCGCTCACGCCGAATAAGGGGCTGCATGGCAAGGCCGCGCAGCTTGCGGGTGGGTTGTGCCTGGCGCTGGCCGGCATCGCAGGCGCGCTGGCAACCGCGCTGTAGAGATTGATCCGAGCCGGACTCTGCGAGTCCGGATCGGTTTGCGAGGCTCGACGCCGAGCAAAGCGAATCCCCGAGGGCACACGAATTGAGATGCCCGACCCGCTACTGCCGTGTTCACGCTTCGATGAAACTTTTGACGTCAACCGCCACTGAAGAGTAAGATTGATCAGCGTGGCAGAGCCGAAGGCACGTGAGCCTATTCAATCCTCTTCAGGCGTCACCGGGCTGTGAAAACTCTCATCACTCCAATCTGTCTGCTCGCGGCGGTGCTTACTTCAAGCGGTTGTCGTACCACGTTGACCCGCGACGAACTGATTTACGAATGCAGCCCGGCCGGCCTCATGGAGAACGGCTGGTATAACGTCGTGCTTCACTACGAGGGCTCAAGCGACGACTATCACCTCTTTGTGATGGTCCAGTATTTTCCATCATGGCGCACGATCCGCGTTCCGACGAAGAGCCTGACCATCCCGCCCGAGCTTCGATTCGCCTACTCACCAGACAAGTTCGTCACCGTGCAAAACATCGGTGGCCAACCCGTGGGCATGTCCAAGGTCGATTACTACGACGCCAAACAGATCGAAAAATATCGGCGGGAAGGATTCACGTTCCTCGAAGCGCCGGCGAGCGATGGTTCGATCACTTACTGGCAAGTACACAGGTTCGATTCGAATGTGATGGACATTCCGTAAGTGTCGCGATGCTGGTCGATCACGTCGTGCTGCGCACTCCCTAGTCTCACATCTCGCGGTGCGAGATGACTACCACACCACCTGCTCCGCCTCAAACACCGGCCCATCCGTACACGCCAGCTTGTAGCGCCAAGGCCGGCCATGCTCCGTCTTCCCGTGCGGCTTCTTCGTATCCTCGATCTTCACGATGCACGACTGGCACGTCGCCATGCCGCACGCCATCGCCTGTTCGAGGCAGACCTGGCAGTCGATGCCGTGTGATTTCGCGAGCTTCGCGACGGCGTGCATCATCGGCTCGGGGCCGCAGGTGAAGACCACCGCCCGCGCGGCATCCTGCGGCGTGAGTGACTTCAAGTAATGCTCGACGCCCGCGGTGATGCGCCCTTGCAAGCCGTGTGAACCGTCGTCGGTCGTGATGACGGCGGGGTAGTCGTACCGCGCAAACTCCTTCACGCTGCGTCGTGCCTCGCCCTTCGCATCAGGCTGCACCGTCTCATCGAACGTGACCGCCAGCAGATCGCGCGTCATCGCGCCGACGAAGCCGACACCGTCCCACTTCTTCGCGCGCATCGCCTCAGCAACATAGAACATCGGCGGCAGACCCACGCCGCCGCCTACGAGCAGGCCGAGCGACTTGCCGGCAGGCAGCGCGAAGGTATTACCCAACGGTCCGATGAGATCCACCTTGTCACCTTCTTTGAGTTGCTCCAGCCACGCCGTGCCGACGCCGACGACGCGGTGAATCACTTCGAGCCACGTGCCCCCGATGCCTTGCTCATCGTCACCCCGCCCCGCCAGCGAGAACGGCCGGCGCAGCATCGCCAGCCTTCCACACAACTCCGGCTGCGTCAGCTTCGGCACCTCGCCCGGCTGCCACTCGATCGCGTGTCCGAAGAGCGCATCGAAATCCATCGCCGCATCCGGCTCACGACAACCGAGCTGAATGAACTGCCCCGGCTCCGTCGCGGGGAACGCTTTGCTCACCCGCACGCGCAGGAGAAAATGTTCGCGACACACCTTGCGGTTGAACACCACGACCGCATCGAATCGATCGCGATGCGGAAACGCCGGCGAAGAGGGCGACCATTTTTCCTGAGTCTGAATCACGCGGCGAAGTATAACGATTCCCGCCTTGCCTCCGTGCCATGAATGGGGTGGCTGGGGCTGGAGTCCGCGCAAGCCCCGGCCCGATGAATCTTGTGCGCACCCGAAGCCGGGGCTTCGCCGAGCCTCAGCCCCAGCCACCCACGCAACGAAGAAATCACCCTTGCATCGCGATGCACTGGTTCGTATAATGTTTGGTTTCCGTTCCGCGGCCGCGCGATCGCTTTGCCCGGCCGTCATCCCCCGCTCGTCGCGGGGATTTCGATCCGTCTGCCCCGAATCAGCCGTCCGCTCGACCCGAGCCGTGTCTAGTAGACACGGGGTAGACACGAGGTAGCCATTTCACAATTGGAGAACAATCCTGCACTTAAAGCAAAATGGCCACCAGGGGGTAGGGGGTATGGTAGACATCTGTCTACCTCGGGAAAACCCTTTATTTCCCCTGCGGCAGAATCTTCCCCGGCCCGCCGGACCCGCGGATTACAATCGCCCTGTCCCGTTCCTACTGAGGTCACAATCATGACACGTCTCTCCACTCGGATCATCATCGCCCTGTTCGCCGCCGCCGCTGTCGCCCCCGCCTTCGCGGCGGCGAAGTTGCCGCAGGTGCTCGATGAGCGATTGAAGATTCAGCTCTTCGCCGCTGAGCCGGACATCATGACGCCGATCGCCATCGACATCGACGAGCGCGGCCGGCTCTACGTCATCGAATCCCACACCCACTTTCCCCCGGCGAACTACAAAGGCCCGGCAGGCGATCGCATCCGCATCTACGAAGACTTGAACGGTGACCATGTCGCTGACCGCATCACCAACTTCCACACCGGCGAGATGCACCTGATGAGTCTTCGCCTGTATTCCGATG
>JBBDXA010000228.1:46241-70696 GCA_040902585.1 Phycisphaeraceae bacterium
CGATGGTTCTCTGTATGCCGCGACGCGCAAGGAAATCTTCCGCCTGCGCGATACGAATAACGATGGCGTCGCCGATGAACGCACGTCGATCATCAAGCTCGACACCAAAGGCAACTATCCGCACAACGGCCTGGGCGGCATCACCTTCGACTTTGCCGGCCACGTCTACTTCGGCTTCGGCGAAAACCTGGGCGAGCCTTACAAACTCATCGGGGCCGATGGCACCACGCTCGAAGGCGGCGGCGAAGGCGGCAACATCTATTCATGTGATAAGAACGGCAACAAGCTCCGCCGCGTTGCCACGGGGTTCTGGAATCCGTTCGACATGACCTTCGATGCGTTCGGCAGACTCTTCGCGGTGGATAACGATCCTGACTCGCGGCCGCCCTGTCGCCTGCTGCACATCGTCGAAGGCGGCGATTACGGTTACCGCTTTAAGTATGGCCGCAAAGGGCTGCATCCGTTCACGTCATGGAACGGTGAAATCCCTGGCACGCTGCCGATGGTTGCAGGCACGGGTGAAGCGCCCAGCGGCATGCTCGCGTATGAGTCGGACAACCTGCCGGAGGAATATTTAGGCACGCTGCTGGTGACGAGCTGGGGCGATCATCGCATCGAGCGTTACGCGCTCAAGCCGCACGGCGCGAGTTTCACGTCGAAGATGGAAGCGATCGTGCAGGGCGATCAGGAGTTTCGCCCAGTGGGCATTGCGCTGGCGCCGGATGGTTCGGTGTATTTCACGGACTGGGTGGATAAGTCGTATCCGGTGCATAATCGCGGGCGGATTTGGAGGCTGAGCGCGAAGGAGGAGAAGAAGGTGGTAAGGCCGGATGCGGTGGCGCGGCCGGAGTTGGCGATGCTCTCATCGCACCGCCCGCTACGAGAGAAAGGCGCTCGGGAGCTGATCCGCCTTAAAGGCGCGGATACTCTCCGCAACTTTGCGCCCGATGAGAAGATCAGCCTTCGAACGCGCGCACAGGCAATTGTCGCCGCGCTCCAACTGGGTGCGCTGGATGAGCTTCTTGCCAAGCAGGTTTTCGCCTCAGGCCCGGTTGAACTGCGCGTGCTGGTGGCTCCTGTCATCGGTGAGGAGGCGATCGAAGAGTCGCTCGATCAGCGGCTGGCCAAGCCGGACACTGATAAGACTGAAGACAGCGAACTGGGAGCGATCGAATTCGCCGTATTGAGAAGCGCCAAGGAAATGTCAGAGTTGAGTTGGATCCCAACTTTTTATCCCAATGATCCATTCCTTATGACGGCGGGACGTATCAGACTGATTCAGTCCCCATCAATCAGCAAATATGTGAACACTCCCCTCTCGGAAAAGATGCTCACGTCACACGATGAAACCGGCATCGCCCTTCACTGGCTCCTGATGCTGCGCCAATCCGGTCATCCCGAATGCCGGGCATTCGTCGGCAAGTACATCGAAGCGACCGATCCCCTAATTCGACTTGTCGCCATCCAATGGGCAGGCGAAGCGAAACTGACTCAGTTCCGCGAACAGTTGGTTGCCGGCCTCAGCCGCCCCGACACCACGCCGCGACTCTTCGCCGCGACGCTTGCCGCCTTGGACCTGCTCGATGGCGGTAAGCCGCAGTCGGCGGATCATGTCGGCGGGCGGTGGTATCTCGAGCGCATGGTCTTCGGCGAGAAGACCGCGCCTGCCGCGCGGGCGATGGCGCTGCGTATGCTGCCTGCGGACAATCCCGCGCTGAAGCTGGATGCGATGAAGAAGCTGCTGGAAGCGGAGGATGCGAAGTTCAAGTTGGAAGTGGTGCGCACGCTGCGGTTCTCGCCGCACGATGGGGCGCAGGCGATGTTGATGGGAATCGCCAAGGATGAGAAACAGGCGGGGTCGCTGCGGGCCGAGGCGGTGATCGGTCTGGATGCAAATGCGAAGGAGGCGCGGCAACTGCTGATGGACCTGGCGACGGGGACGGATGCCTTGTTACAGGTTGAAGCGCTGCGGGCCCTGCGCGGGACGGAGTTGAACGATGTCGAGCGCGAGTTCCTGTCGCGCTTTGCTGGAGCGCATGAGGAACTGGCGGAGGCGATTGGGCTCGCGCTGGGCAAAGGCGTGGGCGAGCGGCCCAGCGCGGAGGATGCGGCGGCGTGGGGGAAGCTGCTCGATAGTGCGAAGGCGCAGGCGGTGGACGGTGCTACGCCGCAAGCGGCGGGCGAGCGCGTGTTCTTCAGTGCGAAGGCGGCGGGGTGTTATCGTTGTCACACGGTTCAAGGGCGCGGCGGCGTGACGGGGCCAGACCTTTCCACTGTGGGCACCGCACTGAGCCGTGAGCGGCTGATTGAATCCATCCTTCAACCTTCCAAGGAGATCGCCCCGCGCTTCAGTTCGCACCTGATCGAAACCAGTGACGGCGAAAAGCTCACGCTCATGTACGTCGGCCCGTCGCCGGATGGCCGGCAGATCTGGTCGGACTCGAGCGGCAAGGAGATTCTCCTTCAACCTGCCGACATCGTTGCGAAGAAGCCCCTGCAAACGTCCATCATGCCTGCCGACCTGCACAAGGCGATGACGATCCGCGAGATGGCGGAGTTGCTGGCGTTTCTCGAAAGTCTGAAGGGAGATCGGGAAAATGCAAAATGAAAAGCATGCAAATGAAAAATCGTCAAAGCGGAAGCGATCGAGGCCAGATGCTTTCCTCATTGGGACTTTGCATCTGCATGCTTTGCATTTTGCATTTCCCCGTCTTCATTTCTCCGCGACGCGCAGCACCTGGCTCTGGGAGAACTCGACGACCGTCTGCGTCGCCGCGCCCAGCGGTGTGTTGATCGCCGTTTCCACGGTCATCGACTGCGTGCTGTTCCGCCCCACCGCTTCGCCCCGGCTCAGGTCGAGCATCACCTGCGTGGTCGCTTCGCCTTTGACGAGCCGAATGTTGACCGTGACGCCTTCGATGTTGGGGATCGACGCAGGATCGACATGCAGGCCGAGCGTGGATTGGCCGGTGACGGTGGCGACGCGAATGCCGGCGATCTCTTCGATGGAGCCGAGCGTGTAAGCGGTGTCGTAGCGCAGGCTCGCATCGACGCCGGGCAGTTCGAGCGAATAGTTCCAGTCGTTTCGCTGCTTCCACGCGCTGCGCAGTTCAGCGGCAGCCGCGCCGCCTGCGATCACCGCCAGATCGCTGGCGGTCTCTTTGAAGTCCTCTTCATCGGGCGCGGGGATTTCGTCGCCGGTCTTGCGCTGGATGGCGTCGACGCCGTCGACCTTGGTCACGCTGCCGTCCGCGAGGACGGTGACGGTCAGCGGCACAGCGACCATGCCGGCGAGCATCTTGTCCATCACTTCGCTGTCGCCTCTGCCCTTGCGCGTGTCGCTGTTGATGTCAGGCCGACCGGTGCGCTTGCTGGTGGCGCTGATCCAGTCGCAGGTCATGGTGCACTGGGCCGAGCCGTCGGGGTTGACGCGGGTGACTTTCCACGTCACCTCGGCGTTGACCTCGAAGATGGATTCAGCCGTCTGCGACTTGCCGCGCGCCGCTTCGGTGATGGTGCGCTTGCGGCTGGACCACGTCGAATACTTCGACACGCGCCCCGCCTCGAACAGCGGCCGCAGATTCGCCTTCAGCGGCGCGGGCGCCGCATCCTGTGCAGCGGCGATGCGAACATCGATCAGCATCAGCGCCGTCGCCGCGACACACGCCAGCACGAGGCCGGCACGAAGTGGTGTTGAGCATGTCATTGCCTGCATGATAGTCCTTCACGAGTGAATCCGATGCACGTGACACTCGCTTCCCAACTTATCGGCCGGCCAAGCAGCGAGGTTGCGAAGGCCGCCGGCTGGAGCGGGCGAGCGACGGCCACGCTATCGCATGTTGAGCATGTCCGGATTGATGGCGCCGAGCCGATCCGATTCGAGCCATTCGATCGAGAGAATCTGCCAGGGATCGCCGGTGAAGCGGACCCAGGTGATCATCCATCGCGAAGGGAAGCTGCCGGCAGAGGTTTCGGTGCGGACGTCGAACAGCGTGCGGGCCGCGTTGTCGCCGCGCATCTCCGCTTCGATATGGAGAATGACCTGCCGCTGGATTACGAACTTCCCCGCCTCCCGCCGAAGCCGGGCAACGATGGCAGCATCGCCGGTCAGCCAGGGACCGCTGGGGACGTTGACGGTGATGCGACTGTCGAGCCGGGCGGCGAAGGCATCGACGTTGAGCGGCGCGGTGGTGTCGAGAAAGCTCTGCGTTTCAGTGATGACCTCTTCGCGTCCGGTCTGCACCATCGTCGCGGCGACCTGCACCGCCAGCGCCGCGAGGATGAGCACGAGCGCCGCCGTCGCCAGCTTTCCCGCACCTCGCTGCCTTGCGATCCACGCCAGCACGATCGCCGCCGCCGCCAGGGAGAGCGACAGCGGCCAGGGATTTACCAGGAGGAAGTGCGAAAGCATGGGCGGGTCAGGCAGGTGCATCAGGGAATCATCCGCTGCATGCGGGTTCATTTCAACGTCATCTTCAGGTGAATCACCCGCAACCATCGTGCAGTTTCAAGCGGCCTCCGCAATGCTTCCGATAACAGACATGCGGAGGATCGGTCAACATGGACGTAACTTTCTCACTCAACCTGGCGGCCTTGGGCCAGTCGAATCCTGCATTCGCGGCTCGGCTGGCGTCAACGGAGCCTGCGAAGCTCGACTGGCTTGCCTCGCGCGGCGGGCCTTTGACCGCGTCCCTTTCCCGCGGCGAGCGCACCGTCAGCTACGCCAGCCGATTCGATCCCAGCGCCGAAGCGGAGAAGCTCATCGCCCATGTGGACCTGTGCAAACACGCCTGCGTCGCGATGCTCGGCTTCGGTCTGGGCTACCACGTGGACGCCATCGCCCGGCGCATCAGCGAGGACAGTCTGCTGATCATCTTCGAGCCTGATCTGGCCGTGCTGCGGTCCGTGCTCGAACGGATTGATTACACGAAATGGCTGGGGCGAAGCTGCGTGATCTTTGCGGATAGCTCGACCGATCGCGCCGCCCTGCTCACGCGCGTCGAGCGTGATGCCGCCCTGCTCACGCAAGGCACCGTGATCGTCACGCATCCGCCCAGCCGCTCGCTGCATGGCGAAGCAATGCAGACCTTCGGCACGATGCTCACGGAGGTGACTTCCTTCTGTCGCACCAACGTGGCCACGGCCCTGGTCAACGCCACGCGCACCTACAGCAACCTGTCGCGCAACCTGTCGCACTATGTCGCCGGCGCGACGACGAATGATCTGCATCAGGCCGCGAAAGGTTTTCCTGCCGTGTGCGTCAGCGCGGGCCCGAGCCTGGCCAAGAACATTCAACTGCTCGCTGATCCGAAGGTGCGACGAAACATCATCGTCATCACCGCCCAGACCACGCTCAAGCCTTTGCTCGACCGCGGCATCCGTCCCGACTTTGTCACCGCGCTGGACTATCACGAAATCTCCCGCCGCTTCTATGAAGGGTTGCCCGAGCTGCCCGATGTCACGCTGGTTGCCGAGCCTAAGGCGAACCCGACAATCCTCGACAGTTTCCCCGGCCCGGTGCGCCTGACGCAGAGCGGGTTTCTGGATGTGATGTGCGGGCCGCTCAAGCGCGAGCGCGTGCCCATCGCCAGCGGCGCGACCGTCGCGCATCTGTCCTTCTATCTCGCCCAGCATCTGGGCTGCGATCCGATCATCATGATCGGTCAGGACCTGGGCTTCTCCGACGGGCTTTACTACTGCCCGGGCACGGCGATTCATGATGTGTGGGCGAATGAACTGGGCACGTTCAACTCGCTGGAGATGATGGAGTGGCAGCGCATCGTGCGCCATCGCAGGCATCTTCAGAAGTTCGATGACATTCACGGCAAGCCGATCTACTCCGATGAGCAGATGGTCACTTACCTGAAGCAGTTCGAGCGTGACTTCGCGCGAGCGCCGCAGCTTGTGCTCGATGCGACCGAAGGCGGCATGAAGAAGGCGGGCACCACGGTGATCGCGCTGGCCGAGGCACTGCGACAGTACGCGACGCGACCGGTGCCGACGCTGCCTTTGCCTTCGCGGCAATTCGATCCGGATCAGCTTGAGGCGGCGGTGAACGTGATCCAGCAGCGCATCGGTGATGTGCATGAGTTGGATCGAATTGCCGAGTCTTCACTGCCGATCTTGAGACAGATGCTCGAACACCAGCGCGACGGCAAGCGGTTCAACAAACTCTTCGCCCGCCTTCAGGCCAACAAGGAAGAGGTCGACAAACGGTCGCTGACCTTCGGCCTGGTGAACGATCTGAACACCGTCGGCGTGTTCCGCAGGGCCCGCGCGGACCGGGCGATCCAGTTTGATGAAGCTCACGAGACCGATCCGCTCGCCCGCCAGCGCAGGCAGATCGAGCGCGACATCGACAACATCGAATGGCTGCGTCAGGCCTACGTCGAGACGCTTGGCATCTTCGAGGCGGCGCTCGAACGAGCGGTGACCCATCGCAACGAGAGCGCGGCCGACCTTCAACCCACCAGCGCCACCACGGCGTGATTGCGACGCATCCTTATGAAAGCCATCGCCCTCGTTGCGACCAATCTGACGCAAACGCCGCTGGGCCTGCGGTCGAAGCTGACCTACGAGCTCGGCGGCCTGAGCGTCCTGCAACACACGCTCGCGCGCCTGAGCCGATGCGGGACCATCAAAGAGATCGTGCTCGTGCATCCGGCTGGACAGGATCCGCTGGCGCTTACGGGCGACAACATCAACGGCATGCCCATCGCGGCCTTCCCGTACGACGCGGCGCTGGACGGCGATCCGCATCACACCATGCGCATGGCGGCTCGTCGATGGTCCCCTTCAAGCTGGCGCGGCGGACTGGGCGCGACGACCTGTTACGACGAACTGCTGCCCGCCAATCGCCTGAGCCTGGCTGCGAAACATCACGGTGCCCAAGCGGTGCTGCTCGTCGGCGGCGACTGGATGCTGGTTGATCCCGTGCTGTGCGATGAAGTGATGGCGCGGCATCTGGAGTTTCCCGATGCGATGAAGATGGTTTTTACGCAAGCGCCGCCGGGGCTTGCGGGGATTGCGATGAATGTCGAACTGCTCGCCAGTCTCGCGGAGAACGCCGCGGGCTTGGGGCAGATGCTCGGCTACGTGCCGTCGCGACCGCAGGCGGACCCGATCGGGCTGGATGTGTGCGTGCAGGTGTTGCCGCAGGTGCGCAGCAGTCCGTGCCGATTCATCTTCGATACGCCGCGCTCGGTGGCGATGATCAAACGGGTCGCCGATCAGTCGCGCGATCTGAACAGTCTTGATGCGCAGGTCACCGCGGAGCGCGGCACGAAGGCGTGGCGGGCGATCGAGCGCGAGATGCTGCCGCGCGAAGTGACGATCGAACTCACGCCCCGCCGCGAGTTGCATGGTCGCCTGACGCCGCAACATTACATCGCCTTCGATCGCTCGCCGATGGAACTGCCTCTGGCGCGAAGGTTGCTCGAACAGATCGGCGATGCGGGCGATGTGACGGTCACGCTCGGCGGCGTCGGTGATGCCCTGCTGCATCCGCAATGGGAAACGATCGTCCAGGCGGCTCACGATGCGGGCGCATTCAGTGTGCATGTGGAGACGGATCTTCTGGTAGACGAAGCGTTGCTCGCGCGACTTTATGACTTACCGATCGACATCGTCAGCGTTCGCCTCAACGCGGACACGGCTGCGATGTACGAACGCACCATGGGCAGCGATCGCTTCAGCCAGGTCGTGCAGAATCTTCAATGGATGCTCAACGAACGCCAACAGCGACTGCTCGGCGGTGATGAGCCGCGACCGCGCGCAGCTCTGCCCTGGATCGTGCCGCGACTGACCAAGACGGATGAAACGCTGACCGATATGGAAACATTCTTCGACCGCTGGATGCACTTTGCGGGTCACGCCTTGATCGAACCGGCACGTAGCGGGCGCGGCTACCACCGCGACCTGTCACCGGCGATGAGTCCCGTGGCGATGGCGCCGCCCAAGCGCGTCGCCTGTCGTCAGCTCGAGCGACGCATGACGATCCTCGCGGATGGCCGCGTGGCTCTTTGCGATCAGGACTGGCTGGGTGATGGGGCGGCGGGCGATGCGAGTGTCACGCCGCTGCGCGACATCTGGCAGGCGATGAATGAAACGCGCACGGCGCATGACAGCGGCAGGTGGTCGCAGCTTGCCCTTTGCGGCGGATGTCAGGAGTGGCATCGGCCTTGATGAACAGTCTTCAATCCACCATCGCCTCACTGTTGACGTGTGGCTTACTCAGCGTCCCGCTGCCCGTCAGCTCCAGCATGCGATCCAGCGCGACCAGGGCCCACTTCTTCACTTCATCCTTCACCGTGATCTGATTCACCACTTTGCCCTTTACCAGATTGTCCAGCACGTAAAGAATGTGCGGCAGATCGATGCGGTACATCGTCGTGCAGAGGCATTGACAATCTGAAAGGATGCGCACTTCGACGCCGCGGGCCGCCGCCTCTTTCGCCAGGCGGTTGACCATGTGAACTTCCGTGCCGATGGCCCAGCGCGTGCCGGGGGCCGCGCCGCGGATGGCCTTCATGATGCCTTCGGTGGAGCCGGTCATGTCCGCCTTCTGCACCACTTCGCAGGCACACTCGGGATGAACGATCACCGTCACATCCGGCCAGATCGCGCGGACCTGATCGACATGCTCCGGCCTGAAGAGCTTGTGAACCGAGCAGTGTCCCTTCCAGAGAATGAAGGTGGAGCGCTCGACATCGTCGCGCTGGAGTCCGCCGAAGCCGTCGGCGTGGCGCGGGTCCCACAGGCACATGTTCGCGTGGATGTCATAGCCCATCGCCGCGGCTGTGTTGCGGCCCAGGTGCTGATCCGGCAGGAATAGAATCTTGATCTCTTCATGCTCGCCCCTGGGCACGGTGCCGCCCGCGAGTGCCCACTCGAAGACACGATCGCAGTTGCTGCTCGTGCAGACCGCGCCGCCATGCTCGCCGCAGAAGGCTTTGATCGCAGCCGACGAGTTCATGTAGCAAATCGGGATGAAGCGGACCGCTCCCTTCGTCCCTTCGTCCCTTCGTTCCTTCGTCGCTTCCGCCAACTCCGCCCACGCCTCCAGCGTCTCATGATGCGTCGCCATGTCCGCCATCGAGCAGCCCGCGCCCAGGTCGGGAAGGATCACGATCGTGCCTTGCGGGGCGAGAATGTCCGCACTTTCAGCCATGAAGTGAACACCGCAGAAGATGACGTACTTCGCACCGGCCTTCTTTACTTCGTCCGCCGCGAGCTGACTGAGCTTGAAGCTGTCGCCGGTGAAGTCGGCAAACTGAATCACTTCATCCTGCTGGTAGTGGTGGCCGAGGATGACGAGCTGGCCGCGCAGTTCAGCCTTGCGCTCGCGGATGGCCTCGGCGAGCTGCTGGTCCGTCATGGACGTGTACTGCGGTGGTAGCGGGGGTTGCCAGAGCATCTGATCTCCATCGGGCCGGGCCTGATCGGTGTTGTGTCCGGGCAGGATTATAGGGGCGAACGCCGCAGGATTCAGGTTAACGATCGCAGCCTAATAAGGCCGCTTCGCGTCGCGGATGAACTTGATGGTGTAACCGATCACCACCAACAACATGGCGAAGAAGGCGATCACGGCAACGAGATTGGGGCGCCCCGCCAGCCGGGCGGAACGGGCGTCACCTGCGAAGAACTGCACGCGGACTTTCTTGGTCTCTTCAGCTTCGCTCAGATCCCAGTCCATCGGCAGCGTATCCGTGAACTTCACGGTCTTGCCGCCATCGTCGTAGGTACATTGCAATCGCTGTCGCATCTCCTTCGCGCCGTAGCGGCCGGTGCTTACGGAGACCACTTCAAACGCCACCACATCAGCCTGCACCGTCTTGCCCCAAGCCATGTATTTCAGCTCTTGACAGGAGGCGTACATGGACATGAAGAAGACCAGCACAATCCCAGCCATGATTTTGAAGTTGCGGGTTTCTTCGTCAGCGTCCATGAGTGGCATGCCTCCGTTGACACCTGAACGGTGCCGGAGCCTGCATCATATCTCAGGGTGTGAATCAGGCGAGCTACGCCACGCGATCGAGCGAAAGGTCGAACACGGGCCCGGCATCGGCCATCGCCTTCAAATCGCTCAGCGCATCGGCAATCGCTCCCCACCGCGCGGGCTTGGACATGATCCTGCTCAGATTCCGCTCCGCTGATTTCAGCCCTGTGTAGGTTCGCAAGCGCCCCGTGAAACTCAGCGGCATGCGCGGCATGTCAGGATCAAACTCCCACGGATGAAAATACAGAATCGCCGGTCGCCCCTGTTTGGCGGCCTGCGCCAGGCCCTTTTTCATGAACCACAGCGGCAGCAGGCGGAAGTAGCCGCCGCCGGCGACGGGGAGCTTGCCGCCGCGGCTGCGCGCCAGGGGCTTGAGCAGGCCGCCGGGCGACCAGGTCAGCGGCGGGACTTCCAGCAGCTTCGGGCCATCCGGCCGACCCCGCACCCAAAATGGTCGATCCGGCGCGGAGGGCACGCCGTACCAAGGGTGTCGCACAGGGAAGATCGAAGCGTCGTACTGAAAGCCCGCCTCGGCGAGCACGTCGATCGCCCAGGCCGTCTGCGGGACGATGCTGAACGTCGGTGCCCGATAACCGATGACCTGCTTGCCGGTCTGGTCTTCGAGCAGCGACTTGGAGGCAACGAGGTCTTCGCGGAAGGTATCGGGCGTGAGCCGATGCAGTCGATCATGCATGGAACCGTGACTGGCGATTTCGTGACCGGCTTCGGCGATGCGGCGGACCATCGCCCGGTGACGCTGGGCGACGTGGCCCAGGATAAAGAATGTGCCCCGCTGATTGTGCCGATCAAAAAGAGTAAGCAGCAGGTCGATATTCCGCTCGACCCGGCTGGGCCAGTTGTCCCACTGCTCGCGCGGCACCCTGCTGTAGGCCGCCTCGATGTGAAAGTACTCTTCCACGTCGATACTGACGCAATGCAGCGGCGAATTATTGGAACTGTTGGACATTGGGAAGGGGTCAGGGGTCAGATGCCAGAGGCCTGTCTCATACTATGATCGGCCACGACCTACGCTTTCGTAAATACGCAACCGCAACTACTCCTGATCGCCAAACAGTCGCCTACCGACCCGCAACCTTGGTCCCCTGACCCCTGACCCCTGACCCCTGACCCCTGATTCCTGACTCCTGACTCCTGACTCCTGACTCTCCCCATGCTCACCCGGATGATCAAAGAACTTCGCGAGTACCACGAACTCCTGTTCGCGCTGACTTATCGCGACATCCGCGTGAAGTACAAGCAGGCGGTGATGGGGATCGCGTGGGCGTTTTTCCTGCCGGTGCTGGCGATCGCTTCGGGCATCGTGTTCCGCGTGGTGATGTCGATCTTCAGCGGCAAGCCGCTGGAGCTGGCGTCGATCGTGGGTGTGATGGTCAAGAGCGTGCCCTGGATTCTCTTTGCCGCGATCGTCGGCGGCGCGTCCAACAGCCTGATCGCCAACATCGGACTGATCACCAAGATTTACTTTCCGAGACACATCGTCCCGCTCTCGGGCGTACTCTCGGCCTTGTTCGACTTCCTCATCAGCGTCGCCGGCCTCATCCTTGTAATCACGCTGATGGTGGTCCTGATCCCGATCGCGAATCCTCAGCCCACTGGCGAAGCAGCCTCGTTCGTCCAGACGACCAATCCGACCGGCGTGACACTCTCCTGGAGCCTGCTGCTCGTGCCCGTCGTGATCGGCCTGCTCGTCATCATGGCGACCGGACTGGGCATGTTTCTGGGCGCGGCCAACCTGTTCTTCCGCGATGTGAAGTACATTGTCGGCGTCATTCTTCAGTTCGGCCTGTTCTTCTCGCTCGTTTACTTCACCTACGAAGAGCTCGGCCAGTATGGCTGGGTGCTGCTCCTGAATCCCGTCGCCCCGCTGCTCGAATCGCTGCGATGCCTCGTCGTCAACGGCGCGATGGATCCGTTCCTCTGGCCCTGGGTCGGCTATAGCACCATCGTCGCCCTGCTCGCCCTGCTGCTGGGCAGCATCTTCTTTGAAAAGGCCGAGCACCTGTTCGCCGAATATGCGTGAGGAAAGGGCCAAGGGAAGAGGGCCAAGGGCCAAGGGATTGCGGATTGAACCTATTGACCAACAAACTCCCAAGCTGATAGCTGATAGCTGATAGCTGATAGCTGATAGCTCAAACCCATGAATGAAGCCGTTGTCCAGGTTGATCACGTTTGGAAGAAGTTTCGCAAAGGCGAGATTCACGACTCGCTGCGCGAGCTGATTCCCGCGCTGTGCAAGCGCCTCGTCGGCAAAGGCCCGAAGCGCGGCGACCTGAACAACAAAGAGTTCTGGGCTCTCAAGGATGTGAACTTCGAAGTCCAGCGCGGCCAGTCGCTGGGCATCATCGGGCCCAACGGCGCGGGCAAGAGCACCATGCTCAAAGTCCTCTCGCGCATCTTGAAACCCAACCGCGGCAATTACCACGTCAACGGCCGCATCTCCGCGCTCATCGAGGTCGGCGCGGGCTTTCATCCGGACCTGAGCGGACGCGAAAACATCTACCTCAACGGCACCATCCTCGGCATGAAGAAGGCTGAGATCAAGGCCCGCGAGGAAGCCATCATCGAATTCAGCGGCATCGGCGACTTCATCGAAACGCCGGTGAAGCGTTACAGCTCCGGCATGATGGCGCGCCTGGGCTTTTCCGTGGCCGCGCACCTGGAGCCCGATGTCCTGCTGGTGGATGAAGTGCTCAGCGTCGGCGATGCCCGCTTCCGCACCAAGTGCCTCACGCACATGCGCAACCTCGTCAAGAGCAACACCACCGTCATCTTCATCAGCCACATCCTCGAACAGGTCCGCAGCCTCTGCCCCAACACGCTCGTCCTGCACAAGGGCGAAGTGGTCTATCACGGCCAGACCGAAGGCGCGATCAAGAAGTACCTGAACGTGCTCGACGGCACGGCAGCCGCGGACGCCTCCGGAGGCGACGCGGAGATCGCCAACATTCAGCTCACCGACAGGCACGGCAAGGAAGTGCTGGACTGGCAGATGAATCAGCCTGGCGTGCTGGAATTTGATCTGATCCTTCGCCGGGCGTTTGACGTTCCTTCGGTGATCGTCAATCTCAACACCCTCAGCGGCATCTACCTTGGCACCTTCAACACGCTGTTCGACGGGCAGGAAATTCCCAATGAGCCCGGCCGGTATCACATGAAAATGGTCTTCGACCCGATGCCTCTGAACGATGGCGACTTCGCGCTGGAATTCAAGGTCCACGAACACGAAGACCAGCGAGCCTGCATCTGGGGCACGCCTGAACCAAGAAGGTTCAGCGTGCGCGGCGGGAAGTACTTCGGCATGATCATCGACTGCAAAGGCCAGTGGACTATCGACTCGTCCGACGATTCGCCGATCAACGAACAGGCTCCCGTCATCGCCAGCCATAATTGAGTGACTCGATCAACTGAATCCTCGGGAGTTTCCTTCAATGCCCAGCGGTCCGATCAGCCCGATGCCCTACGTCCTCTTCGCGGCCTTCCAGTACAGGCCCGCGTCGCTGCTGGAGCTGGGCATCGGCTTCGGCAAGTGGGGCCACGTCTTCCGCGAGTATCTGGAAATCACTCAGTCGTTCGATGACTACGAGCGATACAAGAAGGAGAACTGGACGATCCGCATCGACGGTATCGAAGGTTTCGAGCCCTACATCACCGATGCCCACCGTTACATCTACACCAACATCTACATTGGCGACTTCTGCAAGCTCATCAAAACCGCGGACACCTACGACGTCATCTTCATGGGCGATGTGCTCGAACACGTGCCCAAGGAGAAGGCCTACGAACTGCTCGACGATTGTCTCGCCAAGAGCAACAAGGCGGTGATCCTGACCACGCCGATGGGCTTCTGCGAGCAGGGGGACGCCTGCGGCAACGAATTCGAGCGCCATCAGAGCGGCTGGGTGCCGAAGGATTTTGACCGCTTCGAGCACAAGGTCGTGAAGCTGCTCGAAGGGAATTACCTGCTGGTGATTCTGACGAAGCCGGGCGTGGAGGTGCCGATCCTCAACTGGCATTACCATCAGCAGCCGATGCCGCCCTTCCGCCGCTTTGTTCGCAAGTGGATGTCGCGATTGCTCGGCTGGAAGCTGTTCACCAAGCTCGACAACTGGAACAAGTCACGCATCCGCAATCCTTCCACATGACGCAGCGCCCTTCTCCATCCGCACAGACACCGCTGCGCGTGGCCGTCATCGGCTGCGGCGCGATCGCCGAGCAGGGCCATCTGCCCGGCGCGGCGGCGCTGCCTGATGTCGCCGTCACCGCGCTCGTTGACAAGGACACCGCGCGGGCCGCAAAGCTGGCGGCGAAGTTCAACATGGCAACGACGCTTGCGGAACCATCGAATCTCAAAGCTCACGCCGATGCCACCATCATCGCCCTGCCGCCCGCCCTGCATGCGCCCGTGACGATCGACCTGCTCAAACAGGGCCTGCACGTGCTCGTTGAAAAGCCGATGGCGCGCACGACCGGCGAGTGCGATGCCATGCTCGCCGCCGCGAAGGAAAGCGGCGCGACCCTTGCCGTCGGCCTCGTGCGGCGATTCCGCTGGGGCTATCGCGCTATCAAGACCATGCTCGAGCACGGCATGCTCGGACGCATCGAGAGCATCGACGTAAGCGAAGGCGGCGTCTTCGACTGGCCCATCGCTTCACCCTTCTTCCTCGATCGCAGCGCGGCAGGCGGCGGCGTCCTCGCCGATGCGGGTGTTCACGTGCTCGACGCTTTGCTCTGGTGGTTCGGCGATGCGAAGCAGGTCAGCTATCGCGATGACGACATGGGCGGTGTCGAGGCGGACTGCGAACTCGATCTTACCTTTGGCGACGGTGCGAATGCGCACATCGAACTCAGCCGGACGCGCAGCATGCGCAACTCGACCCTCATTCGCGGCGAGCGCGGCAGCGTCGAGGTCGGCGCCTACGCGAACACATTCTCATTCACACTCAGCGACGGCGCAAAGGCAAACTCGCCCGGCTGGTCACTCGGCGGCGCACTCACGCGGCCTGATGCGGCGGCTGAGAACATCTTCGCCGATCAACTCGCTGACTTCGCCGCGGCCATCCGTGAAGGGCGCTCCCCTGCGGTCAGCGGTGAAGAAGGTCGGCGATCCGTCGCGCTGGTCCAGCAGTGTTACGCGCAGCGGCAGTCGCTCCAGCATCCGTGGGTGTTTGAAGGGGTTGCACAGGATGAAACAAGCGATCGCGCGGCAGGCGTGATCAGCAAACAGACGGTCGCGGGAGGTGCGGCGTGAATGAACGCAACAACACGCTGAACGGCCGACCCTCCCCTGACCCCTCCCTGGGAGGGAAGGGAATCGGGACCGTCCTTGTCACCGGCGGCACCGGCTTCATCGGCGGTCGCCTCGTCGAAAAGCTCATCCTTGAGCACGGCGCGACCGTGCGCGCCGTTGTGCGTGACTTTCGCCGCGCGATTCGCCTTCGACGCTTCAACGTCGAACTCGTGCAAGCCGACCTGACGGATGTCGATGCCTTGAAGAAGGCCGCAGAAAGTTGTGACTACATCTTTCACTGTGCCTTTGGCGGCACCGGCTCGCTCGAAGAGCAACGCCATGCGACCGTCGAAGGCACACGGGCGGTGATCGAAGCGGCGAGACATGCACAAGTGAAACGCCTCGTACACCTGAGCACACTGAGCGTGTATGGCTCACTCAATTGCGAAACGCTCGATGAAACCGCCCCTCGCCGCGCGACGGGCGACGCCTACGGCGACACCAAACTCGAAGCCGAGGAACTCGTTCTCCAGGCCCATCGCGAGCACAAGCTGCCCACGACGATCCTTCAACCCACCGTGGTCTACGGCCCGTTCGGCGGCTGGTGGACCGCCGGTCAGATCGCGCGTCTCAAGGCCGGTCGCTTCGCCTTGCCTGAAACCGAAGGCGTGTGCAATCCTGTTTACGTCGATGACGTGGTCAGCGCGATGCTCCTTTCCGCGACACAGGATGAAGCCGTCGGCCAGACGTTTCTCGTCTCCGGCCCCGAGACTGTTTCGTGGCGCGAGTATTACGGCGCGATCGAACGCATGGTGGGAAAACAGTCAATCGTCACGCTGCCGGTAGAAGAGATTCGCCAAAGGCAGAAGGTGCCTCGCAAGCCGCGCACAATTTTCGGATGGCTGTTCCAGGTGCTGCGCGACCGGCCTGATGTGCGCCAGCGCCTGGTGAACTCGCCGATACTTGGTTTGCCCTATCGCATCGCGTCGAAGCTGACGCCGCGCAAGTTGCTCAATGGTGTGAAGCGGCTGGTGCTGGGGAAGCATTTTGCGGGAGCGCCTTCTGATGCGAAGGCGCCGAGCGGCCCGCAGGACGCAATTGCGAAAGGGGCGGCACAGGCACCGGACACGCGCCCGATCGCCGTGCCCGACGCCGCCAGTCTGCCGCAGTTCACCTCCACCACGCGCGTCCTCATCGACAAGGCCCGCACGCATCTCGGGTACAACCCGCAGTACGACCTGGCGCGAGGCATGTCACTCACCGAACAGTGGGCGCGCTGGGCCCGGTTGACCTGATCGTCGGTCTTTCCTTTACGGCGAACTTTGCCCATGCGGCAATCGAGGCAGTACGCATTAAGATAGTGCGATGCCTATTCACCTTCCCCCGCTCCCTCCCGTTTCCCGCCGTCACTTTCTTCGCGGTTCGCTGGCCGCAGGCGTCGCGGCCATGTTGCCGCGCGAGCTTTATGCCGCGGAGAAGGCGACCGATCCTCACACCTTCGCGCTGCTCGCCGACACACACATCGCACTCGATCCCAAGCAGGTCACGCGCAACACCAACATGGCGGACAATCTCGCCGCCGTGGGCAGGGAGATACTCGCGCTGGAGAAGCGGCCCGCAGGCGTGTTCATCAACGGCGATCTCGCCTTCAACCGAGGCGAGGTGAAGGATTACGATGTGTTCATCGATCTGATCAAACCCGTGCGCGAAGGCGGCGTGCCGATGCATTTGACGCTGGGCAATCATGACCAGCGAACGAACTTCCGCGATCATGTCCCCGGCGTCGCGCCGAGCGAGAAGGCTCCGCAGCCGGTCGAGGATAAGCAGGTGGGCATCGTCGAATCCCCGCGCGGCAACTTCTTCCTGCTCGACTCACTCAACGAAACCAACAAGACGCCCGGCAAGATCGGTGAAGCCCAGCTCAAGTGGCTCGCCAGCGCGCTGGACGATCGCAAGGACAAGCCCGCGATCATCATGGTCCACCACACGCCCGACCCCGGCCACCCCAACACCTCGCACGGCGTCACCGACACCGATGCCCTCTTCGACGTTCTCCTGCCCCGCCGCCAGGTCAAGGCTTTCATCTACGGGCACAGCCACGACTTCAAGTACACGCAGATCGAAGACATTCACCTGATCAATCAACCGCCCGTGGCGTACCTCTTCAACCCGCGCAAACCCAACGGCTGGCTGCGCTGCACGCTGCTGGAAGGCGGCGCGGAGATCGAGCTTGTCGCGCTGGACAAGAAGCATGAGGATCATGGGCGGAAGGTGGGGCTGCGCTGGCGCTGATTGAGACGCACATCACGAAAGGGGGCAATTGTCTGTCCTACAATAGTCGCTCGTTATGTGAACCCATTGAGCCACGTTGCTTCAGGAGTCGCCCGCTATGCCCGCCCCCGCCGCTTCCGCCCCACTCGAAGTGCCGCTTTCCAAAGATGAAATCCAGCGCTACTCGCGTCACCTGATTCTGCCCGAGGTCGCGCTCGAAGGCCAGAAGAAGCTCAAGGCGGCCAGTGTGCTGTGCATCGGCACGGGTGGACTCGGTGCACCGGTTTCGATGTACCTCGCCGCGGCGGGCATCGGGCGCATCGGGCTTGTCGATTTTGACAAGGTCGATTTCTCCAACCTGCAAAGGCAGATTTTGTTTTCCACCAGCGATGTCGGGCGGCGGAAGACTGAGGCGGCCAGCGAAAGACTCAAGGGCATCAACCCGCATGTGAAGATTGAAATCCACGAAGGGCACTTCAACAGTTCCAACGCGCTGTCGATCATCGAGAAGTATGACGTGGTGATCGATGGCACGGATAATTTCCCGACGCGGTACTGCACGAATGATGCGTGCGTGCTGCTGAATAAGCCCAATGTGTATGGTTCGATTTTTCGATTTGAGGGGCAGGCGACGGTGTTTGATCCGCGGCGGGTGGAAGGCGAAGGCGCAAGCGGCAAACGGAGAGGTCCGTGTTATCGTTGTCTTTATCCTGAGCCGCCGCCGCCGGGGATGGTGCCTTCGTGTGCGGAGGGCGGTGTGCTGGGCGTGTTGCCGGGCGTGGTCGGGTGCATCCAGGCGACCGAGGCGATCAAGCTCATCCTCGGCAAGGGCAAGCCGCTGACCAATCGGCTCATGCGCTACAACGCGATGGACATGCAGTTCAAGGAGTTCAAGATTCGCCGGGACCCGGCCTGCCCGATGTGCGGCGACAACCCGACGATCACCGAGCTGGTGGACTACGAACAGTTCTGCGGCATCCGCGGCGAAGAGTCTGACACGATCATCCGCGACGCCGGTGCCATCCCCACCATCACTGTCCAACAGCTCAAAGCGAAACTCGAAAGACAAGACAACTTCGTCCTCATCGACGTGCGCGAGACGCACGAGCACGACATCTGCAACCTCCCGCAGGCGAAGCTGATTCCGCTCGGCTCCGTGCCCGCGAAGCTGAGCGAGTTCGATCCGACGAAGGCATACATCGTGCATTGCAAGATGGGCGGGCGCAGCGCCCAGGCAGTGGACATCATGCGCAAGGCGGGCCTGAACGCGACGAATGTGACCGGCGGAATCACGGCATGGGCGAAGGAGATTGATCGGAGTATGCCGGTGTATTGAGGGGCAGGAGGGGAGGAGGTAGAGGAGGTATGGGGAGGTAGAGAATGAAGGCGCCGTGAAGTCCAGGATCACTTCGTCGGCGCGGGCTTCGCTTCCGCCTTCACCGCCGGCTTCTTCGCCGGCCGCTTGTCGAACGCGCGATTCATCTTTTCTTTATCCAGCACACACTTCGCGCCGCCTTCGGGAATCGCCACGCCTGCGGACCACAGGATGCCGTTGACGGTGAACTGGCGCATGCCATCCAAAGCCCAGGCGAAGTGGGCATCGATGCCGGTGAAGACGAAGGCGCGGCCGGCGGCGGCGTTCGTCTCGGCAGGTCGCTCGTAGGCCCATGCGGCGATGGCCGCGTCGCCGCCCTTGTCGCTGCCGCTGGTGGCCTTGGCGGACCAGACGAGGGGCGTGACGCCTTTCATGCCTTCGGTGAATTTCATTTTGGTAAGCCAGCCGTCGTTGAGTTTCCAGGGGGTGACGCCGCGGGTGATGTCGTGCTTGGGGAATTCGTTGTGCTCGGTATCCCAGTGCCCCCGGCCGGCGTTGGAGTAGCCGGCGACCCACGCGCCGCCAGACCAGGCGATGGCGTTGTCAGCAGAGGCACCGGGGTAATCGATCGCGCCGTGGAGGTGGACGATGCCGACGCCGCGCTGGGCGAGTTTGTCCATGAGCGCGAGGCGATCCTTCTCAGCGAGGGTGGGCTGTTTGCCGCCGCCGTCGGAGAAGATGACGACCGCGGCCGCGCGATCGAAGAGCTTCTCATTCTTAGGCCAGTCGCGGATGAGGATGGGATGCACGCGGGGCGTCTGCTTGAGCATGTCAGCGAGCAGCACGCAGCCTGCGAAATATTCGTGCCCGCCCACGGCCTTGGTCGCCGTCGCGGGCCCGGCGATGAGCAGGATGCGGATCGCGCCGTCCGCTTCGGTGTCTTTCTCCAATTCGGCGAAGGATTGATCGTAGACATCCGGCTCGGCGGCGGGCAACGATCCAATCGCGAAAAGACATGTGAATAGGACAGGCAGTAGTCGGTTCAGATACATCAGTAGATTCCGGGTTGAGGTGACGCAAGGAAAGAATAGTCTCTCGAATCGCAGGTGTTACGGAAACTCCGGCACGCCATCGTTCTGAATCGTGCCTGTGTTCAAAAGGTGAGGCTGATGGTCGTTGTTCCACCGCTGGTTGGATTCGCGATTGAGCACCACATCAACCAGTTCCGTGCGGTCCACGATCTCAACATGCATATCCACGAACGCCACGTTCGGATTACCCATGTGCATTCGGCTGGGCCATTGGCCGGTGCGGTATGGGCCGATGAAGCCGGACCAGAAATCATTTGGATTGCTGTCGGCGAAGGCGACCATGTCCGACGGATTCTTCACGGCTGCGACGCGGGCGGCATCGAGATAGGGATGGTTGCGGTAGACGCCCAGGCCGGTGTTGGGGTTCTGCACCATAAACGCGCCCCACACGTTGTAGCCGTACGAGAATTTGTAGGTGTAACCGCGGATGCGCGTTTCATTTTCGTCGTAACCGAAGAAGGCCGGCTCGCCGGGCGTGGTGCGGTAATCCCACTCCGTGCTCGCCGGTGCCTGCGGGCAGTGGAAGATGCGCTGGTCGCGATCGGTGAACCGTCGAAGCTGCGGCGGCCAAAGCCAGATGCGGTCGTTGTTGTTGGGCGCGGCGTCGAGCCCCGCGGGATAGTAGTTGGCCAGGTCGGCGTACATGGTCAACGCCTCGACGAGCTGCCTCTGATTGGAACCACACCACGCGGCGCGGGCCGATTGCCGGCTCTTCCCCAAGGCGGGCAGGAGCATCGAAATGAGCAGCGCGATCAACGAGATAACCAGAAGCATCTCGATGAGCGTGAAGCCGCGATATCTTGCCTGGGTCGGCATGCTGAAACTCCGGCGGACCGAACCATTCTACCAGCGAAGGCTGAAAAACCGATCATTCCGTGGGGCCGGCGTTACCATGATACTTACCCGCGACAAGATACAATAGAATCTGCGGGGCGGTTGAAGAAGGCGACGGTCGGAGCCTGCATCATGCTCAACTTCAATGATCCAGTCAGTCGTCGCAGTTTTCTCAGCGTCGGTAGCCTCGCGCTGGGCGGACTCTCGCTCTCGCAGCTCATGGCTTCCAAGGCGCTGGCGGGCGCGGCAGGCGGGGATGGCAAAGTCGTGAAGGATGTGTCGGTCGTCTTTCTTTTCATGCACGGCGGCCCGCCGCAGCAGGAAACGTTTGACCCGAAGATGTCCGCGCCCAGCGGCGTCCGCAGCACCACTGACGAGATCAAGACAAAAATCCCCGGCATCACCTTCGGCGGCACGATGCACAAGCTCGCCGCCCTCAACGACAAGTTCTCCATCGTCCGCTCCTTCTCCACAGGCGACGGCAACCACGACATCAAACCCATCGTCGCCAAGACCCAACTCAACGCCAACCTCGGCTCCATCTACTCGCGCGTCGCGGGGACCAATCACCCCATCACCGGTATGCCGCGCAACATCGCCCTCTTCCCCCGCGCGGTGGATAAGGAAGCGGGCGAAGCGGTGAAACAGTTCGGCAACTTTCTTTCCACCGGCGATCTGGGGAGCGCCTACGCGCCGTTTGAGCCGGGCGGGGATGGCACCTTCCAGCGCAACCTTCAGCTCGCCCTTTCGCGCGAACGATTCGATGATCGCCGCGGGCTGCTGGAGAAGATCGATGTCATGCGGCGCACGCTCGACGTCACCGGCGAGTTCACCGGCATCGATCGCTTCCAGACGCAGGCGTTTGACACCATCCTCGGCGGCGTCGCCGATGCGTTCGATCTTTCCAAGGAAGACCCCAAACTCGTCGCGCGATACGACACCAGCAAGCTCGTCGCGCGCTCCGCCATCGACAAGAAATGGAACAACCATCCGCGTTACGCTGACCACGTCGCCTCACTCGGCAAACTGATGCTCATGGCCCGCAGACTCTGCGAGCGCGGCGCGGGCTTTGTCACGGTGACGACGAACTTCGTCTGGGATTTTCACGCCGACCAGAACAACGCGGGCTGCGCCGAAGGCATGATCTACGCCGGCGCGCCGTTTGATCACGCGGTCTCGGCGTTCATTGAAGACGTCGAATCGCGCGGCCTTTCGAAAAAGATTCTGCTGGTCTGCTGCGGCGAGATGGGTCGCACGCCCAAGGTCAACGCCAAGGGCGGGCGCGATCACTGGGGCGGCCTCGCGCCTCTGCTCCTGCACGGCGGCGGCTTGAAAATGGGGCAGACCATCGGCGAATCCTCACGCGATGCAGGCGAGGCGCACACCGAGCCGATCCGCATTCCAAATCTCATCTCCACGCTGATGCACAGCGTCTTCGACGTGGGCCTGCTTCGGCTGGATACCAGCGTGCCGTCGGAAGTCGCCAAGCTGATCACGGGCAGCGAGCCGATCAAAGAGCTGATGGCTTGAGAGGGCATGTCTAGGGTGCCATGGGCAAGCGAGTCCGCGAGCTTGCCCGTGCCGTGCGCCCTTGGTTCATCTCACGGGTAAGCTCGCCGACTCGCTTACCCATGGCACCCGGGAACGAACCACTAGCACCCGGGAACGAACCACTAGCAGATTCTCAGTCGTCCAATCAGATCGTCGCCTCGGTTACGCGCAGCACCTCATCGACCGTGGTCATCCCCAGCGCGACCTTCTTGAAGCCGTCGATGCGCAGCGTCACCATCCCGCGCTCGACGCAGATGCGGCGAAACTCGGTCACGTTCGGATTGCTCACCACCTTGTCGCGCAGGAAGTCATCGAGCACGAGCAGTTCATACAGGCCGACGCGCCCGGAGTAGCCCGTGTTGCGGCAACGATCGCAGCCTTCGCCCTTGAACAGTTCGTTCACGTGAATGCCCAGCATCGCCAGATGCTCTTCCGACTCGCCGTCAACGGTGGTGGGCACCTTGCAGTGTTCGCAGATGCGGCGGGTCAGGCGCTGGGCGAGGCAGCCGTGCAGGGCTGCGCCGATGAGGTAAGGCTCGACGCCGATGTTGATCAGTCGCGTCACGCTGGAAGGCGCGTCGTTGGTGTGCAATGTCGAGAGCACCAGGTGACCGGTGAGCGAAGCCTGGATCGCGATCTTCGCCGTCTCCGCATCACGAATTTCACCGACCATGACGACGTCCGGGTCCTGTCGCAGGAGCGAGCGCAGGGCCGCGGCGAAGCTCATGCCGATCTTCTCGTGAGCCTGCACCTGGTTGATGCCGTTCAAGTGATATTCGACCGGGTCTTCAACGGTGGAGATGTTCAGTTCATTGCGGTCGAGCTGCGCGAGCGATGCATACAGCGTGGTCGTCTTACCCGAGCCGGTGGGCCCGGTGACGAGGATGATGCCGTGCGGCTGATCGATCTGATGCTTCCAGATGTTCAGCGTATCCTCGCCCATGCCCAGGTGATCGAGGCTCACCTGAATCGATCGCGTATCGAGAATACGCATGACCGCCTTTTCACCGGCGACGGTCGGCAGCGTCGAAAGTCGAAGGTCGAGCTTGCGGCCGTGAATCACGGCGCGGATGCGGCCATCCTGAGGAAGGCGGCGCTCGGAGATGTCCAGATTCGACATGACCTTCAGACGCGAGATGATCGCCGCGTGCATCTGGTGCGGCGGACTCATCGCTTCAAACAAAATGCCGTCGATGCGGTAGCGGATCTTAAGCTTCTTTTCCTGCGGCTCGATGTGAATATCACTCGCGCCCTGCTTGACCGCGTCGGCAATCACGAAGTTCACCAGGCGGATGACCGGCGATTCGCCCGCCATCTTCTCAAGGTCAACTTCCTCTTCCTTGGTGTTCACAACTTCGACATCATCTTCTTCCACACCGGCGATGATCTCGTCGACGTTGAGACTGTTGTCGTTGCTGCCTTCCTCTTCGCGGCTGGCGTCGACGATGGCGACGATATCCTTGCGACAGACGACGACAGGCTTGACAGCGACACCCAGACGATGACGCACTTCGTCGATCGCCATCAGGTTGTCGGGGTGAACGACGCCCAGCAGCAGGCGCGAGCCGCTCATGCGAAGGGGCACGACGCCGCGCTCCTTACAGTAGTCGCGCCCGAGGCGCTGCATCATTTTTTCATCGATGGTGTCTTCGGAAACTCGCTCGAAGCCGAGGCCGCGCACAATCGCCACGGCGGACTGCACATCCTGCTCAGCCACGCTCATCTCCACGAGCACATCCGCCAGCTTCTTGCCGGGGGTCTTGGAGATGACGGCCTGGGCCTGTGAAAGGATCGCCGCCGTGCAGGACCCGTTATCGAGCAGCACCTGCGCCAGGTCGGCCACGGGCGCGTTCTCAGGCTCATCGCCCGGCGTCCACAGGTCGCTCAGCGCTTCGGTCGCGCGGCGAGGAATCGGCCTGGCCGCGGCCGCAGGCCGGGCCGCTTCAAGCGGCCCCGCCGCCGGCGTGGGCCCGTCATCGAAGTCACCAAGCAGGTCATCCAGATCGGTCAGATCGTTGCTCATGCGATGCCTCGGACTCAACGTGTGTGATCAGTTTGGAGCACCGGCCCGGTAGGGTGGTGCAATCGTATTCGCACACCCTTGGGCACCGCCCTGCCGGGCCGGTGCTCCAGTTCCACGTGCTTACG
>JBBDXA010000229.1:0-70089 GCA_040902585.1 Phycisphaeraceae bacterium
TTGCCTCCGTCTCGCTGGGGTTGTCCAGATCCGTACCTGTCGCTTCCTTCACACGTTGGGTCATCGTCTCATCATCGAAGAGCTCGCCCATCTCGAAGGCCCAGTCTTCGAGGAAAACGATTTGAAGCTGATGCACGATCGGGCCGGCGAACCTGCCGGTGAGATCGACCCACGCCAGGCTGGAGCCGAACGCGCCCTTGCCGTAGTCGGGGTTGACGATGTTGTGGCTGCCGGTGTAGGCGATTCGTCCGTCGATGACGACGAGTTTGCGATGGTTGCGCAGGTCGATGCGCGCCAGGCCTCGGCGCCACAGGCGGATGGGCAGCATGATCTCGACGCGCACACCATGTTCGCGCAGCTCGTCGATCGCGCCGCAGCGCGTGAACTTCCACGAGCCCGCGCCGTCGACCAGCAGCCGGCACTGGACTCCGCGACGGGCCGCCCGCCTGAGGGCCGCGCTGACCCGCCTGCCGGTCTCATCATCGGAGTAGATGTAAAACATCATGTGGACGTGATGGGTTGCCTGATCGATGTCTTCGATGATGCGGTCGATCAGGCCGACGGTATCGCCGAGGAGTTCGACATCGTTGCCGCCCAAGGTGGTCATGCCGCCGATTTTTTCCGCCTGAAGAATGACGGGTTCGAGCTCTTTGGCGATGTGCGGGCGCAGGATATGGCGCGACTGTCGGCCCATTCGGCCGTGCCGGCGCGAGGCTTCGACGATCCTGCGGTGCAGCTTGGTGCGTCGCCTGCCCAGCCGGGCATCGCCGAACATCAGGTAGAAGAACACGCCCACTTCAGGGATAAGAAAGATGACCATCAGCCACGCCAGCGCGGTCGTGGGGCGAAGGCGGCGGCGCAGGATGACCACCAGCATCAGCAGCCGGATGCCCCACTCGAGGAGTTGAAAGAAAAGAAACCAGTTCATGGGAAAGGGAAATGCAACGTGCAAAGCATGCAAATGAAAAATTCAAAATGAAGAACGGGCTATGGGCACAGCTCCTGCTTTGCATTTTTCACTTGCATGCTTTGCATTTTACATTTTCCCTGCCTTTTCAAAGCTTGACCGCATGGGCCTGCACGTTGACCTTGTCGCCGCGGACTTCGATGCCTTCTTCGCGGAGCATGGCCGCCTTCTTGCGCAGGCCGCCGGCGAAACCGGTGAGCTTACCGTCGCTGCCCACGACGCGGTGACAGGGCACCTGCGGCGCGAAGGGATTGCGGTTGAGCGCGTTGCCCACCGCGCGGTAGGCTTTGCTGCCGAGCTTGCGGGCGATGGAGGCGTAAGTCGCCACACTGCCGCGCGGGATGCGTACCGTCAGCGCCCAGACCCTCTCATTGAAGTTCATATCATCATGAATGCGCCCGGCTTTGATGAGCGACTCGAAACGACTGAGATCAGGGTCGGTGTTCATGAAGGCATTGTAACGATCATCGCCTTTGGGCGATGCGATAATTGTGATTTCTCATTCGCGTGGCACCCAAACTCAAGACCCAGGACTCAGGACTCAAGACTCCGGACCATCCTGTATACTGCCGCTGCTCTTGCGCCGCCGGCCTTGCGACATGCGTCCCGGGCCGCGGCAGGTTCATTCCAAGAATAGGGGATCGATCATGCCCGCATTCCTGAGTCGGATTCTGTCACTGTGTGTCGCGCTGGGTTTTGTCGCGGGGTGTCAGACACCCGCCCCTCCGCCCGCGCCCAAGGGAACCACCACCATGAGCAGCACCAGAACGCCGTTCGGCAAAACCGCTGATGGACAGGAAGTCGAAGCGATCACGCTCATCAACTCGCACGGCACCCGCGCCAAGCTCATCACCTACGGGGCTGCCCTCGCCGAGATGCACGTCGCCGACGCCAACAGACAGATCGCCGATGTCGTCCTCGGCTTCGACAACATCGCCGGCTACGAGCTGCCCAACAATCCCTACTTCGGCTGCACCACCGGCCGCGTCGCCAACCGCATCGCCAAAGGCAAGTTCTCCATCGACGGCACCGAGTACACCCTCGCCACCAACAACGGCCCCAATCATCTCCACGGCGGCAAGGTCGGCTTCAACCGCAAAGTCTGGGCCGCCACGCTGTTCGAGACGGACAACGGCGTCGGCGTGACCTTCACCCACACCAGCCCCGACGGCGATGAAGGCTACCCCGGCAACCTGAGCATGGAAGTCACCTACACGCTCACCAACGACAACGCCCTGCGCATCGATTACAAAGCGACCACCGACAAAGCCACGCCCGTCAACCTCACGCATCACACCTACTTCAACCTCGCCGGCCAGGGCAGCGGTGACATTCTCAAGCACGAAGTCACCATCAACGCCGACAGCTTCACCGCCGTCGATGACACGCTCATTCCCACCGGCAAGTTCACGAAGGTTCTCGGCACGCCTTACGATTTCCTTCGCCCCGCGACCATCGGCGGACGCATCAAGCAGATTCCTTCCGACCCCGCCAAGGGCAACCCCGGCGGCTACGACCTCAACTATGTCCTCAACAGCCAGACCGGCCAAGTGGCCCATGCCGCGACCGTGCGCGATCCTTCCAGCGGTCGCGTGATGGAAGTCTGGACCGATGAGCCGGGCATCCAGTTCTACACCGGCAACTTCCTCGATGGCACGCTCACCGGCAAGAGCGAAAAGGTCTACAAGAAAAACTTCGGCTTCTGCCTGGAGACGCAGCATTATCCCGACAGCGTGAATCAGCCCACGTTCCCCAGCACGATCCTCAAGCCCGGTGAAACGTACACGCAGACGTGTATCTATAAGTTTGTCGCGGGGCGGTGACGGGAGCACCATCCCCGGAGCACCATCCCGACAGGGTGGTGCTATTGCCCAACGGATTGCCGTTGCAGACTTCACCCTTTTCCGCCCAACGCGATTAGCACCACCCTTTCGGGATGGTGCTCCCGGAGTGACCCATGCCCGACCCCACCACGCCTCCCCAACTGCACAAAGATCACGAAGATCATCCTGAAAACGTCAGCCGCAACAGTCGCGTCGGCATGATGCTGTTCATGGTCTATCTCGCGTTCTACGGCGGGTTCGTCCTGCTCAGCGCGTTCAACCCCGAAGCGATGAGCAAGCCCGTCTTCGCCGGCGTGAACCTCGCCATTATCTACGGCATGTCGCTCATTCTCGTCGCCCTCATCCTCGCGGCGATCTACATGTTCCTCGTCCGCGGCCCCGCTGTTTCAAGTAAGCCGCCGAGTGCGAATGAAAAACCTTCCGATTCGAACTGAGCGGGCAGCGATCCATTTTCAGATTTCGAGTTTCAGAATTCCAGTCTGACACCTGAACTTCTCTGCTAAGCCGCAAGCGGCTGACTCACTTTGTACTTTCCACATTCCACCTTTCACATCCGCCACTCATGCTCTACGAAGCCTCCTCCACCACCGTCATTGTCTTCGGCATGTTCGTCGCCGTCGTGCTCAGCCTTTCGTTCTACCTCGGCCGCAAGGCCAAGAGCGCCAAGGGTTACTACGCGGCGCACGGCGGCGTGCATTGGTTCGTCAACGGCGTCGCCTTCGCGGGTGACTATCTTTCAGCCGCGTCGTTTCTGGGCATCTGCGGCATGATCGCCTTCAACGGCTACGACGGCTTTCTCTACTCCATCGGTTTCCTCGCCGGCTGGATCGTCGCTCTCTTCGTCATCGCCGAGCCCATCAAACGCCTGGGCAAGTTCACCTTCGCCGACGCCCTCGACAGCAAGTTCAACTCCCGCGGCATCAAGATGGCCGCGGCAATCGCCACGCTTGTCGTCTCCATCTTCTATCTCATTCCGCAGATGTCCGGCGCGGGCGCACTGGTCACGCCGCTGCTCGGCTTTCCGCATGCCGTGGGCGTGATCATCGTCGGCGTTGTCGTCGTGCTCATCGTCGTCACCGCCGGCATGGTCTCGACCACCTGGGTTCAGTTCATCAAAGGCTCGCTGCTGGTCGTCTTCTGCGCCTTGCTCACCATCGCCATTCTTTCGCGAGGCCTGACCACCGAGCCGCAAGTCGATGGTAAAGCGGTGCGCAAGATGCCCATCCTGCCCGCCGCCGAAGCCATCGGGCAGGGCAAGGTCGTCGAGGAGAACGAAGCGTGGAAAGGCAAGCCTTACGTGCGCATCGACACCGGCAGCTCCGTCGAAATCTGGCGCAAGATGGACAAGGAAGGCACGATCCTCGGCCAGGCGCAGTACCTGAGTAAAGTCACCATCGACGGCGTGACCACCGTCTACGCCAACGGCCGCAAACAGGGCCGCGGCGAAGGCGAGGGCGATCTCCTGCCCGTCGGCTATCTCCACAAACTCCCAGACGATGCGAAAGAAACCGGCCCGCTGGGCCCGCTCGAATACTTCAAAGTCCTTCAGGACAGCGAAGCGGTGCTCTGGCGCAGCGAAACGATCAAGGAATCCGACAAGACCGAGACCACGGTCTACTATCCGCGCATCGTCAAGGGCGAAGACATTCTCTCACCCGGCTCGCATCCCACTTTCGCCGGCGTGCGCAGTGATGACTTTTTCAAGAAGCTCGATTTCCTCTCGCTCATGCTGGCCCTGTTCTGCGGCACCGCGAGCCTGCCACATATTTTGATTCGGTATTACACGGTGAAGGATCAGGCGGCGGCGAGAAAGAGTACCGTCGTCGGCATCGCTGCGATCGGCTTCTTCTACGTGCTCACGCTGTATCTGGGCCTGGGCGCGATGACCAGCGGTACGCTCGACCCCACCAGTTCGAATATGTCCGCGCCGCTGCTGGCCAAGAGCTTCGGCGTCCTGCCCTTTGCCATCATCAGCGCCATCGCGTTCACCACCGTGCTCGGCACCGTGAGCGGGTTGATCATGGCGGCGAGCGGAGCGGTGGCGCACGACATCATGGAAAACGTGATGAAGATCAAGTTCACGGATGAAGCCAAGGTCCGCGCGGGTAAGAGCGTGGCCGTGGTCGTGGGCGTGATCGCGATCTTCCTGGGCATCGCGTTCGAGAAGCTGAACGTGGGCTTCCTCGTCGGCTGGGCGTTCAAC
Source organism: Phycisphaeraceae bacterium (assembly GCA_040902585.1). GTDB lineage: Bacteria > Planctomycetota > Phycisphaerae > Phycisphaerales > Phycisphaeraceae > JBBDXA01. The sequence continues at coordinate 5,015 of JBBDXA010000229.1, forward strand.
ATCGCCGCCAGCGCCAACCTGCCCGCCATCATCATGCTGCTGTTCTGGAAGGGCACGACCAAGCAGGGCATCACGTGGTCGATCATCGTGGGCATGGTGAGTTCGCTGGGCTGGATTCTGCTGAGCGCTCAGGCGTTCAAGGATGTGTACGGTTTGCCGCCGGAGAACGCGATCGTGCCGTTCAGCCAGCCGGGCATCGTGACCATCCCGCTGGCGTTCATGACGCTGGTGGTGGTGAGTTGGATGACGAAGAAGAAGGAAGCTTGATTCGTGCTTCGCTGGTGGGCGACGCCCGCCGGTGCCTGCCGGCGGGATATAATTTTCGCGTGCCCACACGACTACTTACGGCGGGCCTGCTCGTCGCGGTGCTGACACCGTGCGCGATGGGGCGGATTGTGCCCCGTTATGCCCAGATCGAAACACCTGACCTCGTTGCCCGGACAGCGGATGTCGTCATCAATCTCACGAACGTTGAATCGCACGGTGCCTTTCTCTCCGCCGACGGTCGATCGATCTTCGTCATCAAGGAAACGCCTACCGCAAACATCTGGGCACTCATCGTCTATTTCTGGCCGCTGTGGGCAACGCTGGTGCTCGCCGGCATCGAGTTTCTTATCCTCCGAAAGCTGGTCCGTGAGATGCGCCGGCGTAGCAAGGTGGGTGAGCCTTATTGTCGAAAGTGCGGATACTGCCTCGTCGCCTGCGCATCGGCCCAGTGCCCGGAGTGCGGCGTATCGCTGGAATCATCGCCGCCACGCCGGAGCCGCTCCCGGACGAATCATCTTTATCGCACAGCGGCGTGGACCGCAATGCTTGTTCTGTTGAGTCTGATGCTTTGGGGGGTTGATCTGCCGCGCTCGGGCGCGGTGAGCCGATGGTTCGACTGGCCTTCGCGAGACCTCCACGCGTGGCTTGATGAGCGAGACCTGTCCCGGGAAATGAAGTTTGCGATAGGGGGATTTGCCATTGAGCTTGTCGAGTTCGAAACACAAGGTGGTACGGAGGTGGGCCGAACAGAGTTGGATCGGTGGTACCCCGCCGATTTGGAAGAGTGGTTGAGATGGCGTTTGATTCACTCGATCGGCGGCCGGAATTTGACCTGTCCGCGCAACGGGACACTGCTGCGATGGGTGGTCGCCCCCAACGCGTACGTGTATGACGAAGAAACCCGAACCGTGATCGAGAAGGTAAATGTTGAATCCGACTGGTCCAGGCTGAACACGCTCGACGCGAAATATGGGTTTGAGCCCTATCACCGCGATGGGCATGTCACCGAGCAGGTCGAAATCGAGGGGGTGAAAATCGACATCTGTCCGAAGTGCCTCAGTGCCTGGCGCGGTGATGGCGATTCACACGGCAGATATGCAGGCGATATCGTGTTCAAGCGCGTCAGGTCTGAGTCTGACGGCTGGTATCCGAACGTGCTCCTCGGCGACCGGCGTCGTGGCCTTTGGTTTGCCCGTCTCGACCCCGGCTTGACCTTCTTCGACGCTGCCGCCAGCCGCGATGGCGATTGTGTCATGATTTGTGACGACCAATACCCGAATAAAATTCTGCTCTTCGACCTTCGGCCGGAATTGTCGCGCCTGCCGGACGAATGAAAAGGGCGATCAGCGCATCTTTGAAATGGCGCACTGCCTTCGCCCTTCATCGCTTCATCGTCTTCAATCTCACCGCCGGCAACCTCGTGAGGGTCTGATTGCGCGGATCGACTTCGATGCCCACGGACTCCAGCGCGGTCACGCCCAGGATCGGTTCCACGTCGTCGGGGCCGAAGATAATCGTCGCCCCAACGAACTCGCCCATGAACTCGACCTGAGCCGCGGCGATGTCGTACTTCACTTCCGTGCCATCAGCTAGTTCATACACGCGCTGGGCTACCGGCTCGATCCCGATCGCCCGAAGATGACTGCCCGCGACCATGCAGTCCGTCGCGCCGGTATCCACGAGAAAAAGTCCCTGCCAGGCCTTGGTCGGCGAAGCAAGGTTGCGGATCGTGCAGGTGACATGCGTGGCTCCCATGCATTGGCTCCTGGGTGATTATTGCAATGATAGCAGCGACTGTCCCGGTTGAAGCATCGATGTGATGGCGGACATCCGCGGTCATCCGCCTTCACCCGCGGCCACTTCAATCCCGCGCATTGCCCCGTCCTCTCTCCACTTCCTTGAGCAAATCCCCCACCGTCATCTCCAGCACCGGATGCACCACGTTCGCATCCAGTTCCGCCAGCGGTTTGAGGGCGAACCAGCGCTCGTGCAGCATCGGGTGCGGCACCACCAGTTCATCGTGGCTGATCACCTGTTCGCCATAAAGCAGGATGTCCAGGTCCAGTGTGCGCGGGCCCCACTTCACGCGCTTGGCTTCAGGCGTGCGGCCGGCCAGCGCTTCGATACGAGCCAGTTCATCCAATAAGTCAAACGGGTCCAGCTTCGTGCTCAGTTCCGCAGCCGCGTTGAGGAACGGCCCTTGCTCCACCGGCCCGACCGGCGGCGTCTCATGCACGCCGCTGAATTTCACCAGCAGCGAGCCGGGCAACTTCGCAAGCTCCGTGCGGGCGAGGTTGATGAAGCTCTGCCGATCACCCACGTTGGAACCGATACCGATGAACACACGTGCCATAGGTCGGCGATTGTAGCCGAGAGCACCATCCCGCCGAGAGCACCATCCCGATAGGGTGGTGCTGATGGCGTACGATGATCCGAAGGTGCCACGCAGCACCTGTTCCTTCGTGCGCCAATAGCACCGCCCTATCGGGACGGTGCTCTCGCATCGCCACCCGCTACACTTACAGGACTTTCCCTCCTTCTTCGGAGTGCCTTCCATGACTCGTTTGCTCACTATTCTTGCTTTGCTTGCCGCCTTCGCGTCGCCCGTTCTTGCCCAGAAAAAGGAAGACGAACCCGAGCAACGCTACGACGGCTCGGGCAAGCTCGACCCGCAACAGGCCAATCTCTTCGAATCCAAATTCTTCGCCAATGTGAAACAGATCACCAACGAAGGGCAGAGCGGCGAAGGCTATTTTTCGCCCGATGGCAAGAAGATCATCTATCAATCCATCCGCGGCGAACATCCGTTCTATCAGATCTTCATCCGCGACCTGGAGACCGGCGAGGAGAAGATGGTTTCCACCGGACAGGGCCGGACGACTTGTGCGTTCTTTCATCCGACCGATGCGAATAAGATCATCTACGCGTCGAGCCATCTCGACCCGAATCGCGACAAGGAAGTGGATGAAGAGTTGAAGAAGATTCTCGAAGCCCGGAAAAATCCTGGCGCCCGGCGAAGCTACTCGTGGGCCTTCGATCCGTTCATGGACATCTTCGAGCTGGACATGGCGACGAAGAATTTGAAGGCCCTGACCAAGGCGGCCGGCTACGACGCGGAAGGGAGCTACTCGAGCGACGGCAAGCAGATCGTGTTCAGTTCCTGCCGCAACGGTGCGGGCGGGGACATCTATATTATGGATGCGGATGGTTCGAACCAGAAGCAGCTCACCAATTCGCCGGGCTACGATGGCGGGCCGTTCTTCTCGCCGGATAACTCGCGCATCATCTATCGCGGCGAGGTGCGCAAGCGTCACTACCTTCAGCTTTTCGTCATCAACGCCGACGGCACCGGCGAATGGCAGCTCACGGATAACGACGCGGTCAACTGGGGCCCGTACTGGCATGCGGACGGCAAGCACATCATTTACTCCACCAGCATCCACGGGCACGACAACTACGAGTTGTACCTGATGAACGTGGACAGCGGCAAGGCCATGCGCGTGACCTACATGTACGGCGCGGATGTGCTGCCGGTGTTCAGCAAGGACGGCAAGAAGATGATGTGGACCAGCAAGCGCGGCAAGGACAAGGATGGCAATGTGTCGAGCCAGCTCTGGATCGCCGACTGGGTGTATGAGATGGCGGAGTAGAACCTTCACGTTCGATAGTGACTATGACCACGCTGCTCGTCAATGAGATTTTCCACTCCATCCAGGGCGAGAGCACTTGGGCGGGGTTGCCGTGCGTGTTCATTCGGCTGACGGGCTGCCACCTGCGCTGTGCCTACTGCGACAGCGAGTATGCCTTCCACGAAGGCACGAAGCGAACGATTGATGATGTGCTCGCAGAAGCGGAGCGAATCGGCAAAGGCTGCGAACTGGTCGAAGTCACCGGCGGCGAGCCGCTCCTTCAGCCGGGCGTACATGAACTCATGCGACGCCTGTGCGATGCGGGGAAAACCGTCCTCGTCGAGACCGATGGCGCGTGCGATATCTCCAAGTGTGACTCGCGGGTGATCCGCATCATGGATCTGAAAACGCCCGGCAGCGGCGAAAGTGAACGCAACGACTGGGCCAACATCGATCGCTTGAATAATCGCGATGAAGTGAAATTCGTCCTCTGCTCGCGCGAGGATTACGACTGGGCGAAGGAGGTGATTCGCAAGTACGATCTCGCCTCGCGCGTGAATGCGATCCTCTTCAGCGCCGCAGCCGCGATGGAACCCACGACCGAGATCGCCGGCGTCGAAGGCCTGCCGCTGCGCCATCTCGCCGAGTGGGTCCTCGCCGACCGCCTGCCCGTGCGCGTGCAGACGCAGCTTCACAAGTTGATCTGGGACCCCGCGACTCGCGGTGTATGAACATGCGCATCAAACTGTCCAAGACCTTCGACTTCGAATCTGCCCACTGGCTGCCCACGTTTCCGCAGGGGCACAAGTGTCGGCGGATGCACGGGCATTCATTCAAGATCGATGTCTTCGTCGAAGGCGAAGTTGAGGAGGAGAAAGGTTTCCTCATCGACTACGGCGACATCAAGGCCGCGATCGAACCGTTGAAGGACGCGCTCGATCATCGCGTGCTCAACGAGATCGAAGGTTTGGAGAATCCCACAGCCGAGTTGCTCGCCAAGTGGGTCTTCGATCGCCTCAAGCCAACGCTGCCGTTGCTTTCGTGTGTGATCGTGCGCGAGACGTGTACTTCAGCAGCCGAGTATCGCGGCACCTGATGCCACGACAACAGATCACTTTCCCTTCGCCATGGACTTTATCTCCTACATTCCGATTCAGCCGCTTCAAGCCGCGTCACTCGCCATGAGCGAAACCACCCGGCTCACGCTGCAAGTCGGCGGCTCCGCGCTGCTGGTCGTCGGCGTGCTCTTTTTCATGTGGAAGCTGCCCGCGTCGGGCGAACGCTTCTATGGCTGGGGGCCGATCCTCGCCCGGCTCAGCGCCCAGCTCGGTCTGCTCGCGGTGCTGTTCTCTGTCGTGCTCTGGTGGCTGCCCAAGCCGGATATCTGGATCACCGCGACGCTGCTGGCGCTGGACCCGGCTGCCCTGTGTTCGGGCGTGCTCGTGCTCTGGATTTATCGCCGCTACGAAGGCTTCGAGGAAACGGTGCTCAACCAGCTTACGCAGGCGCGAGTGGGCATCGGCCTGTCGATTATCGCCGTGGTCATCGGCTATCTGTTTGTCATGACGCACAAGGAACCGTTTACCCCTGTCGGGGAAATTCCAAGTGATAAGCTCCAAATCACAAACAACTCTCAAAACGCAAATTTTCAATTTGAAATTTTGGATTTGAGAGTTGTTTGTGATTTGGAGCTTTTGAGTTGGGATTTCCGCGTCTCACAGCTTCACTCCGCGCTGGGCGGCCAGTTCGCGCAGATGAATGAGCACATTCTCGCCGTGACCTGTGAGCGGGGAGCGCGACTTGGCCTTGGCTTTGCCTTCGCCGCCGGTGTCGGAGACTTCCTCGATGACGGTTCGCGTGGCGAAGAGGCGCATGAGCATGCCGCGCAGCCAGTCGGTGAAGGTGCGGTTTTGCCGGTAGTCGTATTGCTCGACCGCGTCGATGACCAGCGGCAGGCTCATCTCAACGAGCCGCAGTAGAACGGGGACGGACTGCGAACGATCAGGCAGCGTGATCAGGTGCCGCCGACAGACGGACAGGGCTGCGGGCAGGCTTCGCGCGACGAGCCGATCGCGCAGATCAGCAGCCTGTTTCAGGTCGGTTTCGATGCGATCCAGATCACTCACCCGCGGCTCATAGCGATCAAGCTCACCCAGACTCTGAGCCGCCCGCCAGCGCAGGTAATGCATGCGGGTGATGAGCGAGCGCATGTCTTCATCCTTCAGCGGCGCGATGGCGAGGATCGGTTGCAGCGGCTCGGGAATGTCATCGCTTCGCATCGCGGCCGGCTCGGTGGCCTGAAGAGCCTGCATGGATTCGGCGCGAAGAATGACCTGGTCAGCGTCCTTGCGCGTGAAGGTCGTGGATTCGAGATACGCACTCGCCAGGTGGCGCACGGCTGCGGCGCGGTGCTCGTTGATGGCCCGGCGAATTGTCGAGTGGGTCTTGCGGTATCGCCGGGCGAGTGCGCTCACCGCGATGCCGAGACTGCGGGCGTGAGCGATCTCCCGCTTCTGCTCTTCGGTGAGCACGCCGACACGGTCGAGAATGATCGGGTCTTCCGGATGCTCGCGGTCGTGTTGTTCCAGCAGCAGGCGAATGGTTTCCGTGGCTCGCCCGATGCGCTGCGCGAGATGCGAAGCGACGCGGAAAAGAGACACATCTTCACGGGCACGAACGATGCGCATGGCGCGTTCGATCATCCGCTTGCGCCGAGCGACGTCAAGCTGCGTGAACTGCGAGGCGCGGCTGACGCGGTCGGCGTGGTGCTGCTGGAAGGCGTCGATGGCGGAGCGCGGCACGGCGACGCGCGGCGGCAGATCTTCACCGTGACTCACCCAGCGCCAGCGCAGGCCCGACTGACGCCAGCGGGCGATGGTCTTGGTGCTCACATTCAAACGCGCGGCAAGGTCTTCGACGATCTCGACCGGTTCTTCGCCGTCGATGGGCAGGGGAGCGGAGTGCGTGAGGCGATCGATGAGCAGGCGAAGGTCGGGCAACAGCGCCTGGCCGGTCATGACGGTCGAGGTGCTGTGCTCGTCGCGATAACCCGTGAGTTTGTATTTGATGAACTCCAGCGAGTAGTTGGATCGGGCATCGATCTCATCATGTAGGCGCTCGGAGCGCAGGGCCTGTTCACGGCGGCGTTCGATGGGCGCGAGGAGCAACTGCTGCGCCAGTTCGGCGATGGGGCGGCATTGAAAGGCTTGCTTGAGGCGTCGCGGCATGGGTCCGCAGGAATGGTAGCGGCGCGGGTGATGTGAAGCTTTGCGGGTCGTGACGATGAGTTCGCGTATGCGGTCTGGGTTGCGGCACTTAAGCCAGGAAAGCTGGAGAAAATCGAAGCGAGGGTTTGCCTGGCCGATGAATGAATTGTTTGGTTGCTCTTGTGAACGCGGCGGGCAACGGGCTCGGCAGTGTTCACCATGCTTCGCCGCGGCGAAGGGGTCAAGTGAGTCACGAGAATTGACGATCTGACCCAAAGCTGCGTATCAGTGTCCGAATGGATAAGGGGCACGAAGCGAAGCATGAATGCAAGACAGTCAATGCGGCCGGTGTGTTGCCGGTCGCGACAAAAACCGTAGGAGCTGACAGGCAACGGAACGCTTGGGCAGACTAGGGTTGGACAGGGTTGGTTGGTCACTCTTTATTGGGAGAAAGTTTCATGACAGCACGCAATCGAAACAAGGGATTCACACTGGTCGAAATTCTCATCGTGGTGGTCATTCTCGGCATCTTGGCCGCGATCGTGATTCCGCAGTTCACCAACGCCAGCGAATCGGCCCGCGGGTCGAGCCTGGTGACGCAACTGCAGACGCTTCGCAGCCAGCTCGAGCTGTATCAGGTGCAGCACAATGGTGATTATCCGACTGTCGCGCAGCTCGGTGTTGGCGCCTGGGGCGTGATGATCAACAAGACGGACGCGGACGGCACGATCAATGCCGCCGGCGACTTCGGTCCCTACCTGCAACAGGCTCCGGCCAATGCGCTGCATGAAGTCGCAGGCTCGCGCACCGGTGTGGCCGCGGACAACAGCCTCTGCTGGCAGTATGACGAAGACACGGGCCAGATCGTTGCCGTCGTCGCCGCCGCCAAGGCCGCTGATCTGGGCCTGGCCGCCACCGACTTCGTCGCCGCTCCGTAACACGGCAACGACAGTTTGACTTAGCGCAACACCCCGGTTCACGCCGGGGTGTTGTCTTTATCCGGCCGGGCCCAAGCCCGACGGCGAGGTCTGGCGAGCCGTCGGGGTCATGCAAGGCGGCACGAACATTCGGCGGATACCCGACGGCTCGCCGACTCGCCATCGGGCTTGATCAGCGTGCAAGCGAAGCGACGAAATCTGCGATCACTTTCCCGTATCGGACCCAAGTCGCCTGCTGGTTGTGCCGATGAGCGGGAGGAGGCGAGGCCTTGGGTCCGCCTTGCGTTCCTCGTGAACAAGGAGCTTCTTATGAAATCGCTTCGATACCTCAACTCGGTTCTCACTGTGATTGCCGTGCTGCTCTCGCTGAATCTTTGGACGATCTGGACGATGAGCCCGGTCGCTCCTTCGGTGGCGACGCGGGCCCACGCACAGGAAGGCCTGCCCAATGCCGGCGCTCAGCGAGGGCAGATGATCGATCTGCTGCGCCAGCAGGTGAAGTCGACCGATGAAATGGCCAGCCTGCTCAAGAGCGGCAAGGTCAAAGTCATCGTCGAAGGTCTGGACAAGAAGTAAGCGAAGGAGCCTTCAGTTTTCAGCATTCAGCTTTTCAGCCAAAGTCGCTGAACGGAGAATGCCAGATAGCTGATGGCGGATAGCTGACAGCTTCTCCCCGGAGGTTTGAAGGAATGCCCATGGCAACGCGACACTCCAAGACCCGAGCTTTCACCTTGATCGAGGTGCTCGTTGTCGTTGCGATTGTCGGCATTGCGGGCGCGATTGTGGTGCCTTCGATGATCTCCGCGGGAACGATGGGTGTGCAGGCCGCCGGCCGCATGATCATCTCCGATCTCCTCATCGCGCAGAACGACGCGGTCGCCAGGCAGAGGCCGCGGCGTGTGGTGTTCGATCAGGACAACGAGCGCTACTGGCTCACCGATGAAACGGGCACGATGATCGGGGTGAACTGGAAGCGCGGGGACGCCACGGCGGGCAACTACATCTTGGACTTTCGGACCGATGACCGCTTCCAGGGCGTGGTCATCGAGAACGTGGATTTCGGCGGCGATCAAACGATTGAGTTCGACGCGCTGGGCGGGCCTGATTCAGGGGGCAGCGTCGATGTGGTGTTCAAGCAGTTTCGTTATCGCATCAACGTCGCGACGATGACCGGTCGGGTCACGATCGCTCCGGTCACGCCGTGAAAACGGTGGTCGTCGTGGCAACAGGGGCCCGGCGATAGGCGAGCAAGGGAGGTTGACGTGTTTGGAGGTTGGCTGGACAAATCACGATGGCCCATCGGGCTGGAGATTGCATCGCACGCACTGCGCGCGGTGCAATTGGCCTGGGATGATCGCAAGTGGAAGGTGCTCAGCGCGGCGACCGCGCCGTTCCCCGCCGAGATGCCGACGGATGAGACCGAGCGCCAGGCGACGCTTCAGCGTCTGCTCGAGCAGCTTCTCTCAGCCGGCGAATTCCAGGGGAACCAGGTGGTCTCCTGCCTTCCGCCTTCTGCCATGCAGTACAAGAATCTTCGCCTGCCGCCGATGCCCGCCAATGAGCTGAACAAGGCGGTGCAGTGGGAAGCGACCGATCGATTGAAGTTCGACAGTCAGTATCAGATTCAGCATTTTGATGCGGGCGAAGTGCGCCAGGGTGAAGAAACCCGCCGTGAGATTCTCCTGCTGGCCGCGCCTGTCCGCGCGATCGAGCAGCACGTGACGATGTTGCAGAGTGCGGGGCTGGAACCCGTGGCGATCGATGCGGCACCGGCGGCTCTGGCGCGCTGGGCGGCGGCGATGGACCCGGACCCGGAGGCGACGCAGTGCGTGCTTTCCATCGATACCGATGTGAGCAATGTGCTGATTGCCCGCCAGGGGCGCGTTCTGTTCTTCAAGCCCATCGAACTGGGAACCTTGCAGGTGGACGAGGCGATCGCCACGCATCTGAGCCTTTCGCTGATCGATGCCCGCGACCTTCGCAGGACGCGCGCGAGCGCGATTTCCGGCAGTGCGACGGAAGGCGGCCCGGATCAGCAGCACATCAGCAGGGCCATTGGTGATGCCTTGCGCGGACCGCTCATGGAGTTGTCACGCGAGATCGGACTTTGCCTTCGGTACTACGGCGTCACCTTCCGCGGTCGGCGCCCCGAGGACTTGCAGATCGTCGGTGAACTGGCCAACGAACCGCTGCTGGCGGAACTGTTGCCTTCGGCGGCGGGACTCGCGGTGGCGACTGACGTTTCACGGGATTACATCGACTGGCCTCAGTCGCTGGAGGACGCGGCGCGGCAGGCACCGCAGTTGGCGCTGGCCGCCGGTTTGTCCATGCGTTCAAAGGACACGGCAGCGAATAAGGGGGCCGCATGAACTCGATCAATTTCCTTCCTCCGTCGTTCTTCCGGGCGGCGCTCCGCAAGCGACGCCGCATCTGGGAACTGGCGATTGTCGGCACAGTGCTGGTGGCGGTGGTCGGCGGCTATTTTCTTCTGTCCGATCAGTCGCGCGCAGCCCGCGCCAAGCTGGTCGGGATCACGCCGATTGGTTCGGCTGCCCTGATCAATCTCAAAGAGAAGAAGCAACTCGAGGAGCGCAAACAGATCCTGGTGGATCGCCTCAGCGCGTTTCGTGCGATGGCGTCACCCGTCACCGCCACTCAGATTCTTGCCTCGATCTCAGAGCTTCAGGACGAGTCCATCGGCCTGACGGAACTGATCATCGACGGCAAGGTGCCGACGCCCCGCGCCAAGCCTGATCCCAAAGCGGCGGAGAAGACGAAGAAGGCCGGTGCTCGTCGCGGATCGGTCGCGCCGCCGCCGCGATCTGAATCCCTGCGCATCTCGATCACGGGCTTCGCGCCGGACGATGCGGCGGTCACGGGTTTTGTGGGACGAATGTCGCAGCATCCGTTGTTTGCCGATGTGAAGCTGGAGTTCAGCAGGTCCAGTGAGATGGGCGATCTCATCGGCCGCGGTTTCACCATCTCTGCTCGCGTGTCGCTGGACTGTGAGTACAAGTCGCCTGTTTTGAAGGGGAGCGTGACCGATGCGAACTGAATCCGACATTCTCAAGGCGCTTGGAATCGTGGTGGCACTGGTCGCGGCCTTTGTTGTCGCCGTGTGGTTTCCCCATCGGGCGGAGATGAATCAGATCCAATCCCAGATCGATGCCCGTCGCCAGGATGATGCCCGCCAACTGAGCGAAGTGAAGAAGTTTGAACAGCTCCGCAAACAGGTTGCGACGCTGGAGACGCAGTTCGCCTCGCTGGGCAAGAGCATCCCTGCCTCGACCGACATCAGTCCGCTGCTGGCGCAGCTCGGTCGTGAGCTGGCGCAAGTGTCGCTGACGGATTCGGAGATCCAGAGCGAAACCGTGATCCACGGCGGCGATATTTCCGTCATTCCGCTGACGTTCCGCATCCGCGGTTCTTACAGTCAGTTCTTTGATTTTCTGCGCGCGGTGGAGTCGGGCGATCGTCTCACGCGGGTTCACGATGTGAAGATCACGGGCACACCGCTTAAACGCGATGAGCCTCTGACCATCCGCCTTGAGATTTCCACCTTCGCCACATCAGGGGGACAGACAAAGCCATGAACGTATCCATGAAGAAGATCGTGACTCAGATGACGGCGGACAAGAAGAAGTTCGGGCTGATGCTCGGGCTTCTGTTGATCGCCTCGGTCATGGGCGTCCGTGCTTTGTTGTCGGGCGGTCAAGATACGCCGGCGAGCGCCAAGGCACAGACAGGCGAACAGGGAGGAGTCGGTTCCGAGAGTGCGGAAACAGACCTTCTGACGTTGCCAGTGGTGCTTGTGGAGTTATCGGATGTCAGCCGGCGGGATCTGTTCGCCCTGCAATCGGAGAAGTTTGCCCGAATAACTAAACAAACTACCCAAGTCACGCAAAACTCGGTACCCGAACCGTCCGAAGAACAAAAACGGACACAGGCTGCGACCGCGCTGAATGGCCTGAAGTTGCGCTCGACCCTGATGAGCGCCAACCCCCAGGCCCTGATCAATGACAAGCTCTTCGGCGTCGGCAATCAGCCTGTTCCCGGATTCGTGGTGACACGGATCACGCAGCATTCCGTTTTTATGAAACACGAAACGTTTCAGGGTGAATTCGAATTGAAGATGTATCGCGACCAATAAGCAGTAGAGGCCAGAACAAGGAGCAATCGATGTCAGTCAGCACAAACCGTTCGATTCCGATCGTTTTTTTTTGCCTTGCAGGGTTGATCTATACCGGTCAGGCACTCGCGGCAGACGGCGCAGCCTCGGCAAACCCTGACGGTCCCGCCAAGGTGAATATCTTCGAAAACCCCACCACCACCACCCCCTCCAACCCCGCCGACGCCGACATCCCCTCCGGACAAACCGTTAAGGCCGGCTCCTTCGGAGAGATCGACCTCCACGTCAAGGACCTGGACGTCTCAACCGTCCTTCAGCTCCTCTCCATCCAATCCAAACGCAACATCATCGCCACCAAAGAAGTCACCGGCACCGTCACCGCCGACCTCTACAGCGTCGACTTCTACGACGCCCTCGATGCCATCCTCAACGCCAACGGCTTCGGCTTCCGCGAAAAAGGCAAGTTCATCTACGTCTACACCTCCGCACAGCTCGCCGAAATACAAAAATCCGAGGAGAAGCCCCTCGTCAAAGTCCTCCGACTCAACTACCTCAACGCCCGCGACGCCTCAACCTACATCACCCCACTTCTCTCCGCCGCAGGATCCATCAGCCTCTCAGGACAAGTCCCGCCAGGCATGGCTCCCTCCGTCGGGGACGCCGGTTCCAACTCCTCGCCACACATGGACACCCTCGTCCTCCGCGACCTCCAGGCCAACCTCGATCAGATCATCATCGTCATCAAAGAACTCGACATCCGACCCAAACAGGTCACCGTCAAAGCCACCGTCCTACAGGCTCGACTCAGCGAAAAAAACGCCTGGGGCGTCGATATCACCGTCCTCGGCGGCGGAACCATCGATGACTTCACCACCCCGCTCTCCGTCATCGATGACCTCACCAAAGGCACCGTCAAACCCACCGGCCACACCTCAGTCGCCTCCTCCACCGCAGGCAACGCCGCCAGCGGGCCCGCAACCTTCCGCTTCGGCTACCTCTCAGGCTCCATCGAAATGTTCGTCCGCGCACTCGACCAGGTCACCGATACCACCGTCATCGCCAAACCCGAAATCCTCGTCCTCAACCGCCAACGCGCCGACCTGCTCATCGGCGGAAGACTCGGCTACATCTCCACCCAACAAACCGAAACCTCCACCACCCAGACCGTCGAGTTCCTCGACATCGGCACCCAGCTCACCGTCCGACCCTTCGTCTCCGATGACAACATGATCCGACTCGAACTGCGCCCCTCCATCTCCACAGGACGCGTCACGCCCCTGGGCGGCTTCGTCGTCCCCGAAACCGAAACGCAGGAACTCACCACCAACATCATGGTCAAATCCGGCATGACCGTCGTCATCGGCGGACTCTTCCAGGAGTCCACACAGGTCGACCGCTCACAGGTCCCAGGCATCGGCGATATCCCCATCCTCGGCGCCGCCGCCAAAGGTATTGATGATAAAGTCGATCGCTCCGAAGTGATTTTTCTGATCACGCCGACCGTGATGAAGGACGAAGTGCTCTACGCTCAGGGCGAACGCGCCATGGACAGTGCTGACTACGCTCAGTACGGCGCACGCGAAGGCCTGCTGATCTGGTCGCGCACCAAGCGTACCAGTGCTTACATGCAGGATGCCCTGGCGCTCTATAAGGAAGGCAAGACGGACCTGGCGCTGGAAGCGGCCAACAAGGCTCTGTACCTGGATTCGACGATTGTCGATGCTCGCCGCATCAAGGCTGCGGTGCTCGGCAACCGCCTGCACGTCTACGAGCGCAGCATTCTGACGGAGATCGTCAACAACAACGTGAACACGCAGTTGAAGGCCGCACCCTCCGCGAAGGTAGAACCCGCCACTGGCAAGCCCGGTGCCAAGGCTGCCGCCTCGGCCAACGATGCGCCCGTCATCACCGAGCCCGTCCCCGCGACCGAAGGCCCGTTCCAGCCGGTGAAGCCCGAGGTTGATGTTCCGATCAAGCCCGCCAGCGATACCACGCCGGCACCGAAGGCGACCGAACCGGACGCGTCGGAGAATCCCGACAATGCCATCCCGGTTCCCGCCCCGGCCAGCGACGCGGAAGCTTCCAATAACAACAAGCCGGTCAACACCCCCAATGAAGACGGCGGTGCCGACAGGCCGGCTGACGATGACATCACCAAGCGACTTCTCGATGAAGTGAAGAAGCTGGTCGAGGCCGGCATCGAAGAGGCTCCCAAGAAGGAAGCCGAAGCCGACGCCGACTCGACACCGAAGAACGACGACTGAGCCGTCGTCTTCCGCACACGAACCCTACTTGGCCGGACCGGAGGAGATGCCGGTCCGGCCTTTTCGATTCAGCTTGTGAAACCCTTTTCGGGTTCCGGGTTCCGGGTTCGGAGTTGAAACCCTGAACCGTGACCCCTTTGCACGAGGCAATCATTTATGAAACACCACCGAACCCTTATCGCCGTGATTACTGTCGCGCTGATCGCCTCGCTCGCCGGTTGCGGCAGCCTCGGCAAGACCCATCAGGAGAACAAGGACGCCGCCGCCGCACGCTGGAACGACATCCGTTCCGGCTACAAGCTGAGCATGGCCAAGGGGCAGTTCGAGACCGGCGACCTGGACGAAGCGGAAAAGACGCTCGTCGAAGCGCTGTCGGTCGATCCGATGAATCCCCGTCTTCACACGCTCGCCGGCCGCATCGCCCTGGAGCGCAATCAACTTGAGAAGAGCTTTCAGCGTTTGAGCCGCGCCATCGAACTGGACAACAAAATCCCCGAGCCGCACCTCAAGCTCGCCGATCCACATTACTACGTGGGCATCGTGCTCCAGCGCTGGAAGCAGTATGACCGCGCTTACGCGGCCTACATGAAGGCCTACGAACTTCAGAGCGACAACATCTCCTTCCTCCTGGCCGTGAGCGAAATGCTGGTGGCGATGGACAAGCAGGATGACGCGATCAAGCTGCTGGAGAGCAAGACGATCTACTTCGATCAGAACGCGGGCATCCGCGCGGGCCTGGGCCAGCTCTACATGATGCGCGGCAACTACCTCAAGGCCGGCGAGTACTACCGCCAGGCTTCGCTCCTGCGTCCGGACGATCTGCGTCTGCTGGAAGACCTTGCGATGGCGCGCATGGGTGCTGGTGACTTCAGCAGCGCGATCGAAGACTTCAAACGGCTGATGGACGAGAGCAAGCCGGAACGCAAGCCCGACCTGCTCCGCCTCCTGGCCTCGGCGCAGCTCAACGCCGGCCGCATGGAAGACGCCCGCGCGTCCTACCTGGAACTGACTCGACTCGACCGCACCGATGTGGCGGCGTGGACCAAGCTCGCGGAGATCTCCCTTCAGCAGAACGAACTGGGCGGTGCTCTCACGGCTTCAAACCGCGTCATCGCCCTCGCGGGGCAGGATGCGACCGGCTACCTGCTGGCCGGCCTGGTCTGGCAGCGGCGCGGCGACATCGACAAAGCGCTGACGCACTTCGACCGGGCGGCCCAGCTCGCGCCGGAGAAGGTCGATGCGGTCATCCTGCGCGGTATCACCCTCGAACAGGCCGGCCGGCTCGATGCCGCCGCCGCCGCCTACACCGAGGCGAAACGTCGTAATCCCGAAGACCCCCGCGCAGGCAAGCTGCTGAGCCAGGTCGCGGACAAAACTGAATAACGAGGCCGCGCCCGGCTCGTGAAATGACGGAGGCACCGCGGTGACGCTTGGCAAATGGATCAGCATTGGCGTGGGCTTGATTACGACGCTGCTCGTCGGCGGCGTTCTGGTGGCTGCGCCCAATCAACTGGTCGCCACCATCGGTTCCACCGCCTTGGGCACATGGGTGACCGCGGGTGTCATGGGTGCCCTCTTGGGTCTGCTCCACTGGATCGTGATGAGCAAATTCGATCGGGAGGTCGGCCGCGTCGCCAGTCAGATCGATCTGCTTTCCAAAGACGACGATCGCGAGGTGGCCATTCCTTCGCGGCTGGGAATGGGCTCGATCGCCCGGGCCGTCAACCAGGTCATCACCACCTTCCGCCAGCGTATCCGCCAGTTGACCAGTCGCCGCCGGGAGTTGGAGATTCAACTTCGCATCGCCGAGGTCGAGCAGCGGCATGCCGCGTCGATTCTCAACACGATTTCGGACGCGGTGATTGTGACGGACCCGTTCAATGAACTGGCGATGATCAACGATGCCGCGGCCCGCGTGCTGCATCTGGATGCCAGCTTCGCCCGGCGCAGGCCCATCGAACAGGTCATCGACGATACGGTCATCGTCAAGCTGATCAAGGACGCGCGCGAAGGGGTGGCCGCCCGGCCCGGATTCCGTCGCCAGATCGAGCATCGCTTCAACCGCGAAGGCGTCGATCAGATCTACGACGTCTCCGTGTCAGGCATCAGCGACGGTCTGGGCGAGGATGAGTTGTCCGCGGGCACCGCAAAACCGAACGGTCAGGACGCCGTCGGCGTTGTCACCGTCCTGCGCAACGTGACCCGCGAACGCCAGATCGCCGACATGAAGAGCGATTTTGTCTCCAGCGTTTCGCACGAGCTGCGCACGCCGCTGTCGAGCATCAAAGCCTACGTGGAGATGCTCGTCGACGGCGAGGCACACGATGAGCAGACGCGGCTGGAGTTCTACAACATCATCCAGGGCGAGACGAACCGTCTGTCCCGGCTGATCGACAACATTCTCAACATCAGCCGGATTGAATCAGGCGTGGTGCGTGCGTCGCGCGAGCAGGTGTCGCTGCCCACTCTGATGCGTGAGGCGATCGATGTGATGCTGCCGCAGGCGCGGAGCAAGGGGATCGAGCTGAAGGATCTTTCCGCGCCGGGCTATTTCCATGTCTTCGCCGACAAGGACATGATCTACCAGGCGACGCTCAACCTCGTGAGCAACGCGATCAAGTACACCCCCGAAGGCGGCACGGTCACAGTGAAGATCCGGGCTGATGAACTGGCGCGCGGCGTCGAGGTGTCGGTCGCCGACACGGGCGTGGGCATTCCACCCGACGACGTTCCGCGTTTGTTCGCCAAGTTCTACCGGGTCGATAACCACAAGCGCATGGCCCAGGGCACCGGGCTGGGTCTGAATCTGGTGAAACAGATCATCGAAACGGTACACGGCGGCAAAGTGTCTGTTTCCAGTGAATTAGGTAAGGGGAGCACCTTCACCTACACCCTCCCTTTAGCCGATGGCAATTAGACAGGGTTGTAGACAAGGGGAACGACGAGAATGAGTTCAAGTAAACCTTTGATTGTGATCGTGGATGACGAGACCCACATTCTTCACGTGGTCAGTCTCAAACTGCGCAATGCGGGCTTTGAAGTGATCACGGCACAGAACGGCGAGGAAGGTTTCGACGCGATTGCCCAGCATCGACCCGACCTGGTTATCACGGACTATCAGATGCCCGTGATGTCGGGTTTGGAGATGTGTACCCGGCTCAAGGCCGAGCCGGTGACTGCAAACATTCGGGCGATCATGTTGACAGCGCGAGGCTTCAGCATTTCCGCCGAGGCGCTCGAACAGACGAATATCCAGGCGGTGCTTAGCAAGCCGTTCAGCCCGCGCGAGGTGCTGACGAAGGTCCAGGAAATGGTTCTGGGCACCGTGGACAAGACCGAGGCAATCTGATGACTTTGATGGCGCTCAATCTTGAATCGATGTCGATGGATCCGATCCGTCGCCGCATCGAATCGCTCGGGATCACTTCGGTGATCCTTGCTGCCGATTCGGGAAAAATGCGGGCGAGGATCGAAGGCTCCGCGCGATGGATCGAGCATCTTCTGATCGATTGTGCGGCGTTCCAGGCGACTATCCACCAGGCATGGCAGGAGATCCGCACGTCCCCCGGTGCTGACGGCGGGCCGGTGACGCTGTGGCCCGGCGTCTGGCTGACGCCGCTGCTGGCGGCTCCGCATCCGCGCCGTCGTCAGACCGATCCACTGCCGGATCACTGCGTCGCGGCCCTCTTTGTCGGGACGGAGTTTCTTCACAGCGAACAGTTCCGATTGCTCTGCGACATGCAGCGCGTGGACTATCAGGCCGCACTGAAGCGGATCGATGTGGCGCAACTCGCGACGCGTCGCGAGGCGGATCGGGTCTCGACGTTGATCGAATGGATGCAGTCGGATGCGGCCGACGCCGAGCGTCGCGGCAAGGAAGTGTACGGCCTCAGCTCGGAACTGGGCGAGACGTACGAAGAACTGAGCCTGCTCTACAAGCTGGCGATGAACATGACGGTGGATCAGCCGCCGCGGCATTTCATTGCCGACGCCTGCCACGAGTTGCAGCAGGTGGTGGGCATGCGCTGGCTGGCGATTCAGCTCGTGGCCGACGATCCGCGCCTTAACGATCTTCAGGGTGAAGTATTTGCCGCGGGCGACCTGGTGCTCACCCACGATCAGATTCGCGGCGTCGGGCTCCACCTGATGAACATCGGCCTGGATCCGAACTTGCCCAAGGTCATCGATGACATTCACTCGCTCGGCCTACCCGAACTGTCGCGGCAGTCCAGCGATCTGCTCGTCGTTCCTCTCGCGACCGATAATCGCCTCATCGGTGTTCTCTTCGGCGGACAGAAGCTTGATCCCCCGGGCGCGAACCTCACCACGGTGGACTCCAAGCTCTGCGGCGCGCTGGCCAACAGTCTCTCGATTTTCATCGAGAACTTCATGCTTTACGAAGACATGCAGGCCATGTTCATGGGGACACTGCACGCCCTGACATCCGCAATCGATGCCAAAGACAGCTACACCTTCGGCCATAGTGAGCGAGTCGCGCTGATGTCGCGGATGCTTGCGGAGGCGGCGGGGCTGGATGGGCAGGTGGTGGAGCGGGTGTACGTGGCCGGGCTGATCCATGATGTGGGGAAGATCGGGGTGCCGGAGGCGGTGTTGTGTAAGCCGGGCAAGTTGACGGCGGGGGAGTTCGAGCAGATCCGCATGCATCCGGAGATCGGGGCTCGGATTCTGCGTGACATTCGGCAGATGAAGGACATCATCCCCGGGGTGCTGAGTCATCACGAGCGGTGGGATGGGCATGGGTATCCGTTCGGGTTGGCGGGCGCGGAAGTGACGGAGTTACAAAGTGACGAAGTGACGAAGGAAGAAGTGACGGAGTTACAAAGTGACGAAGTGACGAAGGAAGAAGTGACGGAGTTACAAAGTGACGAAGTGACGAAGTTAATCACTCCGTCACTGCGTCACTCCGTCACTTCTTCTTCACTTCTTCACTCAGTCACTCCGTCACTTCTTGGGGGCATTCCGCTGTTCGGCAGACTGATCGCGTTGGCGGATTCGTTTGATGCGATGAGTTCGACGCGGACGTACCGGTCCCGGCTGGAACACGGGCAGGTGATCAATGAGATACGCCGATGTGCCGGGACGCAGTTCGATCCTGATTTGGCGAGCGTTTTTGTGGAGCTGGATTTTGAACCTTACAGGCAGATGCATCGGAGGCATGAAATTGCTGCGCAACAAAGTGACGGAGGGAGAAGTGACGGAGTGACAAAGTGACGAAGTGACGAAGTTAATCACTCCGTCACTCCGTTACTCCGTTACTTCGTTACTTCTGCTGATAGCTGAAAGCTTATGAAATGCACATGCGAACAATACGGGCAGATTGCCATCGTCACGATCAAGGGTGAGGTGACGATCGATCACGTCGATCAGTTTCAGAATGTGATTGAGCAGCACGTGGGCAGGCAGGCGCGTGATTTTGTGGTTGACATGAGCGCGGTGGAGTTTGTGGACTCGGCGGGGCTGGAAGCGATGATTGGTCTTCAGGATCGCTGTTCGGATGTGCTGGGGCAGGTGCGTCTGGTGGGGGTTGGGCGGAATGTGGAGGAGATCCTGCGGATCACCAGGCTGGGGCCGCGATTCGACAAACATGAATCGGTGGATCTGGCGATCAAGAGTCTGCAAGTGTAAGGAGCTTTGAGCTACGAGCTTTGAGCCTTGAGCCAGAAGCGCGGAATGATGAAGTCTGACTCAAAGCTCATAGCTCACAGCTCATAGCTCTAAGAAAGCTGATAACCATGCAAACCAGGGACATCAATCAGGGAAAAGCGGTATCGCCGGTGGTCAAGCCGCTGCGGGTGGGCGATCGTCTTTTGGAGGCGGGGATCATCACGCGGGCGCAGCTGGACCAGGCGTTGGAGAAGCAGAAGCAGCTTGGGAATCAGAAGCTGCTGGGCGAGGTGGTGGTGGAGCTGAAGTTTGCGACGCAGGAGCAGGTGCATGAGACGTTGGCGAAGGCATCGAATGTGCCTTATGTCGCGTTGCATTCGAGGCTGGTGGACCCGGCGGTGATGGAGATGATCCCGTGCGAGTTCATGGAGGAGCACGAAGTGATGCCGCTGTTCTGCGTGAACGGGAAGCTGACGGTAGCGGTGGTGGAGTTGTCGAACGTGTTCCTGTTTGAAGAGATTCAGAAGATCACGAACAAGCCGGTGCAGATCGTGGCGACGACGTCGCGTGATTTCCGTGCGACGTTCGTGGCGATGCTTCCCAATGAAGGGCAGACTTTCGTCATTGACGACCTGGTCGGCGATATCCAGGAAGACACGTTGACTGTTGTCGAGCAATCGATGGCGGACCTGGCGCTGGCGAGCAACGGAACCGATGCGGATGCCTCGCCGGTGATTCGGCTGGTGAATTACATCATCTACTGCGCGGTGCAGGAGAAGGCGAGCGATATTCATGTGGAGCCTTCGGACAAGCAACTGCGGATCCGCTACCGGGTGGACGGCAATCTGTTCGAGAAGATGCAGCCGCCGTATCAGATGACGCCCGCGGTGGTCAGCCGCATCAAGATCATGGCGTCGATGGATATCAGCGAGCGGCGCATTCCGCAGGACGGCGCGATCACGGTCATCGTCAACAAGCGGCCGATCGATATTCGCGTCTCGACCATGCCCGGCAAGTTCGGCGAGAAGGTCGTCATGCGCGTGATCGACAATCGGGGCACGCAGGTCACGCTCGAGCAACTGGGTTTCAGCTTCGAGATGCTCGAGAAGTGGCGCTCGATCGTGCAGTCGCCCAACGGCATCGTGCTGGTGACCGGCCCGACCGGCAGCGGCAAGTCCACGACGCTCTACGCGACGCTGAGTGAGCTGGTGGATGAAACGGTCAATATCTCGACGGTCGAAGACCCGGTGGAGTATCAGCTTGCGGGCGTGAACCAGTTTCAGACCAACGACAAGGCAGGTTTCACTTTTGCCGGCGCACTGCGTGCGCTGCTGCGGCAGGATCCGGATGTGATCATGGTCGGTGAAATCCGCGATCTGGAAACGGGTCGCATCGCCACGCAGGCGGCGCTGACGGGCCATCTGGTGGTTTCGACGCTGCATACGAATGATGCGCCCAGCGCGGTGACGCGGCTGTTCAACATCGGCGTGGAGCCGTACCTGGTCGCCGCGTCGCTCAAGGGTGTGCTCGCGCAGCGCCTGCTGCGGAAGACGTGTTCCAACTGCAAGGAGCCGGTGGAGATTCCCGCGAACCTTCGGCGGGCCCTGGAGCAAATCGATGGCGGCGCGGGGATGGACAAGGCGTTTCGCGGCGTGGGCTGCGCCAAGTGCCGCAAGACGGGTTACGCTGGCCGCATCGGTATCTACGAATTGTTTGCGCCCAACGATGAGCTGATGGAATCGGTCAGCCGCGGGGCGACGCTTCAGGAAATCCGTCGCCTGACGAAGGGTTCGGGCGCGTATACCTCACTGGCACAGGACGGGCTGGAGAAGGTTCGCGCGGGGATTACGACCGTGGAAGAGTTGTTCACCGCCGTGGCCGCCTGAGGCCGCGCCGGAGCAGAGGTCAAACATGGGACGATATGCATACGAAGCTCGTAACGGCAGCGGGGCGGCGTCCAGCGGCGTGGTGGCGGCCGGCACCGCCGAGGAAGCCAGCCGCACGCTGCGCGACCAGGGCCTGTTCATCATCCGCATCGCCGAGGCCGACCAGGTCGCCGCCGAGCGCATGGGTGCCGCCGGAAGCGCGTCCAAACGTGTCAAGCGCCAGGATGTCATCAACTTCGCCCAGCAGCTTTCGGTCATGATCCAGACCGGCGTCTCCATCAGTGAGGCCCTGACGGTGATCGGGGATCAGGCACCCAATCCGGCGTTCGGTGTCGTTCTCGGCGACGTGGCCGAGCAGGTCGAGTCCGGCATCGAGCTCTCGGGAGCGATGAAGAAATATCCGAAGGTGTTCCCCACGATCATGGTCAGTCTCATCCGCGCCGCCGAGGCCAGCGGAACGCTCGGGCAGATGCTCGAGCGCATCAGCGACTACATGTCCAAGGAACTGCGCACCGCCAAACAGGTCAAGGGCGCGATGATCTATCCCGCGTTCATGATCTTCCTGAGCCTGTCGGTGACGGTCTTCCTGCTGGTCTTCGTGCTGCCCAACTTCGCGGGCATTTACCAGGCCAAGGGGCAGGCCCTGCCCGCGCCGACGCAGTTTCTCATGAGCACCAGCACGCTCCTGGTCCAGCACTGGCCCTGGTTCCTGGGCGGCGCGATCACTCTTATTGCCGGCAGCGTGTTTTTCGCCCGCTCCAAGACCGGCGGCCGCACCTTCGACTGGCTCAAGCTCAACGCGCCGCTGTTCAAGCATCTGTTCACGCAGCTCTACGTGACCCGCTCCTGCCGCACGCTCGGCGCGATGGTCAACGCCGGCGTGCCGATGCTCGACGCCATCGACATCACCCGCCACGTCACCGCCAACTGCTATTACGAAGAGCTATGGAACAACGTGGACGACGGGCTCCAGCACGGCCGGCAGCTTTCCGACGCCATCAGCGAGTCGGATCTGATCCCCCGCAGCGTCGTGCAGATGATCCGCGCGGGTGAAAAATCGGGCCGCCTGGGGCAGGTCCTCAACCGCGTGGCCGAGTTCTCCGAGGATGAATTCGACCGGGCCGTCAAGCAGATGACGCAGTTCATCGAGCCGGCCATGATCGTCATCATGGGCAGCTTGATCGGCTTCGTCGCCATCTCCCTGCTACTGCCCATCTTCAGCGTCGGCAAGGTCGCCGCCAGCAACTGAGCGGCAAGGGCCAAGGGCGAAGGGCCAAGAGAAACTCTTGCCATTTCCAGGAATTTGCCAGCCAAGGGCTTGACAAAGCCTCCGGGGCAATCGATAATTTCTGTAGAGACAGAAAAGACTGAACGGATCGGTCGCTTCCGTCTCCATCGAGGTGCCCCATGACGATTACGCCGGTTCAACAGAAATTCATCCTTCACTGGGGCGAGATGGGCACGCGCTGGGGCATCAACCGCACGGTCGCCCAGATTCACGCCTTGCTCTTTATCGCCCCGCGGCCGATGAACGCCGAGGAAGTCGCCGACACGCTCTCCGTCGCCCGCTCCAACGTCTCCACCAGCCTGAAGGAACTCCAGGGCTGGGGCATCGTGAAGATCGTCCATGTCATGGGCGATCGGCGGGATCATTTCGAGTCCATGCGCGATGTCTGGGAGATGTTCCAGATCGTCCTGACCGAGCGTAAACGCCGGGAAATCGACCCGACTCTGGCCCTGCTCCGTGAGTGCGTGGACGAAGCCCAGAAGGCCGGCCCCCAGGAGGAAACGACCCGCCACCGCCTCAGCGAGCTGCTCGGGTTCTTCGAGACGATGAGTTCGTGGTACGAACAGATTCGCCGGCTGCCCACCAGCGCCCTGTTCAAGTTCGTGAAGCTCGGCGGCAAGGTGAAAAAGTGGCTGGGCCTCGCCGGTTGAACGACCGCGACGGAGCCCGACTGTAAGTCTCAAATCTCAAGTCTTAGATTTCAAGTCCCAACTCCCGCTTCCGCCCCAAGGGCACGCCATGAAACCTTTCCCGCTCCAACCCGAAACCACCCAGGCGAATCGTCAGCGGTTTTTTATTTGGGATGGCAGTTCTGTTCATTCAGAAATAACAAACGAGTCTGCAACCGTCGATGCCTGCGGCTGGCTGGCGTTCGATGACCAGTGCCCCCTGTGTACGCGATGGGCAGGCCGCCTCGAAAGGATACTCGCGCGACGCCGCATCATGCTCGTTCCGCTGCGCACGCCCTGGGTCCGGCAGCGCCTCGGCCTGACCGAAGGCCGGCGGCCCGACCGCATCTGGCTGCTCCTGCCCGGCGGCGAAGAGCTCGGCGGCGCGGATGCCATCATCGAACTCGCACGGCGCATCGGCTGGGCCCGCCCCTTCGCCTTCATCGCGGGCTTACCGGGCATCAGGCATCTGCTTCACGCCGGCTACAACTTCATCGCCCGTCGTCGCACCTGCATCGGCGACACCTGCACACGACCCGCGACTGTTCAGAATGCAAAGCGCTCATCCGTCGCTCAGGCCATCGACCTCCTTCCGCTCGTCATTCTTCCCGCGTTCGCCATCGCGCTTGCGCCTTCGCTTCCCGCCTTCCTCTTCATGTGGGCGCTCGCCGCAGGCATCTTCACAGGCTTCAAGTGGCTCACCTTCCGCCGCGCCGCAGCGCAGATGCGCGACCTCAGCTTCGCGCGTACCTTCACCTATCTCCTCGCCTGGCCCGGCATGGAGGCGAAGCGGTTCCTCGATGAGTCGCGCACCGTCGAGGAGCCGCGCTGCGCCGAGTGGTTGTTCGCCGGCGCGAAGACCTGCCTCGGCATCGCCCTGATCTGGGGCCTCACGCCGCGCCTGTTCGTCGCCGCGCCACTGCTCGCGGGCTGGACGCTCATGGTCGGCCTCATCTTCCTCCTGCACTTTGGCCTGTTCCACTTTCTCTCCGTCCTCTGGCGCACCGCGGGTATCGACGCCCAGCCCATGATGCGCAACCCGCTTCGCGCAACCAGCCTCGCCGACTTCTGGGGCCGCCGCTGGAACCGCGACTTCAACGTGCTCGCCCGTGATCTCGTGGTCAAGCCTCTGCATCGCCGCATCGGCGCGGGCCGCGCCATGCTGCTCGTCTTCCTGTTTTCAGGCCTGATTCATGACCTTGTCATCTCGCTGCCTTCGGGCGCGGGCTTCGGGCTGCCCACCGCGTTCTTCCTGCTTCAGGCGTGCGGCCTCACCTTCGAGCGATCGCGCACAGGCCGCGCTCTCGGTCTGGGCAACGGGCTTTGCGGCTGGGTGTTCACGTTCACTCTCACTGCGCTGCCCGCAATCGCTCTGTTTCACCCGTGGTTCGTCAGTCGCATCATCCTGCCCTTCGCGCAGGCCATCGGGGCCGCGTAACAGGAGGTCATCATGAACACGCTCACCATCCTCATCCTGATCGCCGGCCTGCTTCACTTCGGTGTCCTCATCGCCAGCGCTCTGGTCCCGCAGGTGCTCGACTGGCGCAGCGAACTGGCGCGCGTCAGCCCGCTCACCCGCCAGCTCGTCTGGACCCACGGCCTCTTCATCGTCCTGACCATCATTGCCTTCGGCATCCTGTCCATCGTCAACGCTTCGACTCTCGCATCCGGCGACTTTCTCGCGCGCTCACTGTGCGGCTTCATCGCCATTTTCTGGGGCGCGCGACTCGCCTTGCAGTACACCTGGTTCGATGCTCGCCCGTACCTGACCACGCCCGTGCTTCGCCTCGGCTATCACGGTCTGACTTTTGTCTTCGCTTACTTCTCCGCGGTCTACGGCTGGGCGGCCCTTCGCCCCGCGATCTGAGAGGAGGTTCGCCATGACGCACACTCTGATTCAACCATCTCCCGTTATCGTTCGCCGCACCGGTGCGCTCAGTGATGCCGCTCGGGCGATGCTCGAATCGACCGAAGGCGGGCCGACGTTTATCAGCGACTGGCACCGCGCCTTGATCGTGCATTATGAAGTCGAGCCCGAGGCCCTTGGGCCACTCGTGCCTTTCGCACTGGACCTGCGCGGCGGCAGGGCGTACGTCAGTCTCGTCATGTTCACCCTTCGCCGCATGCGACCGCGCATCGGCGGGAAGATCACCGAATGGCTGAGCTGCCCCTTTGCAAACCAGCGGTTCCTCAACGTGCGAACCTATGTCACGCATGACGGCGAGCCGGGCATCTTCTTTCTCGGCGAATGGTTGTCGAGTCGGCTCAGCGCGTTCATCGGGCCGCGCACTTTCGGGTTGCCGTGCAAAGTCGGCCGACTCGAACTGAGACACGATATCGAAGCCGGTGATCTTCATGGTCATGTGTCCGGAGTCGATCGCAGGACGAAACGTGAAGATCACCTGCGCTATCAGGCGGCGATTGAGCCGGCCGCGCGATGTGAAGTCAGCGGCGAGGATTCACTCGCGGAGTTTCTGCTGGAGCGTTACGCCGCCTTCACCGAGCGCGGCGGCGTTCGCAGGCGGTTCCGCATCTGGCACGAACCCTGGCCCATGACGCCGGTGAATGTCACCGTCGATGATGACAGCCTGCTCGCGCAGACCGGCCCCTGGCTTGACGCGGCTCAGCTTGTCGGTGCCCACTACTCGCCGGGCGTTTCCGATGTCTGGTTCGGCAAACCCCTGTGCATCAACGGCGCCCACTGCGGCCGGTCCATCCTGCCCGCGCGAAAGGAGCCGTGATGAACCTGCTTCTTCATCTTCGTATCGTCGGCGTGCTGCTGCTCGTGCTGCTGGCGATGAACGTCGTCGTCTGGAAACGCTACGGCTGGAAGGCGGAGATTCAGCGACTGGAACTGCTCACGCGTCAGGTCTTCATCGTTCACAGCTTCTTCATCATGCTGACCATCGCGTGGTTCGCCGCGATCTCGCTGTTTTATGGCGAAGCGCTGCTCGCGCCGGGGCCGCTCGCGCAAGTCGTGCTCGCCGGCCTCGTTGTTTTCTGGGGCAGCCGGCTGATCATTCAGTGGTTCGTGTATGACTCGCGCCTGTGGCGCGGCAGGCGAATGGAGACGTTCATTCACATCGCCTTCAGCCTGATGTGGGCGTACTTCACGCTTGTGTACGGCGCGGCTCTGGCGCAGCAGTTCGCGAGCGTGTGAGAAGCAATGAAATGGAGCACCGTCCCGGCAGGGCGGTGCTTGAAGGCGGCGTGGGCGCAGGCAGGCACCACCCTGCCGGGATGGTGCTCCAACCTTCTGTTGAAACGAGGAACTGCCATGAACCCGGCCGCGAGCGACGCACCTGAGTATCCCATCAGACCGCTTGCGCCGATCAAGCGCGGCGCGCTCATCGCGCTCGCCTTCGCCGGTTCGACGATGTATGCCCTGTTCTACGGGTGGCTGTTTCCCGCTGTGCTCTATCATCGAGCTGCGGTGGTCGGGATCGCGGCCGGTTCGTCTTGGCTGATCTTCGGCTGCGTGCTCCTGGGCGTATCGGGCCGCCTGCCTTCGGAGTCGCCCGGCTCGCGCGTGCTCAACTGGATGGATGCCAGCCTCATCGCGATCGCTTGGGGCATGGGCGTGAAAATGATGGGCCTGATGCTCAACGTGTATCTCCTTGCCGTCGATTCCGTTCTGTTTCACGCGGCAGTACAGATCATGACGCTGCTTGCCGCGGATGTCCTGATGGGAATCGTGTTCGTGCATCGAGCGCGCGAGCTTGGCGTCTCGCTGGGCCGGGGCATCACGCTCTGGCTGATGGCGTTGAACCTGCCGTTCGCGCTGATTCTCACCTTCCTGCTGATGATCGGAGGCGTGTGATGAAGTTCAACATGGTCGGCAGCCTGTCGCGCTGCCTGCTGCTGGCGTACCGCACGCCTGCGGAGTCGGTGCGTTCGCTTTTGCCGGTCGGATTGGAACTGATGACGCGCGGGCCCTGGGCGTTCTGGAATGTGGTGGTGTGCCGTGTGGAGAAGATGCGGCCGACGGGCCTGCCGCGCTGCTGCGGACTCAGCTACCACCACGTGGCCTATCGCCTGTACATCACGGCGAAAACCGCGGCGGGGAAAGACATGCAGGGGTTGTACTTCCTGCGCAGCGATGTGGACAGCGGCACTGTGTGTCGCGGCGGCAACCTGGCGACTGACTTTCACTTCAACCGCGCGAGCATCGACATTACATCGCACGATGGTGTCGAAGCCATCGGCATCACAGGCACGCGCGGCGGGAAGGGTGATGCCATGCTGCGCGTGCGTTCGGTGAGTGACTACCCGCCGGTAGAGGACACCTGTTTTGCGGACATCAGCGAGGCGAGGACGGTGTTGAAGTATCGGCCGCTGGGCTTGTCCGTTTTAAAGGATACGCGCTGGCTGCGCGTGGCGGAAGTGTTTCGTGAGGAGTCACAGTGGCGCGAAGCGCCTGTGGCTGTTGAGGCCGCGCGTTGGACGTACTTTGAAGACTTGCATCAAAATGATCTGGCGCTCGAGTTGGCAACGCAGGTCGCGCCGATCGACTATCGCTGGCGGCTGGGGCGGCGGGAACGAATGAAATGCTAAAGTGTCTCTTCGTGCTGCGTATTCGCATGGGTTCCATCTCGCGGAGCGAGGCGACTACTGGAAGTGAGATGAATACGAATCACACGCCGACCACTTGGCCTTTGCCGGCGCGCTTGGCCTGGTAGAGTCGGCGGTCCGCGGCCTGGAGCAGGGCTTCGCCGTCCTTCGCGCGCTCGCGGATCATGGAGGCGACGCCGATGCTTAGGTCCGGCTTCAGATCGCCTTTGATGACGAGCTTCACCTGCTGCCTGAAGAGCGCGAGCATCTGTTCCGCGAGGTGCTGGGCGCGGTCGGGCGCGCAGGCGGGGATGAGCACGATAAACTCGTCGCCGCCGAGGCGGATGGCGTAGTCTTCGTGACGGATGAGGCCGCGGATGAGTGAACCCAGGAATTTGAGAAGCTCGTCGCCCACCGCGTGGCCGAGTGTGTCGTTGATCTTCTTAAAGTGATCCAGGTCGATCGCCAGGCAGACGAGATCGCTGCCCGCGTCGCGACAGGATTCGAACAGGGGCGTGAGATTCTCTTCGAGGAACCGGCGATTGCCCAGCTCCGTCAGCGCGTCGCGCATGGCGAGGTCTTTGAGATTGCGCGTGGCCTGTTTGGTGGCGGTTTCGATGCGGTCGTCGAGCGTGCGGCGAAGCTGGCGGGCTTCGTATCGTTCGCGCACGGCCTGAGTCGCAAATTCGTGCAGGGCGCGGGCGAGCTTGCCGACTTCATCACTTCGCTGGGCGATGATCTCATCCAACTGCATGGGGCGATCGCTGGTGAGCGTTCGCGAGATGAGCTTGAGCAGACGCTCGACCGGCGTGCAGACCCAGCGCTGGGCGAGCACGAGCAGGGGATAGAGAATGAGAGCGAGGACCAGGAGCAGGGGCCAGATGCGATGATGCAGATGCGATTCGAGATAGCCCGCGCCGACGCCGCCGACGGCCGCGAGGAATACGAGCAGGCGGATTTTGGTGGGCAGGGGGGCATCGTCCCATTGCGCGGCGGGAGCGGCGGGTTCTGCGGTGGTGGCAGAGGCTGAGGATGTTGAACACTCCGCGAGCGCGGGAGTTGCGTTCTTATCGGGCACGGCGGCCTTGGCGGCGAGTGCGGGTTTGACGATTGACGGATGCGGACCGCGCGGCGGCACCGCGGTCCCGTCGGCCATCGCTCTTCGCGCAGGGATGAACTTTCCCGCCATGCAGTGTTCATCGGCCGATATGATCGCTCGATTCGGTGGTGTTCGCGCGGACTCTGATTCTCGCCGCATCTCATGCTGACGAGCCGCGCGTGATTATGGGACGGGCGTTACACTTGCCGCGTGACAGGAGGCTTCGCATGCGAGTGACTGCCGCGGTGCTGCATCAGACCCGCACGCCGTTTCAAGTTGAATCCGTGGAGCTCGCGCCGCCTGGCGCGGGCGAAGTGCTGGTGCGCATGGAGGCGGCCGGCGTCTGTCACAGCGACTGGCACGTGGCCACGGGTGATTCGAAGATGCCGCTGCCTGTGGTCGCCGGTCACGAAGGCGCGGGCATCGTCGAAGCGGTGGGCGAGTCCGTGACGCGCGTGCGCAAAGGCCAGCGCGTGATCCTCTGCTGGGCTCCGCACTGCGGCACTTGTTATCACTGCACGCACGACCGCAAATGCCTTTGCCCCGCCTTCACCGCGAAGCGTTGGGCAGGCGTCATGATGGATGGTTCGCCTCGCCTCGCGCTGGTTGATGGCACGCCGGTGTATCACTTCTGCTCCGTCGCCTGTTTTGCGGATCACGCGGTCGTTCATGAATCGTCGTGCATTGCGGTGAGTGATGATGTCGATCCCGCGGTGGGGGCGCTGGTGGGCTGTGCGGTGACGACCGGCGTCGGCGCGGTGGTGCGCACGGCGAAGGTTCCCGCTGGGGCAAGCGTCGCGGTCTTCGGCGTCGGTGGCGTGGGCCTGTGCATCGTCATGGGCGCGCGGCTGGCTGGGGCAACGACGATCATCGCGATCGATCCTGAAGAGTCACGCCTTGCCATGGCCCGCAGGTTCGGCGCGACGCACTGCATCAAAGCAGGCGGCGACGGCGGCATCGTCAACGATCAGATCAAGGCGGACACCCGCGGCCTCGGCGTCGACTACGCCTTCGAAGCGGTCGGTCTGCCCGCGGTGCAGGAGCAATCGCTCGGCTCAGTCCGCGCGGGAGGCACCGTCGTACTCGCCGGCCTTTCGCCGATGGGCAGCAGCACCAATCTGCCCGGCGCGATCCTCACCCGGCGGGAGATCACCGTCATGGGTTCGTACTACGGCTCAGCCGACCCCGACCGCGATTTCCCTCTCTATATTGACTGGCACCGCCGCGGCGACCTGCCTATCGATCAGCTCATCACCGCGCGCTATCCCCTGTCGCGGATCAACGAAGCCTACGACGACATGTTGAAAGGCAGGATCGCGCGCGGGGCGATTGTGTGGTGAGCGTGATGTGACAGGGTTTGAAATGAGGCTATGCTGTCGCCGTTCGAAGCGAAGGCAGCCATCGCGGCGCCGGCCCGGCCTTTGTCTTCTCGATCAAGAGGTGATTGCCCGTGAAACTGTCGGTTGTCATCACTGTGTTCAACGAAGAGGAAAAAATCTTCGAGATCGTCCTCCGGGTGCAGGCAGTCGAGATCGAAAAGGAAATCGTCATCGTCAACGACAAGTCGACGGATGACACGGCCGGCAGCCTGGCGAAGATCGCGGCGGATTACGACAACGTCCGCGTCTTTCATCACGAAGTGAACCAGGGCAAGGGCGCTGCCCTTCGCACGGGCTTCGCCAACGTGACGGGCGATGTCGTGGTAATTCAGGATGCGGATCTCGAATATGACCCGCGCGAATACCCGCGCCTGATCGAGCCCATCCATCGCGGCAACGCGGATGTGGTGTTCGGCTCGCGCTTCGTCGGCGGCGACTCGCACCGTGTGCTCTACTTCTGGCATTCCGTCGGCAACAAATTCCTCACACTGCTCTCCAACATGTTCACCAATCTGAACCTGACGGATATGGAAGTGTGTTACAAGGTTTTTCGCCGGGAGATCATTCAGCAGATTCACATAGAAGAGAATCGCTTCGGGTTCGAGCCGGAGATCACCGCCAAAGTCGCGCGCCTGAAATGCCGGGTGTTTGAAGTCGGCGTCTCCTACGCCGGGCGAACGTATGAAGAAGGCAAGAAGATCGGCTGGAAGGACGGCGTCCGCGCTATCTGGTGCATCCTTAAGTACAACATCTGGAGACGGCGATTGTGATGCTGCCCGGCTCACGCATCGCTGCTCTTCCTCGCATTCTTCTTACCCTCACACATTCGTCGCCGCGCGACAGGAGACTCGCATGTTTGTTCACAACGTCTACTTCTGGGTCAAGCCCGACCTGACGCCGCCGCAGATGGAAACGCTGATGAAAGGCATGAAAGCCCTCACCACGATTCCTTCGGTGAAGTTCGGTTTTGTCGGCAAGCCTGCCTCGACGGATCGGCCGGTGATCGATCGCAGCTATTCATACGCCCTCGTCGTCGCCTTCGATGACAAGGCCGGCCACGATCTCTATCAGGAACACCCGATCCACGACGCCTTCCGCAAGGACTGCGGGACGTTCTGGAACAGAGTGCTGATTTATGATGCGGTGGATTGAGGGGATGCGTGAATGCATCCGCTGCAATTATGCAAACAAGCCATCCAGATTCCTCGCGCCGTGGACGATCCGAGCGATGAACACCGTATCCTTTTGCGGCTTGTAGAAGATGAGATAGTCGCCGTGGGGATAGCTTCGCAGTCCCTTGGTCAATTCGGGGCGGGCGCGGCCTGAGCGCGGCCACTCGACGAGCGAATTGCACTTGGCGAGCAGTTCCTCGATCCAGCGATCGGCGGCTTGAGGGTTGTGCTTGGCGATGTGCTCCCAGATGTCATCAAGATCGGCAAAAGCCTCGGGCGAAATGATCGGATCGATCATGCGGATTTCCTCCGCTGAGCCTGTTGTTTACGCGCGAGTCGCGCGCGGCCTCGGCGCATGACATCGTTGATCAGTTCGCGTGTGAGTGGAATCCCCTCCCCGCGCTCCAGCGAATCGATTCCCTTCTGAATCTCCTTCTTCAGTTCTTTCAGCCGAATCTCGCGCAGCGTCTCGTGATCCTGAAGCAGCCGCAGCGCCTCGCGAACCACTTCGCTGGCGGTCTGGTAGCGCCCGGATTTCACCTTCTTGTTGATGAAGCGCTCGTGTTCCTTGGTGAGTGAGACATTCATGGGTTAACTCCTCGTGGGTACACCATGATAGGCCTGATAACAGGAAATAACAAAAACTGACATCCGTCAGGAACCGGTCGGCGGCACTGGGGTGGTCGGCGGCGGGGCATCATCGTCGCCCTCGGCGCGGCGCGTGCCGAACAGCCGTTCGCGCAGCGTGAACCGCCGGCCGCATCGCGTGCATTGCCTGGGCATGAACCCGCCCGCCGGTTCGCCGCAGCCGGGGCAGATCATGCTTACCTCGACGGCCAGGTGAAAGGAGCGATGCTTCGTCACTTCGCGCACCCGCGGCTTGGCGAGGACGAATCGCTTGCCGCACTCAGGGCAGCGGTTGGTGGTGATGGCTGTGAGGTTGTAGCCGCACCACGGGCAGTCCAGACCGGTGTCCTGCGGTGAAGGTTGCATGCGCTACTCAATCGCGTCAGGTGAGAATCTCGCGGATCACGTTGCCATGTACATCCGTCAGTCGGAAGTCGCGGCCCTGGAAGCGGAACGTCAGCTTCGTGTGTTCGAGGCCGAGCAGGTGCAGGATCGTCGCGTGAAGATCGTGGACATGCACCTTTCCTTCGACGGCATCGAAACCCAGCTCATCCGTCTTGCCGAAGCTGAAACCTTTCTTCACGCCCGCGCCGGCCATCCACATGGTGAAGGCATCGATGTGATGGTCGCGCCCGGTCGAAGCCCGCGGCTCACCCATCGGCGTGCGCCCGAACTCGCCGCCCCAGATCACCAGCGTGTCCTCGAGCAGTCCGCGTTCCCTCAAATCCTTCACCAGCGCCGCCGACGCCTGATCGACCGCCTTGGCGGTGTAGACCAGATCTTTCTCCAGCGTCTCGCCGGGGCCGCCGTGATGATCCCAGTTGGTGTGATAGAGCTGCACGAAGCGCACGCCGCGCTCGATGAGCCTTCGCGCGAGCAGGCAGTTGTTGGCGAACGACGCCTGGCCCGGCACGGCTCCGTAGGCTTCGAGCGTCTCCGGCTTTTCCTTGGCGATATCCATCAGCTCGGGCGCGCTCGACTGCATGCGATACGCCATCTCGTAGGCCGCGATGCGCGTGGCGATTTCAGGATCAGCCGTGGCATCGAGCCGCATCCGGTTCAGATCGCCGACCACATCGAAAAAGTCGCGCTGCTTCGCATCATCAAATCCCTTGGGGCTGGTGAGATTCAGAATCGGATCGCCCTTGCCGCGGAAGGGAACGCCCTGGTACGTCGTGGGCAGGAAACCGCTGGACCACAGCGAAGCCCCCGCGCGCGGCCCGCGCGGGCCTGATTGCAGGACGACAAAACCCGGCAGGTTCTGCGACTGCGAGCCGATGCCGTAGGTGACCCAGCTTCCCATCGATGGTCGGCCGGGCTGCGGCGCGCCGGTGTTCATGAAGATTTTCGCGGGGCCGTGGTTGAAGACATCCGTGTGCAGCCCGCGGATGAAGCAGACATCATCGACAATCTCGCGGTGGTAGGGGAGCAGATCGGAGAGCTCGACGCCGCTCTTGCCGTGCCGGGAGAACTCGCGTCGCGTGCCCAGCAGCTTTACGTCATTTTTCAGGAACGCGAACCGGCGACCTTCCATGAACTCCTTCGGCGGCACCTTACCGTCGAACTCCTTCAGCTTCGGCTTGTTCTCGAAGAGCTCGAGCTGCGAAGGCCCGCCGGCCATGAAGAGGAAGATGATGTTCTTCGCCTTCGCCTTGAAATGGCCTGACTTCGGCGACATCGGATGAGCCGCTTGCGGCTTCGCATCGGCGGCCTGCACGTCACGTTGGAGCAGCGACGCGAGGGCAATGGAACCGAGACCGACGCCGCACTGCTGGAAGAAGTGCCGGCGGTTGGAGGCGAGGGGATGGGGTGTATCGGGTAATTGCATGGGCGGCTTTCTACGTGGTGCGTCGCGGCGGGTGCACCTGCGGTGCGACGGTTAAACGTCATTCGCGGGTGATGAATTCGTCCAGGTTCATGACCGCGCGGGCCAAGGCGGTCCACGCGGCGGCTTCGGGTTCGGTCACGTCCTTGGGGCGATTCGCCGGGGCGATGGCTTTGGCGGCGGCGGCATCAGCGGAGAACTTTTCACGCGCGAGTTTCAGATACGCAGTGAGGCGTTGCAATTCAGCTTGTTGCGGCGGGCGGGTGAGGCAGAGGCGGAACAGGTGGACGACTCTCTCGCTATCAGTCGCGGCTTTATCCGATTGTCCGTCAGCCCGCGCCCTTCCGGGCGGGGCTCCAAGCACGCGCAGCGCCAGGGCTTGCGCACACTCGATCATCGCCTCATCGTTCGCCACCGACAGCGCCTGCAACGGTGTGTTGCTGCGCACGCGCGAGGTGCAGGCCGCGTTCATGTTCGGCACATCAAACGTCGTCAGCATCGGATACGGCGCGCTGCGGAAAAAGAAGGTGTACATCCCTCGGCGATAGCGGTCCTCGCCTTTGCTCTCGTTCCATGCCTGGCGGTTCTGCGTGAAGTCGTACACACCCTGCGGCTGCGGCGGATACACGCTGGGCCCGCCGACCTTCGATGACAGCAA
The DNA here is from genome assembly GCA_040902585.1 of Phycisphaeraceae bacterium. Classification (GTDB taxonomy): domain Bacteria; phylum Planctomycetota; class Phycisphaerae; order Phycisphaerales; family Phycisphaeraceae; genus JBBDXA01. The sequence goes on from JBBDXA010000229.1 coordinate 40,226, forward strand.
GCCTCCAGCCGCCAGCGCGATGTCACGCACGATCTCCGCATCCACGCGCAGGCGCGATTGCCGGCCTAACAGCTTGTTGAATGGATCCACCGCCATCAGGTCCGCGCGGGCGACCGATGACTGTCGGTACGTCGCGCTGGTGACGATCAGGCGATGCATCGCCTTGAGGGACCAGGGCGATTGCGAATTGCGGATTGCGGATGACGGATTGATATCCTTCCCTTGGCCCTTGGCCCTTTCCCCTTGGCCCTCGCCATGCACAAACGTCCACGCCAGCCAGTCCAGCAACTGCGGATGCGTCGGCGGCGTGCCCTGCGTGCCGAAGTCTTCTTCGGTCTCCACCAGTCCCTTGGGGAAGTATCTCATCCACGCACGATTCATCGTCACGCGAGCCGTCAGTGGATTGCGTTCATCCACCAGCCAGCGCGCCAGATCGAGGCGATTCGGAAGTGATTGCGGATTGCGGATTGTGGATTGCGGGTCGGCCTTCCCTTCGTCCCTTCGTCCCTCCGTCCCTCCGTTCCTTCCGATTTCCGGCAACACCTCCGGCACCGCCGGCGTCACCTCCGGCCCGAGCCTGAGAAAATCCCCTCGAATGTGCACGAAACTCGTGCGCGGCTTGGGCAGATCGCGATACACCATGACCGACGTCGTGCTCTTGCGAACGCCCGCCAGTTCCTTCTGAAGCGCGGTGATCTCCTTCGTCAGCGGCTCGCGCTCTGCATCCTGCGCGGCGAAGGCGTCGGCGAGCAGTTTCTTCTGCGCAGCCGATCGTTTCGCTTCCAGTGTGTTCAACGCGCTGCGCAGGTCAGGCGTCAGGCCGTCTTTCGCCTTGACGGTCAGCTCAACGTCCTTGTCATGGGTGACGCTGAGGCGGAACCGGCCGATATGGTAGTTGGCGTTGAGTTCGAACTTGAGTGTGAAAGTCAGCGGTGAATCGCGTTCGATCTTCAGGGGTTCATTGGTGAAGAAGTAGGCTTCGTGGTTGTCGTTCATCTTCACACCGGGCGGCGTGTCCTTGCCGATGTTGATCGCCCAGCCGGTCTTTGAATCGCGGTCGATGGCGTGCTCGATCGGGAAGCTGGGCTGCGCATGCGTGGCGAAGGCATCGCGCCAGAACGCCGGCTGTTCGCCCGTCTGTATCAGGAAGCCGGTGAGCACGAAGTTGCCGTTGCTTGCCGTACCCGGACCGTTCTGCGGAAGGCTGTCGTGCGTGAGTACTTCCAGGCGCGCGGCCGTGACTGCTGGCAAGTCGATCTCCGCGACGACCGTAAACTCATCATTCGCCGGCCGCTTGCCTGTGACGAGGATCGACTTGTCATCGAGCTGCTTGAGTGTCGCGCCGCCTTCGGAGACGAGTGACTTGATGTCCAGCGCCTGCCACTTCACCGCGGCCTTCGACACCGTCGCGCGGGTCAGTGCCTTCTCCCACGCGGCCTGTCTTGCGGCGGACTGAGCATCGTGTTCGCCCAGCCTCTTTTCAAGTGCGGCAACCTGACCTTCGATGAATGCGATGCGCTCTTTCACCTGCGGCGAAAGGGGAAGCGAGACGGTCGGGCCCGTGTTGTTCTCATCCGCGCATTGGTTGAAGAAGGCGTAAAACTCGTAGTATTCCTTCTGGGTGATGGGGTCGAATTTGTGGGTGTGGCACTGGGCGCAGGCGATGGTCAGGCCCAGCCACACCTGGCCGGTGGTCGCGACGCGGTCGTAGGTGGCTTCGACGCGGAACTGATCGCCCTTGACGCCGCCTTCCTGGTTGATGAGCGTGTTGCGGTGGAAGGCGGTGGCGATGAGGCGGTCGGTGGGAGATTGTGATACCCAGCGGGTCCCACCCACGGGAGTGGGTGGGCTTTCGCTTCTGTTTGTTTCCTGTTTCCTGTCCCCTGTCCCCTGTCCCCTGACTCCTGTCTCCTGTCCCCTGTCTCCTTCTTCCACCAGATCGCCCGCGAGTTGAAGGATCGTGAACTGATCGAAGGGCATGTCCTTGTTGAGCGCATCGATCACCCAGTCGCGGTAGGGCCACATGGTGCGCGCGCTATCGACGGAGTAGCCGTTGCTGTCGGCATAGCGGGCCTGATCGAGCCAGTGCCGGCCCCAACGTTCGCCGTAGTGCGGTGATGCGAGAATGCGATCGACGAGTTTGTCGTACGCATCAGGCGACTTGTCTTTCGCAAACGCTTCCGCTTCCTCCGGCGTGGGCAGCAAGCCGGTGAGATCGAGATAGAGGCGACGGATCAGCGTGTAAGGATTCGCCTCCTTCGAAGGTTTCAACCCGCTGGCTTCCAGCTTCGCGAGGATGAAGTGATCAATCGCATTGCGAGGCCAACTCGTATCCTTCACCTGCGGCAGCGCGGGCTTGCGGATCGGCTGAAACGACCAGTGATCGCTCGTGCGCCGCCCGGTGCCGCCCGCAACCGCATCAGGCCAGACCGCGCCGCTTTCGATCCATCGCGCGATGAGGGCGACTTGCTCTTTGGAGAGCGGATCGCCTTTGGGCGGCATGATGTCATCGGGTTCATCGCCGCGGACGCGTTTGAGCAGTTCGCTGTCGCCGGCCTTCTTCGCGAGGATGACCGGGCCGCTGTCGCCGCCGTGCATCGCGGACTTTTTCGTGTCGAGGCGCAGGCCGCCTTTCTGCTTGTCCGGACCGTGACAGGAGACGCAGTGTTTGGTGAAAAGTGGCTGAATGTCGCGCGCGAAGTCAATATCCGCAGCCTGCGCGAACGCCGCGGGCAGCAGCAGGGTCAAAGTCAGCAATCGAATCATGGAAAAACGCACAGGCAGTCCTCGAAGCGGGGTTTGAAGGGGTGTGGATAGCATTGTAGTTCCTGCCGCGACTGTTTCGGCTGATTATCCGCGAATGTTTGTTTATCGGTCGGCTAACCGTCGCGCCCGCTGCGGCAAGCATTGATGATCCTCCCATGCACCTGTAGCATGGATCGAACTTTCGCAGGGAGGCGAAGGTAGTTTCACTCAAAGGTTCAACTGAAGAGGAGTTCCCATGCGATCCATCGCTGTTTCACTCGTCGTCGTTCTGTTCGTCGCCGCGACTGCCGGGACCGCTGGCGCCGCGGATGGTCCCGTGCAGGTCAAGACCGAAGGCCAGCGCGTCACCGTGCTGTTTGGCGGCAAGGTCTTCACGGAGTTCCACGGCGAAGGGCAGACCAAGCCGATTCTGTATCCGATCATCGGGCCCACCGGTGTGAACATGGTGCGCAACTGGCCGATCAAGGAGGCTGCTGAGGGCGAAGCGAAGGACCATCCGCACCACACCTCACTCTGGTACACCCACGGTGCTGTCAACGGCATCGACTTCTGGGCGGTCGGGGAAAGCAAGGGCAAGATCGTTGCCGTGGGCAAGCCCGAGGCCACGGTCAGCCCCGTGAGCGACCGCGCGGGCTTCGCTGTCGTGAAGAGCGCCCACGAGTGGCGCGGGCCTGACGGTAAGGTCGTCCTGACCGATGATCAGACCATCACGTTTCACCTGTTCATCAATGGCGATCGTGCGATCGATTACGAAGTCACGCTCAAGGCTTCGCATGGTGATGTCGTCTTCGGTGACACCAAGGAAGGCTCGATGGGCATCCGCACCAACCCGGCCTTGCGGCTCAAGGGCACCGTCGCCAAGGGCCAGGCGGTCAACAGCGAAGGTGCCGAGGGCACGGCTCTCTGGGGCAAGCGCGCCAAGTGGGTCGACTACTGGGCACCGATCGAAGGCAGCACCGTGGGCGTGGCGATCATGGATCACCCGAAGAACCCGCGCTACCCGACGCACTGGCATGCCCGCGAATATGGCCTGATTGCCGCCAACCCGTTCGGCATCAACGATTTTGAGAAGAAGGGCAAAGGCGCGGGCGACATGGTCATCAAGAAAGGCGAGAAGGTGACATTCAAGTATCGCTTCCTGTTCCACAAGGGCGACGTGAAGGAAGGAAGAATCGCCGAGCAATTTGAAGCCTGGGCGAAGTAGGTTTCGCCGCTTGCGGCGTAGCAACGACCATCACCGTGACACTCGGACTCTTGAAAGACATCAACCATGCGACACGTAACATTCTCCGCCATCCTCTGTCTCATCCTTGGCGCAGCCCCCGGCGCCGCTCACGCCGCCGATGACGCCGACTTCAAACCCCTCTTCAACGGCAAGAACTTCGACGGCTTCACCCAGCGCGGCGGCAAGGCGAAGTACACGATCGAAACCATCGAAGGCGTCCCCACCATCGTCGGCAAGAGCGTGCCCAACACGCCCAACAGCTTCATGTGCACCGATCGCAACTACGGCGACTTCATCCTTGAGTACGAATTCAAGGTGGATGAGGCCCTCAACTGCGGCGTGCAGATTCGCAGCAACTCGATTCCCACTTTCAAGAACGGCGTGGTGCATGGGTATCAGGTCGAGATCGATCCGGATGTGAAGCGAAACCGCATGTGGACCGCGGGGATTTACGATGAGAGCCGGCGCGGCTGGCTGAATGATCTGACGAATAACGAGCCGGCGCGGAAGGCGTTCAAGCCGGGGGCGTGGAACAAGATTCGCGTCGAGGCGGTCGGTGATTCCATCAAGACGTTCCTCAACGGCGTGCCCGCGGCCGACCTGGTCGACTCCATGACGCAGACCGGATTCATCGGCCTTCAGGTCCACGGCGTCGGCAAACGCGAAGACACGCTCACCGTCATGTACCGCAACCTGCGCATCAAGGACCTGGGCCAGCACGTCTGGAAACCGATCTGGGACGGCAAGACATTCGAAGGCTGGGAAACCATGACCGGCGGCAAGTGGGAGATCGTCGAAGACAAGGCCGGCAACTACCTGCACGGCACCAGCGCCGTCAGCGAGAAGAACCACGGCATGTTCATCCACAAGGAAAAGGTCAAGGACTTCACGCTGCGATTGCAGGCGAAGATCTTGAAAGGCAACAGCGGCGTTTACTACCGCGTCGACAAGCTCAAGGGCGGCGTCAACGTCGCGGGCTTTCAGGCGGAGCTGGATGCGAACAACGATGTGGGCGGGCTGTACGAGACGAACGGTCGCGCGTGGGTCTCGCAGCCCAAGCCGGAGGATGTGAAGAAGTGGTGGAAGGTCGGCGAGTGGAACGAGATGACGGTCAGCGCCCACGGCACGCGCATCGTCGTGCATGTCAACGGCTTTAAGACGGCGGAACTGATGAATGATGAGAAGGGTCGACGCGAAGGTTTTCTGGCGCTGCAAATGCATGGCGGGCAGGAGATGGAAGTGATGTTCAAGGAGATTGAGGTGCTGGTTCCCTCCAAGTAATGTTACATCAAACGTACGACGCCAAAGCCCAGGGATAGCTATCCCTGGGCTTTGGCGCTCACCTGCTTCAGCACCTTCTCCATCGCCTCCATCATCACCTTCTCCGCCCCCGGCGCGACCCAGCACCAGTCGCTCAGATTGCCGTCGTTCTCGCGCCAGGCGCGCTCGATCGGGATGTAGCCCGGCCCGCACTCGCCGTAGCCCGCGACCAGCACAAAATCCTTCGGCCGCAGCTTCTGGGCGGCGAGTTGGAACTCGACGTATGACTCAGCGGGCATGAGCAGGAAGCACGCGGCACCGAAGTCGATCGCGGGCACATCGATCGCGTGGCTTTCTTTCTCCGCATGCATGCGCCAGCTCAGGCCCAGGGCCGCGAGGCATTGCCCAAAAGGTGTGCGGTCATGCTTCAAGCGATTCTGAAGATGCTCGGTGCTGAAGCCTTCACCTTCGCGCGGCTTGAGCTTCATCGGCGTGAGGCGCAGTTTCACCTGCGTCAGCGGCGAGCGCTTCGTCGCTTCCGCGGCTCGCTTCATCGCATCGTGCAGCTTGTCCGCAAGCACCGCGCGGTTCTCCGTTGAGCCATCGTTGTACTTGCCGGCCGTGACGTTGCCGCTGCAACCGGAGACATACATCTGAAACACGCCGGGTTCATCCTTCTCGCGCTGGCTTCGTGCCATGCCGACGAAGTCACCGCTGATGCCGCCGCGACCGTAGTAACTCATCGGATGCGTGGCGTAGGCGGAAAGGGCGAGCACGGGTTTATCGCCATCGAAGAAGCTGAGCGTTTTGAGGAAGGGGTCGACGTCGCCTTCGGGCCTGGCGCGGATGGAAGCGTCGCGCGTCGCGCTGAAGCGGTCGTAACGCGGCTTGCCATCATCATCGAGGTAGCGCCGGTTGGAGGCGATCTCCTTCACCTCAGCCTGCCCCGTGCCGAGGTGCGTAATCCGTCGCGGCGAGCGCAGCGATTCCTTCGCCGCCTTGGCCACGCGCTGGACCGCTTCCTCGTGAAACTTCAAGTCACAGATCGAACCGCGTGCCTTCGCTTCTTCGAGCATCCTTTGCGCGGTGAGGTCGGCTATCGGCGCATCATGCTGATGAATCGCCATGACGAGCACATGTTGTTTGTCCGTGCCTGTCGCCTCCGCCAGCACTTCGCGCCAGCGTTCGTAGGCATCGTTGCGAATCTCACACCAGTCGATGGCGACGACGACGATGGGTTTCATCGCGGCATCGGTGCTGAGCAGGATGAATCCGCGGGCTTCGAGGGGATCAATCACCTTCGCGGCCGGGGCGATGCCGCCGCCCATGAGCGCGTGGCCCAGCGGCGGGGTGACATCAGCCTTGAAGGTGGCGAGCGAGAAGGTTGGTGCGTCAGCCGCGCGGGCGGGGTGGGTGATGGCCGCGGCGGCGAGGGCGGCGGCGCTGGCGAGGAAATGCCGGCGGGTGAAGGGCGGAGGCGGCGGTATGGGGACGTGCGGCATTGGGGGAGTCCTCGAAGTGGTGTTCGCGTGAGGTACCCACCCACGGGAGTGGGTGGGCTTTGGGGTGGTTTACTCTTCACGTTCCATCAATCCTACCGGTATTTGCAGCTAACCTGCCGAACCCGCCGGACAATCCGTATACTGAACGGGTTCCAGTTCACCATGCTTAAAGAGAGGAAACCATGGCTCGCAAGCTTTCCCGTCGTGTCTTCGTGAAGGGTTCGGTTCTCACGGCCGCCGCCCTGACCATTCCTTCCACCATCACCCGCAACGTGCTCGGCGCCAACGATGAGCTTCGGGCTGCGGTCGTCGGCGTCAACAGTCGCGGCGGTGCTCACATCGACGGCCTCGGGCGTCAGAGCGGCGTGACCGTCGCGGGCATCTGCGATGCGGATGTGAACGTGCTCAACCGCACTGTCAAGAACGTCGAGAGCAAGTTCAAGAAGGAATGCAAAGGCGAGCAGGACATCCGCAAGCTGCTGGATGACCCGAGCTTCAACATCATTTCCATCGCGACGCCCAACCACTGGCACTCGCTGATGGCGATCTGGGCGATGCAGGCGGGCAAGGATGTGTACTGCGAGAAGCCGGTCAGCCACAACGTCTGGGAAGGCCGGCAGGCGGTGAAGGCGGCCCGCAAGTACAAGAAGATCTGTCAGACCGGCACGCAGTCGCGCTCCAGCCGGCGCGGCATCGGCGAGGCGGTGAAGTTCGTGCAGGATGGCGAGCTCGGCAAGATTCTTTATGCCGTGGGCACCTGCTACAAGCCCCGGCAGGGCATCGGCAAGCTCGACAAGCCGCTGGTCATTCCCGACCACATCGATTACGACCTGTGGTGCGGACCGGCGGAGAAGCGTGATCTCTTCCGCCCCAAGCTGCACTACGACTGGCACTGGGATTACAACACCGGTTCGGGCGACATCGGTAACCAGGGCATCCACCAGATGGACATCGCCCGCTGGTTCCTCGGTGAGCAGGCGCTCAGCCCGCGCATCATGTCCATCGGCGGTCGCCTCGGCTACGACGACGCCGGTGACACGCCCAACACCCAGGTCGCCTTCCACGCCTACGAGAAGGCTCCGCTCATCTTCGAAGTGCGCGGCCTGCCCAAGGAAGGCCTCGACTGGAAGAAGGGGATGGACAGCTACCGCGGCTCGGGCGTCGGCGTCATCGTCCAGTGCGAAGGCGGACACGTGGTCATCCCCAACTACTACAGTGCCTCCGCTGTCGACAAGGACGGCAAGACCATCAAGGGCTGGCGCGAAGGCGATCCGATGACGGCTCACGTGGGCAACTTCGTCGATTGCGTCCGCTCGCGCAAACGCGAAGACCTCAACGCCGACATCGAAGAGGGTCACCTGTCTTCGGCCCTGTGCCACACGGGCAACATCGCCCATCGCCTGGGCACGAAGATGACCGCCGACCAGATCAAGGATTACGTCAAGGGCTCTCCGGAATACACCGATTCCTACGAGCGCATGGCGGATCACCTGGGCAAGAACGGCATCGACATCAAGGGCAAGACGATGACGCTTGGGCCCTGGCTGGAGATGGACGGCAAGGCGGAGACGTTCAAGAACAACGCCGCCGCGAGCAAGCTGCTCACCCGCGAGTACCGCAAGGGCTACGAGGTGCCGGACATCGATCGTATTGCGTGAGCGGATTACACCAGACGCCAGCTTGGAGGTCCCATGAAGTCTTTCGTCGTTTGTATCAGTGCGCTGTTCCTGTCGTCTGCGCTCGTCGGCGCAGGCGTGATCGATTTCGAAGATCAGAAAGACGGCAACGCGCCCAAAGGCTGGACCGCGGCCCTCACGGGCGAAGGCCAAGGCAGCGTGTGGAAGATCAGCGAAGACGGCTCCGCCCCGGCCGGTCGGCTGGTCCTGAGACAGATCGGCACCAAGTCCCCGCGCCCCGCGTTCAACGTCTGCGTGCTCGACGGAACCAAGCTTGCCGATGTCGACCTGACCGTCGCCTTCAAGTCCGTTGCCGGCGAGATCGACACCGGCGGCGGTCTCGTCTGGCGATACCAGGATGCGAAGAACTATTACGTCGCGCGGATGAACCCGCTGGAAGACAACTTCCGCCTCTACAAGGTCGTCGACGGCAAACGATCGCAGCTCGCCACGGAAGATATCGAGATCGACCCTGACCAGTGGCACACGCTCCGCGTCGTACACAAGGGCGAGGCCATCGAGTGTTCGCTCAACGGCAAGTCGCTGCTGAGCGCGAAGGACGCGACGTTCGCCGACGCGGGTCTCATCGGCCTGTGGACCAAGGCCGATGCGGTCACTTCGTTCGACAAGCTCGTCATCGCCGCCGATGGCAAGGCGGCGGCGAAGCCGAACATTCCTGATGGCTACAAGCTGCTCTACGCGCAGGATTTTGAGGACAAGGATGTGCTCAAGTCCTTCCACATGACCGACTCCAACGCCTGGCGCTTCATGAAGGAAGGCAAGGACGGCGACAACGGCGCCATCGAACTCCATCAGCAGAGCAAGTACAAATACGTCGTGCGCTCGCCGCTGAATATCGCCCTGATCGACGGCAAGGTCTTCGGCGACTTCGTCCTCGAATGCGACATGGTTCAGACCGGCAAAGAGTACGGCCACCGCGACATGTGCATGTTCTTCGGCGTGACGGATCGCTCCAGGTTCTACTACGTTCACATGGCGACCGTGGCGGACCCCAACGCGCACAATGTGTTCATCGTGAACGACAAGCCGCGCACCAACATCGCGAAGGAGACGACCAAAGGCGTGGACTGGGGTCTGGAGAAGTGGCATCACGTGCGCCTGGAAAGGGACACCAAAGCGGGCACGATCAAGGTTTACTTCGATGACATGACCAAGCCGATCATGGTGGCCCAGGACAAGACGTTCACCGAAGGCTTCATCGGGTTTGGTTCGTTCGACGACACCGGCAAGGTGGACAACATCCGCATCTGGGGGCCGCAAGTGAAAGAGAAGAAGGCGGAGATTTTCCCGCAGCCGGTGAAGTGATGCGGGTGGAGCACCATCCCGACAGGGTGGTGCTGATCTGCTGGAGCACCATCCCGGAAGGGTGGTGCTTGGAGGTCGCTATCTCGCCGCTCGCCGCAGGCACCGCCCTCCCGGGACGGTGTTCCACCGCTCACGCCGTCACGATCGGCAACTTCCAGCTCATCGGATTCCACTCGCCGGTCTCCCACGCATCGGCCGTGCGATACTCCCGCGCGATCAGGTGCGTCGCGGTGACTTCCATATAGAAGAACGCCTGCGTCCTGCTGTGGAAGTGGCCGGCGTTGTCCGTGTTGATCAGGCTGATGCCCTGGTCGGCTTTGCCCGTTCCGTTCCAGTGGATGATGCTCCGCGCGTGGGTGTGGCCGAACTGGATCGCGGCGATGCGATAACCCTTCAAGGCCGCGTGGAAGGCGGCGACATCGCACGGGTCCCACTCCTGGCTGGCGAACGGGGCGCTGGCGTCGCAGGGTTTGTTGTAGCGCAGCACGTCGATGTGGTGCGTGATGAGTACGGGCTTGCCGCTGTCGCCGATGTTCTTCTTCAGGTCATCGATCAGGAACGGCAAACTGTCGAGCGGAGCGTAGCGCCGCCTGCGATCAATCTTCGCATCGGAGCCGACGACGATGCCGAGGTTGACACAGTGCAGATCGCCCCAGTTCCAGGCGAAGTGCAGGCCGTTGTCGCTGACGTTGACCAGTCCCTTGCGGGTCTTGTTGCGGGCGATGATGCCGTCGATGGTGATGCCTTTTCCGCTGGGGCTGTCGTGGTTGCCGTGAACTTCGAAGACGGGCCAGCGCAGTTTGCCGTCGCCGCCGTTGAGTCCGAAGCCTGATTGGAAGGCGTCCCATTCGGTCTGCTGCATGGCCGGGTGCGGGCCGCCGTTTTTGTCGCCGGTGTCGATCAGGTCGCCTGCGTGAATGACGCCGCGCGGCTGGGCGACCTTCCCGCCGCCGAGAGTTTCTGGCAGTTCGCTGCCGGGCAGGCGGTTGAGCGTGTTGATCAGGCGACCGCAGACGAGCGAAGAGGTTTCATCCATCTTCGCCGGGTTCATCTTGTCGGCGAGGTAGTGCGTGTCGCCGACGAGGAAGTAGGCGATGGACTTGTCTTTGGCTTCATCGTTGGCGAATGAGGCAGTGGTGAAGGCGGTGGCAGCCGCCAGACCAATACCTGATTTGATCAACGCGCGACGCGACAGAATGGGATCATGGGATGTCATTTTTGCTCCTCAGGATCAAGCCGCGACAATCACCTCGCACGTCGAGAGGATTCGATGTCGGCGGAACGGATTCTCGATTGCCTCTTTCTCGATCAGATCAACGGGCCGGTTGAACAGCGTCGCCAGTTCGTCCCGCATCTCGATCAACTCCCAGAGGCTCCACGGGGCGTTTTCCTCAAAACTCACGAGCACATCCACATCGCTGCCGTCATGAAAATCCTTTCGCAGAACGGAGCCGAACAATGAGAACTCGCGCACCCTCCACTTTCGGCAGAAGGCCTGCACGCTCTGGTGATCAATGGGAATTTGAATGTTAGACATGCTTCACCGTTCGTTCGCGTCGTGCTGTGTATTCCCTCGTGTTCCATCTCGCGGAGCGAGATGACTCCCGCTCACTCCCCCGGATCCAGAATCGACATGAACGCCTCCTGCGGAATGTCCACGTTGCCCATCCGCTTCATGCGCTTCTTGCCTTCCTTCTGTTTCTCCAGCAGCTTCCTCTTGCGGCTCACGTCGCCGCCGTAGCATTTGGCGATCACGTTCTTTCGCATCGCGCTGATGCTTTCTCGCGCAATGATCTTCCCGCCGATCGCCGCCTGGAGGGCGATCTCGAACATATGCCGATCGATCTCCTTCTTCAGGCGGACCAGCAGGTAGCGGCCGCGCTGTTCCGCCTTGTCACGATGCACGATCAAACTCAGTGCATCGACCTTCTCGCCGTTGACGAGAATGTCGAGCTTGACGAGGTTGTCCTTGCGGAAGCCGATGAGGTGATAATCCATCGTGCCGTAGCCGCGGGTCATGCTCTTGAGCTTGTCGTAGAAGTCATAAATAATCTCCGCCAAGGGCAGTTCGTATTCGAGAATCTGCCTGGTGTCGGAGAGGAAATGCTGCTTCTTGTAGGTGCCGCGGCGGGTCTCGCACAGCTTCATGATGTCGCCGATGGTTTCGTTGGGCGTGATGATCTCCGCCAGAATGATCGGTTCGCGAATCTCATTCACTCGTGTGATGTCCGGCAAATCAGCGGGATTCGTGATCTGCATCACCTCGCCGCCGCTGGCACCGGTGAGTTGGATTTCATACGTCACCGTCGGCGCGGTCTGCACGACATCGACGCCGCTCTCGCGTTCCAGCCGCTCCTGGATGATCTCCATGTGCAGCATGCCGAGAAACCCGCAGCGGAAGCCGAAGCCCAGTGCATCGGAACTTTGCGGGGCGAACGTGAAGGCTGCGTCGTTGAGGTGCAATCGTTCGATCGCATCACGAAGCTGCTCGAACCGCGTGTCGCCTGCCGGGTAGAAGTCGCAGAACACCATCTGCTGCGGCTCCTTGTAACCCGCCAGCGCCTCGGTTGCGCGGTTCAGGTCCAATGTCACCGTGTCGCCGATGTTCACTTCTCCGAGCGTCTTGATCCCCGCGACGATGTACCCCGTCTCGCCCGCCGCGATGCCCGTGCCCTTGGGCAGCAGCGTCATCTTGGGGGCGAACTTGCCCAGCTCCGTGATCGTCGCCGTGCGCCCGGTGCCCATCATGTAGATCTTGTCGCCGACGGAGAGCTTGCCGTTCATCATTCTCACGTAGGTGATCACGCCGCGGTAATCGTCGTATTCGCTGTCGAAGATGAGAGCCTGCGTCGGTGCCTTGGCGTCGCCCGTGGGGCCGGGAATCTTGTCGCACACGGCATCGAGCAGATCGAGCACGCCCAGGCCGCTCTTGGCGGAGACGTGCATGCAGTCTTCGGCCGGCATGCCCAGAATCTGTTCGACTTCCATCGCGATCTCATCCGGCCGCGCCGCCTGCATGTCGACCTTGTTCAGCACCGGAATAATCTCCAGCCCCGCGTCGATCGCCAGGTACGCATTGGCGACCGTCTGCGCCTCGACGCCCTGCGTCGCATCGACGACGAGAATCGCCCCTTCACACGCCTTCAGCGCCCGGCTCACTTCGTAGTTGAAGTCCACGTGACCGGGCGTGTCGATGAAGTTGAGCATGAACGTCTCGCCGGCATGCTTGCCGGTCCTGGGCACGTACGTCACCGTCACCGCTGACGCCTTGATGGTGATGCCGCGCTCGCGTTCGAGGTCCATGTCGTCAAGGGTCTGGGCCCGGGCGTCGCGATCGGTCATCGCGCCGGTGAGCTGGAGCATGCGGTCAGCGAGGGTGCTCTTGCCGTGATCGATGTGAGCAATGATGCAGAAGTTACGGATGTTCATTCGGGTCGTTTCGCGTTTCAGGGTCCGGGAGCGGCGTTGCGGGTTGCGGGTTGCGGGCTGCGGGTTTCGGGTTTCGGCAAAGGCCGCGGCTCGGTGCCGCTCGCCCGCCGGGGTCAGAGAACGGCAATTCTAGCAGCCTGCGGCTTCACGGTTGGGCCGACGGTTCGTTCGCACAATCGGGGCGTCCCAAATCGGGGGAGCAAGGGTAACTTCTCAGCCGACCCGGCTCAACGACACCCGCCCGCGGCCGCGGCTTCATCGCGACCGCCCCAGCCCACGCCGAGGTAGCCAAATGGCTACCATACCCCCTCCCCCTGGTGGCCATTTGCTCTTAAGCCCTTGTGCAAAAAGGAATTGTCAAATGGCTACCTCGTGTCTACCCCATGTCTACCAGCCACGCTGCATCGGCCAAGGCCGGGCGGAACGGGCAACTCAACCGGCCTGATCACCTGTTACAGCTTGCAGTACAACGACTTGTCAAAGGGCAGGGCACGCCGGGCGAAACGGGCGAAAAGGTCAGGGCTTTGGCGAGTAGCCATGGCGACTGGCCAATCGGGCGCGACAGGCACCGCGAAGAGACCGCGCTTCGCGCCTGGGCGAAGGGGTGATGTCCTAACGTTTTGCGAACTACATTCTTGCATTCTGCAAGGGGCCGATGCAGTTGAGGGTCGCAGCCGGGCGAAGGGATGACGCGACCGTGATGATGCTGCTTGATCGTGGCATCGACGCTCGACTTCTGGCGTCAGAAAGATGCTGAGGCACCCAAGCCGGAGTAGGCGGGCCGGGGCTGGAGCCGGTTCGCGAGCCGCGCCAGATTCTGCTCCCCGCCCTCGGCTTCCAGATGATGATTCGCCAGATTCACCAGGGCATTGAGGTTCGCCTCATCCGCGTTGTCAATGGCGTCGAAGGCTTTGTCGAGCCGGGTCTGGAAGCGGAAGTGATTTTCATCAGCGATGAGTTGCCGGGCGATGTACTCGGTCGCATCGCCCGCGCCGTCCATGAGGACATCAATCGCGGGGATGGCCCATTCCAGCGCGCCCCATTCGCGCGCCTGGGCGATGGTGATGGGGCGGGTGGCGTGACCGGTGCCGAAGCTGGCGACGATGAAGTCTTTGAGCGCGAGGCTGGGGTGACGTGCATCGTTCCAGCGCACAGCCTCGGCGATGGCGCAGGCGGTCGGGTTGTTCGCCACGACGCCGCCGTCGATCAGGCAGACGTCGGCATGCTCCACCTGCATGACATGGGCGGGGAAGTAGGTCGGCGCGGCCGCGGTCGCCGCAAGGATGTCGCGCAGCAGAAGCGACTGATGCTCGGGCTTGTGGTTCTTGAAGACGAGGGCGGTGCGCGTGAGCGTGTTGTAGCTGGTGATGAGCGTGGGGGTGATGGCGAGCTGCGCGAAAGAGCGGTCGCCGACGACATCGAGCAGCACCTGACGCAGACCCGCTTCGCTGTACTTGGGGGCGCTGAGGCCCTGCGTGAAGGTACGCCCGACACGGTTCCACCGCCGCGCCCAGGCGGAAGGGAAAATATCGCGAGCGCGTTTGCGGTAGAGATCGATCATGTCGGCAGCGGGGATCTTCAGCCCCACGGCCGCGGCGAGGATGCCGCCGGTGGACGTGCCCGCGACGAGGTCGAAGTGGTCGGCCAGCGGCGAGCCCAGCTTCGATTCGAGTCGCGCCAGCCAGACGGCGGTGACCAGTCCGCGGATGCCGCCGCCGTCGAGGGAGAGGATGCGGAAAGGGTCGCGGGGAGAGGGCGCGATGGGAGAGGTGATCGTGGACATGGTGCCTCCAGGCGGGGAAAGGGGAGATGTTGGAACGAGACATGAACGGCCTGGACAGCATACCAAACAAAAACCAAAATAGAAAGCGCGGCAGTGCGTGCCTCCGGGTGGCTGGGGCTGAGGCTTTGTGAAGCCCCGGCCCAGCGCACGGATGCAAGTGAACGCACCGAATCGTCGCGAGTCCCACGGCCGGGGCTTGCGCGGACTCCAGCCCCAGCCACCCGGACGCAGAAATGGCGTAGGCATGTCGCGCTGCCCTATCATGTGAGAATGATGCAGCGTTCAGTTTCAATCTGCGGATGCTTTGCGGCCGGTTGTGCGCTATTCCTTTTCATAGCAGCCGCCTCCGCCGCCGACCTCACCGGCGAGCAGATCTTCACGCAACACTGCGCCTCCTGTCACGGTAAGGCCGGCGAAGGTGTCGCGGCGGAATATGCCGAACCGCTGATGGGCACGCGCTCCATTGAGAGCCTGACGAAGTACATTGAAAAATGGATGCCCGAGGAGAAGCCGAAGCTGGTCGTGGGCGAGGATGCGAAGCGCGTGTCGCAGTACATTTTCGATGCGTTCTACTCGCCGGTGGCGCAGGCGAAGCGCAATCCGCCGCGGGTCGAGCTTTCGCGGCTGACCAGTTCGCAGTATCGCAACACGGTGGCGGACCTGCTCGGCAGTTTTGCTGCTCGCAGTAATGATCGCGCGGGGAGCGAAGACAAGCCCGGCCTGCGCGGCCTGCGCGGAGAATTCTTCAACGGCGGCAGGCGTTTCAGCAGTGATCGTCGCGTGATGGATCGCATCGATGCCGTGGTCGATTTCAACTTCGGCGAAGCGGGACCGGGGGGACCGGGGGAGAAGGTGCCTAAGGAAGAGTTTGCCGCGCGATGGAGCGGTTCGTTCTTCGCGCCGGAGACGGGCGAGTACGAGTTCATCGCGGAGACGGACAATGGTGTGCGGCTGTGGATCAATGAAGACGATGATCAGCCGCCGCTGATCGATGCGTGGGTGCGCTCAGGCACCGATCGTCGCCACAGCGCGACCATCTTCCTGCTGGGCGGGCGGAGCTATCGGATTCAGGCGGAAATCTTCAAGGAAAAGCGGGAGAAGGTTTCATCGCTGACGCTGAAGTGGAAGGTGCCGCATCGCGTGGAGGAGTTGGTTCCTTCGCGCGTGCTTTCGCCTAATCGCGTGGCGAAGGTGTATGTGGTTTCGACGCCGCTGCCGCCGGATGATCGCAGCATGGGTTACGTGCGCGGCACGATGGTTTCCAAGGCTTGGGATGAAGCGACGACGTTTGCCGCGCTGGAAGTGGCCGATGATGTGATACGGCACCTGCGTTCGCTCGCCGGTCGCGCGGCGACGGACGGCGATGCGAAGGATCGGCTCATCGACTTCGGCAAACGCTTCGCCGAGCGCGCCTTTCGTCGGCCGCTCACCAAGGAGCAGCAGCAATTCTTCGTGATGCGCCATTTTGAAGGCGAAAAAGACCTCGAATTGGCGGTGAAGAAGGTTGTGCTGCTGGCGCTCAAGTCGCCTCGCTTTCTCTATCACGAGGCGGGTACGAAGACGAGCGATGTTTACGACATCGCTTCGCGCCTCAGCTTCGGTTTGTGGGATTCGCTGCCGGATGACAAGCTGCTGGAGGCGGCTGCAACAGGTCGGCTCGATTCGCAGGCGGGCATCCTCAGCGAGCTCGATCGCATGATGCGCGACCCGCGCACCAAGGCGAAGATGCGCGAGTTCTTCCAGCTCTGGCTCAACCTCGATCGCCTGCACGAACTGGCCAAGGACTCCAAGCAGTATCCGGATTTCAACGAAGCGGTGATCTCCGACCTGCGCGTGTCGCTGGACCTGATGCTCGATGAGATCATGTGGAGCAAGGAATCGGACTTCCGCCAGCTCATGCTCGCTGACTGGGTCTATATGAACGGGCGGCTGGCGAAGTTTTACGGCGTCGCGCTGCCCGAGGGCAGTGATGCCAGCGCGTTTCAGAAGGTCACGCTCAAGAACAACGCGGGCATCCTGACGCATCCGCTTTTGATGGCGGGCTTCGCGTATGACTCGACGAGTTCGCCGATCCATCGCGGGGTGTTCGTGATGCGCAGTCTCCTGGGGCGAAGGTTGCGTCCGCCGCCGGAAGCGGTGACGCCTGTGCCGCCGGATTTGCATCCTGATCTTTCGACGCGCGAGCGCATCGCCTTGCAGACGAAAGCCCACGAGTGCATGTCCTGTCACAGCACGATCAACCCGCTGGGGTTCACGCTGGAAAACTTCGATGCCGTCGGCCGCTACCGTGAGGCGGAGAAGAACCGCCCGATCGACGCGGCAGGCTCGTATCAATCGCTCGATGGTGATGAAGTCAAGTTCACCGGTGCCCGCGAATTGGGCGTGTTCCTGGCTGCAAGCGAAGAGGCGTATGGTGCGTTTGTCCAGAAGCTGTTTCACCACGTGGTCAAGCAGCCGGTGCTCGCCTACGGGGCGGACCGGGGTGAAACGCTGAAGAAGGCCTTTGTTTCAGGCAATTTCAGCATGAGGAATCTGCTGATCGAAACCGTCGCGGCGCCGACGACAATACGGGAGTAGGGCTAAGGGCGGAGGGCCAAGGGCCAAGGGGCCGAACCAAGGAAACGAAGAAGTACGCACCATGAGTTCTATGAAGAAACATTCCACCCGTCGTGACTTTCTCCGCAACGTCGGCATCGGCGCGGCGGCGCTGCCGTTCATCGGTAACCTGTCCAGCCTTGGCTTCGCGGCCGGCGCGGCTGGCGTTCGCAAGAAGCGGCTCGTTGTTATGTTCAGCCCCAACGGCGTGGTGCCCTGGAACTTCTGGCCCGATGAAGAGGGCGAGTGTTTCGCGCTGAAGGAAAGTCTCACGCCGCTCGCGCCGTTCCAGGATCAGACGCTCATCTTAAGCGGCGTGTGCGATCGCATCCGCGGTGATGGTGACAGCCACATGCGCGGCATCGGCTGCCTGCTCACCGGCACCGAGCTTTTCCCCGGCAACATTCAGGGCGGCTCCGATACGCCCGCCGGCTGGTCGAAGGGCCATTCCATCGATCAGGAAATCAAATGGCACTTGCAGAAGGACGCGGCGACGAAGACGCGCTTCGGTTCGCTGGAGTTCGGCGTCATGGTCCCCGACCGGGCCGACACCTGGACGCGCATGGTCTACGCCGGGCCCAACAAGCCCATCGCCCCGATCGATGATCCTTATCAGATGTTCAAGAAGCTTTACGGCCACATGAAAGACGAGGCGGCGCTCAAGAGCGTGCTCGATGATGTGCAGGAGGATCTGAAGAAGATCAGCGCCATCGTCAGCCCGGAAGATCGCCGGCTGCTGGAAGAGCATGCGACGTTTGTGCGCGAGATGGAAATGCAGCTTCGCTCATCGAAGAAGGGCGAATCACAGCAGGCGACGCCTGAGGAAGACGATTTGGGGCATGCCGTGCCGCAGCTTGAGCCGGGCGTGAAGGAAGAGAACGACAACCTGCCCAAGATCAGCAAGATGCAGATCGATCTGATGGTCAACAGTTTCGCGGCTGATTTCTCCCGCATCGCGACCTTGCAGTACACCAACTCCGTCGGCGGCGCCCGCATGCGCTGGCTGGGCATCAAGGACAGCCATCACGAGCTTTCGCACAAGGAAAACAACGATCACGATTCGCAGGACAAGCTCACGCGCATCAACAAATGGTTCTGCGAGCAGCTTGCATACCTCGCCAAGCGCCTGAGTGAAACGCCTGAGCCCGGCGGCCCCGGCAGCCTGCTCGATAACACGCTCATCATCTGGACCAACGAACTGGGCCAGGGCAACAGCCACACGCTGGACAACATCCCCTTCGTGCTTGTCGGCAACGGGCTGGACTTCAAGATGGGCCGGTCGCTCAAGCTGCCCCGCGTGGCCCACAACCGCCTGCTGCTCTCACTCGCGCACGGCTTCGACCACCGCCTCAAAGAGTTCGGCAACCCGAACTACTGCAAGGACGGCCCGCTGAGCCTGACGTGAGCGCCATCCGAGAGCACCATCCCGACAGGGTGGAGCTGTTGACGCACGCGCTCCTGATGCGGTACTTCGCAACAGAAAATCTGAACGGGAACAGCACCACCTTTCCCGGATGGTGCTCACATTTCACCTCTGCGCCTTCGCCGGCAACAGCTTCTCAAGAATCGCGTTCACCGCCTTCGCCGTCGCGGCGTCGCGCTTGAAGTAGACCGCGTTCTTCTTGTCGTTGCCGCCCTTGTTGACCATGTAATACTGCTGATCCACCGCCCGAGGGTTGCGCGGCTGAATCTCCTTCGACTTCGCATCGAACGCCCCAGCCGAAGCCAGGTCCTTCATCAGTCCTTCGATTTCCTTCTCGCTGAGCTTGCCATCGTGCATGGCGCGTTCCTCGACAGGGAGGCGGCGAAAGAATTTCCAGCCTCCGTCGGAGCGCAGATGAAACGTCATGGCCGGGCCCGCGAAGCCCATCGCGTCTTCGATGATGAGGATGGTCTTTACGGGCTCGGCGGCGCGAGCGTGGCTGTGCGTGAAGCAGAAGGAGAGGATTGCGATGAACAGGATGCGAAGCATGTGAAGCTCCCTGCTGGATGCGTGCGAATCATTATACGTGGAGTGTCTCCGATTCCCCTCCCTTCCAGGGAGGGGAGTAGGACTACTCAAACGCATGCACTTCGCGTTCGAGCTTCGAGTGGCTGGTGTAAAGGTCGAAGTAGCGGCCGTGCTTCTTGATAAGGTCGCGGTGATTGCCCTGTTCGACGACTCGGCCGCCGTCGATGAAGAGGATCACATCCGCCCGGCGAATCGTGGACAGACGATGCGCGATCACGAAGCTGATCCGGCCTTGAAGTATCGCTTCGAGGCCTTGTTGAATCACGTGTTCCGTGTGCGTGTCGATCGAACTGGTCGCTTCGTCCATGACGAAGACCTGCGGGTTGGCGATGATCGCGCGGGCGAAGGAGAGCAGTTGCTTCTGCCCGGTGGAGAGGCGCGAGCCGCCCTGACCGACCTCGCTGTCGTATCCGCGATCGAGCTCCTGGATGAAGTCGTGAGCGCGGACGAGTTTCGCGGCCTGTTCGATTTCTTCATTGGTCGCATCGAGCCGACCGAAGCGGATGTTCTCGCGCACGGTGCCGCTAAAGAGGTGCGGCGCCTGAAGGACGATGCCGAGGTTGGATTGCAGCCAGTGCAGCGAACGCTCTCGGTAGTCGACGCCGTTGATGAGGACGCTGCCGCGGGTGGGTTCGTAGAACCGGCAGACGAGGCTGACGATGGTGGATTTGCCGCCGCCGGTGGGGCCGACGAGGGCGATGGTCTGGCCGGCTTCGACGCGCAGGTTGAAGTCGGTGAGCACGGGCCGGCCGTTGGAGTAGGCGAAGGAGAGATTGCGGAACTCGATGGTGTTGATGTGATGTGGGTGGCCGTCGGGGGCGAGGGATTGGGGATCGCGGATCGCGGATTGCGGATTGGTCCGGCTCCCCTCCCTCTCAGGGAGGGGCGGGGGGAGGGTCGGTCTTGCGTCCTGCCGTTGATCTGCTGGGGCAACCAGCGTTTCAGGTATTCGTTCGCCCGACCTTCCCCTAACCCCTCCCTGGGAGGGAGGGGAATCGAGCGCCGCGCCTGCAAGCTGCGCTTGCATGCGTTTAACAACCTCCTCCGAATCCTTAATCTCCGGCACCGTGTTGAGCAGGCTCATCACACGTTCGCCCGCGCTCTGCGCGCCTTGCATTTCCGTGATGATGCGCGCCATCTGCCCGATCGGGCCGAAGAACTGCGTGGCGTAGTTGATGAACATGACCAGCGTGCCGAGCGTGATGGCGTGCTGGATCGCCTGCCCACCGCCGTGCCACAGGGCCAGGCCCGCGGCGACGGCACCGGTGGTGGTGACGATGGGCAGGTAGATCGAGCTGAGCGTGGCCAGGCGCATGGAGTGGCCGTGCATCTCGGTGGAGAGCTTGCCGAACTCATCGAGATTGTCCTTCTCGCGTACGAGGGTCTTGGTGGTGCGCACGCCCATGAGCGATTCGTTGTAGGCCGCGGTCATTTCCGAGTAAGTCTTCCTGATCTTGCGGGCGGTGAGCAGGATGCGTTTGTGGAAGAACTTGCTGACGAAGATCAGCGGCATGACCACGCCGATGACGATGAGGGCGAGCTTCCAGTTGATGATGAACATGACCACCGACATGATGATGATGATCAGCATGCCCCAGAGCAGATCGGTCAGGCCCCAGGCGATGATCTGGGCCAGGCGATCGCAGTCGCTGGTGATGCGCGACATCAGCCAGCCGACAGGCCGGGCGTCGTAGTAGGCGAAAGATAAATCCTGGAGCTTGTCGAAACATTCCTTGCGGATGTCGTGGCTGAGGTAGCGCGAGATTTTTCCCGCGTTGTAGATGAACAGCCAGACAAAGAAGCAGAGGAAGGCGACCATGAAACCGTAGGCGGCGATCCACTTCCACAGGCCGGGCCCCAGGCCGCGGTCGACGGCTTCATCGATGACGAACTTGGTGAGCAGCGCGAAGGAAGAATCACCGATCGCCGCGGCGACGGCGGTGCAGCACAGGGCGATGACGCTGCGGCGATAGCGCATGGCCCGGCGGACGATGGCGGTCCACATCTTCACGTCGAGCTTGCCGTGGTATTCGTCTTCGGTGTATTCGTCTTTCATGGTCGCATCGCCCGCGCGGGTCTGTCGCGGCGGGGAGAGAGAAGTGTAGACATTCTGCGATTCGTGGCGGGCCGATTTATGGAGGAATTGGAGAGTTGAGGACATAGTCCCCGGCTTAGACTCGATCGGGTATCCGCAGCATTTACAAGGCCAGCGCATTGTGCCGGGATGCGCATGAGGTGAACGGTCTCAAGCTTCGTTTGCCGTTTCGGACTCTCGTTTCCGGCGTCGCAAGCGGACTTCGTCCGGCGAAACAAGCCGGTCACCATAGTGGCGGTGCTCGGCTTGCAACCGCTCCATCAGTTTTCTCAAATCAAATCCGCATTCCTCGAGTATTTTCTCGCGGGCACGGCGGACCTCTTCAACAATTGGATCGTTCCACATGGCAGGGCCCTCAAGCAGGCATAAGCGATTCAGGCGTGACAATTGTAGGCTGAAACAATCCAAGACGGTCATTCATCTCCCGCAGTGAACGGAGTATGTGCCCGTTGGCAAGGTGGGCGCAATTCCATGTCACGAGATAATCCAGCTCGGAGACCACGGCAAGCGCGAGATGCACCGCATCATTACGCGCCTTCAGTGGTATGTGGAGCTCCGATTCATAGACCTGCGCCAGTTCGAGGACCGTGGGCGATAAGCCGATCACCGGCAAGCCCTCAACGGCTGTCAAGCGGCGCGATGAGGCATCAGCGTCACCTCGTGTCATTTCAAGAATGACGAGGTCGGAAACATACAGATCGTAACGATCTTTAGCGGTTAACCACCACTCGCGTGTGATTTTCTGGTGCCCTGCCATCACCGGCTCCGTGCTGGGCCAGGAAGTGAGATAGCTGGGGACCGTTGTCTCAACATAAACAGTCGGCTTGCGTTCCATGAACCTACTGTACCGTTACTCCGTCGGACTGCGATACACCATCGCCGGGGTATGCGCTCCCTGCAACTCCGGAGCCGCTGGCTCATCTGCCGCGGGCACCTTCGCCACCCGCACCGCGCACACCTTGTACTCCGGGCAGCCGGTGAACTCATCCACCGCTGCGCCGATGAGGATGTTGGTGCGCGACTCGGGGAAGTGGAACGTCATGAACAGAATGCCGGGGTTCGTCGCGCGGGTGATCTCCGCCTTGACGCGCACGGTGCCGCGCCGGCTGGTGATATCGACATACTCATCATTCGAAATGCCCAGCGCCCGCGCGTCCTTCGGATGAATGCGCAGCCGTTCTTCCTTGGCCTTGTCGAGCAGGGCGACATCGGTCCGCCGCGTCATGGTGCCCACGTTGTAGTGAAACAGTTGGCGACCCGTGGTGAGCATGAGCGGATACTCTTCATCAGGCAACTCGCCCGGCTCCTGCCAGGGTGTGCTCGTAAGCATCGCTTTGCCGCGAAGGAAATTTCCATCGAGGTGAACGATCTCGGTGCCGGGGTGATCCTTGTCGTAACAAGGCCACTGAAGGAAGCCGAGCTTCTCCAATCGCTCGTAGCTCACGCCCGCCCAATGCGGCGTGAGACGCGCGAGTTCATCCATGATCTTAGAAGCATCGATCGGCGTGCCCGGCCCGGTGTCGAATCCAAAGTCCACGCCCATGCGCCGGGCGATCGCATTGGTGATGTCGCCATCAATCATCGTCCCGGCCAGCGGCTCGATCGCCTTTCGCACGCGCTGAATCCGGCGATCGCTGTTGACGAACGTGCCGTTCTTTTCCAGGAACGTCGTGCCGGGCAGGACCACATCGGCAAGCTCGGCTGTCGGGTTCATGAAGATTTCCTGCACGACGAGGAACTCCAGATGCTCCAGCGCCCCGACGACGTGCGTCGTGTTCGGATCGCTCTGGGCCACGTCCTCGGCGAGGATGTACATCGCCTTGAGCTTGCCTTCGTGCGAAGCGTCGAACATATCGGGAATGCGCAGGCCTTTGTTCGTCGGCGGCTCGACGCCCCAGATCGCGCGATGCTCGGCACGGGCGGTCATATCGGTGACGGGGCGATAGTCGCTAAAGACATTGGGCAGCGCGCCGACATCGCTCGCGCCCTGGACATTGTTCTGCCCGCGGATGGGATTGGTCCCGGTGCCGGGCCGCCCGAGGTTGCCGGTCATCACCGCCATGTTGATCATGCCGAAGACCGAGTTGGAACCGTGACCCGCTTCGGTGACACCGAGGCCCCAGAGGATTTGGGCCGCGCTGCCGCTTGCGTAAAGCCGCGCGGCCTGGCGGATGAGATCAGGATCAACGCCGCTGATCTGACTCGCCCACTCCGGCGTGCAGCCGGCGAGCTCAGCCTTGATCGTCTCGAAACCCTCAGCATGCTTCGCGATGAAATCAGGCTTGATGAGATTCTCGAAGATGAGCACATGCTGCATCGCGTTGATGACAGCCACATTCGATCCCGGCTTCAGCGGCAGATGAATATCCGCCCAGGTGGCGAGTTCCGTGTTGCGCGGGTCGAGCACGATGAGTTTGCAGCCGGCCAGCACCGCCTGCCGCATGCGCGAGCCGAAGACGGGGTGGGCCTCGGTCGGATTCGCGCCGACGATCATGAGCACATCGGACTGATGCACATCCTGAAAACTGTTGGTGCCCGCGCCGGTGCCGAGGGCGTTGTTGAGGGCGTAAGCCGAGGGCGAGTGACAGACGCGCGAGCAGTTGTCGATCGAGTTCGTGCCCATGACCACACGGGCGAACTTCTGCATGAGATAGTTCTCTTCGTTCGTGCAGCGCGAAGAGCTGATCGCGGCGAAGCTGTCGGGGCCGTACTTCGTTTTGATCTCGCTGAACTTGGTGGCGATGAGCGTGAGGGCTTCGTCCCAGCTTGCTTTGCGGAACGTGCCATCAGGCTGACGAATGAGCGGCGAAGTGAGACGGTCTTCACTGTGCGCGAACTGATGCGCGAACCGGCCCTTCACGCAGGTGTGCCCGAGGTTGGCGCTGCCCTGCGGGTTGGGCTCGATGTTGACGACCCGGCCGTCCTTGGTGTTCACCAGCAGCGAACAACCCACGCCGCAGTAGGAGCAGGTCGTCGTCGTCTGATTGTCCGGCTTCCCGTACTCGCGCAGGCCCGGCTCAGAGAGGGCGGCAACGGGGCATTCGATGACACACTGCCCGCAGCTTGCGCAGTTCGCTTCTTCAAAACCCGTGTCGTTGCCCGCGATGACCTTCACGTCATACCCCCGGCCTTCCATCGCAAGGATGAACGAACCCTGCACCTCATCGCACGCGCGGACGCACCGCGCGCAGCCGATGCATTTATCCATCTCCAGCTTCACGAACGGATGTGAGTCATCCTTCGGCGGGTTGTGCGTGCGCGGCTTCTCATACCGCGGCGTACGCAGCCCGACATCCTGCGCCAGCGTCTGAAGTTCGCAGCGCCCGTTGGCGGAACAATCGAGACACTCCAAAGGATGATCGGAAACGACGAGTTCGGTGATGTTCTTGCGCAGCCGCGTGAGCAGGGCCGAGTGCGTGCGATACTTGAAGCCTTCCGTGACGGGTGTGTGACACGACGCGACCGGCCGGCGGCCGTCGACTTCGACCAGGCACGTGCGACACGCGCCGAACGGAGCCATGCGATCGGAATAACACAGCGTCGGCACATCTTTGCCGATAAGGCGCAACGCCTTGAGCACGGTGGTGCCTTCAGGCACGCGCACGTGCTGGCCATCGATGAGGCAGGACAGTTGCCTGGAACCGCCTGCTGAGGATTCGGGGGTGATCATGGGATGGTCCTCTGGCGGGCAAGCGATCACTCGTCTGCGAGGCGCCGATACAACTCGGAATTACGTTCTATGACTCGATCTGCTATTCGATCGAAATCCACATCGGACTTCAAATACTCACGAATCGCCAAGCAAGCATACTCTTCCATCGTCATGTTGAATTGCTTCGCGCGATCGCGTACTGCCTTGAGCTGCTCTTCGTTTAGATCGATCACAATCATATTGCACCTGGTTCGATGGGTTCTATATTCAAACCGCCACCTGCCGATACTTCTCCAGTTCTTCCGGAAAGTACTGCATCAAACACTCGATCGGCAAGGGTATCAGCCCGCCCAGCGCACATAGCGAGCCGAGCTTCATCGTTTCACAAAGATCGCGGAGCAGCGTGAGTCTCGCTTCGGTGACGCCGGTGGTCATCATCTGATCGAAAAGCTCCGTGCCGCGCACGGAGCCGATTCGGCAGGGGAAGCATTTGCCGCAGCTTTCGATGGCACAGAATTCCATCAGGCCGCGACAGATTTCCACCAGGTCATCCGCCTGCGAATAGACCACGATGCCCGCGTGGCCCACGATGCCATTCTTCGCCGCCACAGCCTCGAAATCCAGCGGCGTATCGAGACACGACTCGGGCAGGATGCCGCCCAAAGGGCCGCCGATCTGCACGGCTTTGAATTCGTGCCCCTCCGCCATGCCGCCGGCGAGGTTGAAGATGATTTCGCGCAGCGTGATGCCGAATTCGACTTCGTACATGCCCGGCTTCTTCACGCGGCTGTTCAGGCTGATGGCCTTGGTGCCGCGAGACTTTTCGTAGCCGAGCTTCGCGTAGGCGTCGCCGCCGCGGGTGATGATCCAGGGGATGTTGTGAATGGTCTCGACGTTGTTCACCGCGGTCGGGCAGCCCCACAATCCTTTTTGCGCGGGGAAGGGCGGGCGCGCGGAGACGAGGGCGGGCACGCCT
Organism: Phycisphaeraceae bacterium; assembly: GCA_040902585.1. Classification (GTDB taxonomy): domain Bacteria; phylum Planctomycetota; class Phycisphaerae; order Phycisphaerales; family Phycisphaeraceae; genus JBBDXA01. The sequence goes on from JBBDXA010000229.1 coordinate 66,522, forward strand.
TCGATAGAGCGGAGCAGGCTGGTTTCCTCGCCGCAGATGTAGGCCCCCATGCCGCGGACTTGTTTGATCTCGCAATGGAATGTTGAGCCGAAGAGTGGGGCGTTGATGAGGCCGGCGGCGCGGGCGTCTTCGATGGCGGCTGCGAGAATGCGCTGGGGTCGCGGGTATTCCATCCTTGTATAGATGTACGCTTCCCGCGCCCCGCAAGCGTAGGCCGCGAGGAGAATGCCTTCGAGCTGCGTATGCACATCGCGTTCGACGAGTTCCTTGTCTATATAAGAGCCCGCATCACCTTCATCGAAGTTGACGACGATGAACTTGCGACCGGTCTTATCACTCGGCGAATCGGAAACAGTCTGCCACTTGATCCCAGCCGGGAAGCCCGCGCCGCCGCGCCCGCGCAGCTTGCTGGCTTTCACCTCGTCGATCACCTGTTGCGGCGTCATCGTGGTCACGGCCTTTTCTAATGCCTTGTATATACCCGCGGCCTTCGCCTTCGCGACGGTGCTGACGTCGGTGTCGAAATGCTGCATCAGGATGCACGGTGCTTGACTCCGGCTCCCCTCCCTCTCAGGGAGGGGCTGGGGGAGGGTCGGGCGTGCGTTGCTCAGTTGATCGAGATTGCGAGAAGACCCGCCGGCGGACGGCTGGTGCGTAGGGGCGTCGCTGGAAACCTGTTCGCTCGACCCTCCCCTAGCCCCTCCCTGGGAGGGAGGGGAATAAACCGCATTCACCGGTTCTTCCAAGCCCAGTGGCTTTCCGTTCTGCACATGGGCAACAATCTTCGCAACCGCATCCGGTTCAGCACACGACACCGGCAGACCATCCACCATCGCATTGGGCCCCAGACCGCAGTAGCCGAGGCATGCGACATGCTCGACTCGAACCCCGGCGGCGTTCGTTTCGCCGAGTTGCACATCAAGGTCGGCGCACAGGGCGGACTTCAGCCCTTTGAATCCGCCCGCGCCATCGCAGCCGCCCGATGCCTTGCACGCTTCGCCGTTGCAGATCTTGATCGTGTGATCCGCCTTGGTGTCGTGCGTGAGTTCCTCGTAGAACTTCGCGGTCGACCGCACATGGGCCGGCGGCAGGTTGTGCTCACGCGCCAGGCGGAGAATGTCCGCATCGCCGATGAAGCCCTGTTCATCGTGCAGGCGCGTGAGGGCGTCGTAGACAGTCTGTCCCAGGCCGAGGAACTTGTTCTGGAGTGCAATCAGATTCTTGGACATGCGAAGCATTATAGGGGATACGGGCGCGATCCCCGTTTAGCGGTCGGGCCGAGTCTTCGAGGCCCACCTGCGGGCGAAGGGCGATCGTGACAGTCGGTGCGCCCACGGGTGGGCCTCGCGGACTCGGCCCGACCGCTAACCGGCAAGGGTCTTTTTCAGGAGGGCGTCGAGCTTATCCTCGCCCGCGATGAACTCGATTCGCATGGTCGGCCGATAGATCGGCAGTCGGCCGGTGACGGATCGATAGCCGTCGCCGACCTTCACCCAGTCCTTCTCCGTCATCACAATCGCTTGAGCGCCGATAGAGTTCGCCCAATCGCTGATACGCTGCATTTCGCCGTTACCCCCGAAGTCGAAGTGATCGGGATATGCCTTGAATCCCACAATGGTCGTTATGCCTTGCAGCGTCGTTTCGAATGCCGTCGGATTGCCGATACCGCAAACTCCGGCCACAGGTACCGACTGAATTGATGTCAGCGGTACCTGAACCTCCTCCTTCATTTCCTGCCGCGTCCCATCCGCAAGGCCGTCGCGGAGTTCCTGATCGGTTGGCGCGATGTAACGCATCAAACACTCCCATGCATGGACCGCCTGAGCAACAGGAGTGCCGGGGACGTATTGCGCGATGCGTGATTCGAGATCCTGAAACTTCCAGGGATGGTCGCTGCGAGTGATGACGATCAGGTCTGCCCTCCGCAGATTGCGAAGCGACTCGCGAAGCATCCCGCGCGGGAGAACGTGGTCGAACCCGAACGGTTCGGTTGCATCGATGAGTACGAGATCAAGATCGCGCGCGAGCTGGCGATGCTGGTATCCATCGTCCATGACGAATACCGTGATGTCAGATCGCAGGTGGAGAACATCGCGGCCGCCGGCGGCTCGATCTGGATCGACGCGAACCGGAACATCAGCACCGAGGGCACGGCGGAGAATTCGAGCTTCATCGCTGTCGAAGTGCTGTTCCCGGGCACGTATGTCAGCAATTTCTTCTTCTGACTTGTCAGCGACCGACGGACTTCCAAACGTCGATGCGTACCCCCGCGTCAACACCGCCGGCCTCTCGCCCATCGCCAGCAGCCTCCGCACAATCTCAATCACCATCGGCGTCTTGCCCGTTCCGCCCGTCGTGATGTTCCCCACGCTGATCACCGGGCGGGGCAGCTTCTTCGGTTTGCGAAGGCCCAGATCAAACATCGCGTTGCGCACGCCGACGATGCCGCGGTAGAGCGGTTCAACGCACGACAGGCCGAGCCGGGCGAGGTGTCCGCCGAGGCTGCGGTCTTTGCCGCTCATGATGTCGTGGATGCGAGGCATGGGAATAAATCTTGAAATCAGGAAATCTTGAAATCTTGAAATCAGGAACGGGAAAGGGGAAGTCAACGTCGCGTTCGCGGTGAGCCTTTCATTTCAAGAATTCCTGATTTCAGGATTTCAAGATTTGGTTTGACGCCCCATCGCGCCAGCACCGCGCTGACCTTCCGCATCGGCAGGCCCACGACCGTGGTTGCATCGGCGTCCTCCGGAATCGTGATTGGCCAGCCGGCGCTCTGGCGATCGAACAGGTTGTATGCGCCGGCCTTGCCGCGCCACTGGCCCGTCGCGAGGTATTCGTCAATCGCTTCATCATCGAGCTTGCCGAAGGTCACGGGCACGGTGTCTTCGAAGGTGACCAGTTCGCCGCCGCGCGGGTAGTGGATCGTGTCGGCAGGGTCGATGCGCAGCATGGCGACGCCGGTGACGACATCGTGCGTGGCGTGTACAAATGACTTGATCATCGCGCGGGCATCTTCCACATCACTTGGCTGACTGACGATGCGGCCATCCACACCGACGCACATCGTGTCCGCGCTGAGGATGATCGCAGCGCTCGGGTCGTAGTCGCCCAGAATGTCGCGCATGCTCTCAGCCTTGCGCACGGCGAGTTCCATCGCGTGTCGCTGAATGCTGACATGTTCTTCCACCTCCGGCTGCGGCGGATCGGCGAAGGCGGGGGCGGCCTGCGCGTAGGTGTAACCCGCCTGATCGAGCAGGTACGCCCGGCCGCGGGATTGACTGGCGAGGATGAGCTTGGGAGTGGGCATGGGTCAGCGTCTGGGTTTGATTCCCCTCCCTCTTAGGGAGGGGTTAGGGGAGGGTCGGTCGAGCGGATGTCGTCGGGTGTGGTTTCAATTGATGGTCAACGGCAAGCCGTGCGCCCAACCCTCCCCCCAGCCCCTCCCTAAGTGGGAGGGGAGTCGGAGCAATCCGCAATCGTATTATCGATCTTCAATCGTCATGCTCTTGTTGCGTTGCGGGCCGTACGCTTCGACGACGTACGGGTCAGCGATGATGCGGCAGCG
>JBBDXA010000230.1:0-13151 GCA_040902585.1 Phycisphaeraceae bacterium
CCTGAAAGCATCCACCGCCGGCGAAGCGGAGGCGTAAGTTAGCACAAGCGAATCGCGCTGAAAAGCAGGGCGGAGCGAACGGCGAAAAAGAAACCGGCGAGCGTGGGGACGCTCGCCGGTGTGTGGGTCTATTGATTTTTATTCAACCGATCGGGGGTGCGGATCACGGCGTCGCGCCGGTGATCTGACCGATGCCTCGGGTCGCGCCGTCGCCGCGACCGGCGTTGTAGTTGATCGGATCCTGGAGGATGCCGGGCCACAGGGCGTCTTCCTGCTCTTCCTGGATGATGATCGTGGGCTTGATCAGGATGAGCAGCGTGCGCTCGTCCTTGATGTGGCTGGTGTTGGTGAAGAAGCGATTGAGAACGGGGATCTTGGAGAGAATGGGCACGCCGGCCTCGACTTCGATATCCGCCACGAGGCGCTGTCCGCCCATCAGGAGGGTGCCCTTGTCGGGAACGCTGACGGAGGTGCGGACCTGGGTGAGTTCGAGTTCGGGCGCTTCGATGAAGCCGGAGAGGAGGATGGTGGGATCAGGGCCGCCACCGCCGCCGCCGTCGACCGTGTCGAGCGTGCCGGCACCGAACTGCGGGATGGAGCGGATGGGCTGAACCAGGGTCGCAAGGCTGGGACGGGCGGTCATGGTGACGTATCGGCGGTCAGCCGAGACGGTGGCTTCGACGTCGAGGACGACGCCGGACTGGGTCACGGAGAGCGTCGGGTCAAAACCGATGCCGCCGGAGACCGGTTCGAGGTCGGAGATAAACGCGACCTGGCGGGCGACCATGACGTTGGAGCGCTGGCCGTTGAAGAGGGTCAGGCGGGGCGCGGTGAGGGAGATCGACCGCTTGGAGGCGTTGGTGGCGTGGATGATGAGGTTGACATCCAGGTCATCGAAGAAGGTGATGCCCAGGTCAAGCTGCGCGGATCGGCCGATGGTGCCCGCCGGTCCGAAGCCGGAGTTGGGCGCGCCGAAGGGTGCTCCGCCGAAGGGTCCGGTACCGCCGCCGGAGAAGGCCGGGATGGGCCCGCCGGGAACGATGGCCGGTGCGCCGAAGTTGCCGGGGAAGCCGCTGTCGGTGCGGCCGGAAAGGCCGGTGGAGTCCTGAATAAAGCGGATGGGACCGTGGAACGAGCCGCCGGCACGGTACTGGAGGTCGAGATCGACGCCCAGTTCATCGAGGAAGTTGGTCTCGACGAGAAGGAAGCGGGCTTCGATGTGAATCTGCATGGCGCGGGCCGAGCGAAGTTGGCCCAGCAGGCGGATGATATCGCGATGGTTGTCGGGGGTGGACTTGACGATCAGATTGCCGTTGAGTTCGCGGAGGCTGGAGACCTCGCCGCCGTAGGCCGCCCATTCGCTGGTCACGCCGATGGTGTCCTGAATGAGCGTGGTGATCTGCTCGATCATCTCGACGCGGGTGATCGTTTCACCTTCGGCATCCGAATCGCTGAACAAGGTGGTGGCCGATGCCGCACCGCCGCCGGACGAACCGCCTGAGCTGGTGTTGGACAGAGCGCTGTTGAGGTCGAACTCGGGAGCACCGATGAAGTTGGGAATCTGCACCAGCAGGTCGCGGATGTCGTACACGCGGGTGTCGGTCGTGCGCTGAAGGTCGCGGCGGGTCGAGATATGAACCACGCCGTCGATGACGCTGAATCCGATCGGTTCCAGAGCGGCGGCGCCCGCCTGCTGAAGGACGAGCTTGATGGCCTGCTCGGCGGGCACGTTGTTGAGCTGGAGGGTGATGAGCAGGTCCTGCTCGACGCCCGCAGCTTCCAGGGCCGCCCAGTTCACGAAGAAGTTCACGCCCGTCGTGTTGCGGAAGTAGTCAACGACGTTGACCACTTTGTTCTGCTCGAAGTTGACGGGAATCGGATCCTGCAGCTTGAGCTGAACGCGGCGGTTGCCTTCGGACTCGGCACTTTCGTTGCTGAAGCCGCCCAAGCGCATCGCCGTGAGCTGCGGCCAGTCAGAGGGATACGTGATCAGTTCGTTGTAAGGAATGGTCGCTTCGATCATCTCGGCCTGATGCCGGGCGATGCGGAGAGCACGCTCACGCATGTAGGTCTTGGCCTTCACGGCGATCTGCGAGTCTTCGACCATCATCTTCATGGCCTCGGCCGCAGGATTGCGCGGACTGAGGAAGAGGGCCTGATTGATGAGCTGAAGCGAACGCTCGTAATCCTGCTCCTTGCGAAGGTCAGCCGCTCGCTGGAGCAGCCGCTGAACCGCTTCCATTTGTTCGAGCTTGGCGGTCATGCGACGGATCTGGGCGTCCTTGGCGTCCTGAGCCGACTGAATGACCAGATTCTGGCCATCAGCCGTGAGCCGGGCCCTTTCGATCTGGGCGAAACGGTCTTCCGCGCGGTTGCGCAGTTCGGTGTACTTGGCGGCCCCGAGGACAGGGCGGGCGTTGTCGATCCGCTGCTTGGCCTGCTGGATGGCATCCAGGGCGGCGTTGTAGTCGCGAGCGCTGGCCCGGCTGTCGGCCTTGTTCATCAACTCTTCATACTCAGCGATGGCAGCCGCGGCACCGATGATCATCTCGTCGCGGGTCTTGCCCGCCAGATCGCGCGGCGCGAACGGGCTGGTGGCCTTCGCTTCGGCACCCGCCAGGGCAGCCTTGTAAAGTTCGTTGCTCGGGTCCAGCGCCAGGGCGTCGCCGTAATCCTTGACCGCCTTCTTATAGAGCGTGTTCCGCTCGGCTTCCTGACCTTCGACATACTTCTCCTGCGCGACCAGCTTAAAGGCTTGGGCGAAGGCATCTTCATTGCCCGCGGGAACGACGGGGACCACAGGGGCTTCGGGAGCTACGGGGGCGACTGGCGCAACAACCGGGGGCTCGACGGGTGCCACCACGGGCGGCTCGACCGGCTGAACCGGCTGGACCGGCTGGGCAGTGGCGAGTTGACCGGCTTCGGCGCGACGCTCGGCGATTACCGCCATGGCGCGGTCGATGCGACGCGAGTCGAAGAAGTTCAGAGTGACATCGCTGCCCTTGACGTTGCGCAGCTTGGACTCGGCGGCATCCAGATCGGCATCCGGACGCGCCAGGTCGGCAGCGACCTGTTCAATGGTCTGACGGGCGGCGGTGACCTTCGCGTTGCGGACGCGCTGGATCTCAGCTGTGTGCGTGGCGATGAATGCCTTGTCTTCAGCGGTGGCGTCCGCGTGAGCAGCGGCGGCTTCCAGCGAAGCGATCGCGCCGGCGTAGTTGCCGGCCTCGCGCTGCTTGCCGGCCTTAACCATCAGCTCGTTGGGCGTCGGCGGGGCGGGCGGCGGCTCGACAGGCGCTTCGACTTCAACCGGGGGAGCCGGGGCAGCAGGTGCCGCCTTCAGCCGGTCGATGTCCTGCATCGCCGTCTTCAACTCGACCTGCTTCTCCTGGGGAAGCTGGGCCGCGTCGATGCGTTGCAGCAAAAGCTGGGCTTCATCCAGCTTGTTCGCTTCGATCAGAGCTTTGCCCTGATCCAACAATTGTTCGGCTGTGGGCTCATTCTGTGCCTGGGCGGCACTGAACCCGGTGATGAGAGTCAGAATCACCACCACGCTCAAGAAGGGACGGTTAGACAAAGCGGAGCCTCCTTACCGGGACACGCTGTGAGGAAATCGCGACGATTCCGAGGCGGGGTTACGCAGGGGCCTGTCAAGTCGGTACTTATCCGAGGAACCTGACCGGCACCTTGCAGTGTAAAACAACGAGGCCAAACCTGCAAGTGGACTTTGCAGCTAAAGATGGAGAAATTTTCAAGTCGGACGTAACCCTCCGCCGAAGGCGGCCAAAGTCGCCATTCTTCTTCTGCTTTCGACCCCATGAATCGAGCGCGAAGGTATGAAAAAGCAGCGGTTTTTTGCACATTCCATTCAGGCCCTCCTCGACAAGACACCTCTGGCCGCGCTGGCCTTCGCAATTGTTCCACACGGTTTCCACAGGGCCGTCGAACGACCGGCGAGACTCGGCCGACGCCTCAAATCAAAAAAACTCCGCGCCGCGAGGCGGGAGTTCTAATCATTTGATCCGAGTGGACTGAATCTGGCAGCATGAAAACGATCACGCGCTCTTCGCCGCCGCCAGGGCCGCGTCGTAATTCGGCTCCTGCGTGATTTCGGGAACGACTTCCTGATATTTGATCTTGCCATCCTTGCCCACGACCATCACGCAGCGCGTGAGCAGTCCGGCGAGCGGACCGCCGCCGATCGTCAGGCCGTAGAGTTCGCCGATGGAACCGGTGCGGAAATCCGAGAGCGTCACGACGTGGGTCACGCCGGCCGCGCCGCACCAGCGCTTCTGCGCGAAGGGCAGATCGCGACTGACGGTCACGATCTTCACGCCCGGCACCTGGCCCGCCTCGCTGTTGAACCGCTTCGTTTCGATATCGCAGATGCCCGTGTCCAGCGAGGGCACCACCGACAGAATCACCGTCGTGCCCTTGTAGCTGGAGAGTTTCACTTCCGACAGATCGTTGGCGATGAGCGTCGCATCGGGCGCATCATCACCGACGCCGACAGCCTTGCCTGTAATCTGAACCGGGTTGCCTTTGAAAGTCACTTTGCGTTCTGGCATGGGTTACCTCATGTTAAAGTTCGGGAAACAAAACGTACGAATTCAGACGTGTCAGTGCCTGACACGGTTTCACTCATCGTCGATCGCGGGAACCAGAAGGACATTCTCTACTCCCTGTTCCCGCAGCGATCTCTCGATCCGCGACATCAGCAGCGCATGATCGGAAGCATTCACACCGGCCTTCTCCGGCACGATCACCACGTAGAGCCAATCGTCATCCAGGCGGTGATCCGACACCTTCAGCGCCACGCCTGACTTCTCGCCGGCATCCTTCAGCTTTCTCTCAACCTCCGCAATAATGTCCGAAATCTGGCTCTCGGTCACCATGACGCCACCTTTCTCAGAATGCTTCAAAGATTGTCTTCATGATCGAAGCAGCCTCTCTGGACTCTTTACCCCCAACCAGCACCGACGGCTTGTAGTCCGCGTCAATGCGTAACGTATAGAGACGACCTACCAGTCGGGATAACGCCACTCGCGACGGCTGGTCCATATCAGGCATGCTCGTTTCGATCAACGGACGCAACCGCTTGTGACTCGGCCCTTCACGCTGCACAGGCATCGTCAATCCGGCCATCGCCAAGGCATGGGACACTCTCGAATAAGCCGCGTAATACGCCCGTGAAGCCGCTGCACGATGATAGCCTTCCTGTACCGACATGTTTGCGGCCTTCCGCGCCTCACGTGCAAGTTCAAGCCAGTTCGGCATGCAGTCATGCTCCCCAGGTAGAAAGACTCGCCCTCTAATCCCCGCTCACTTCATGTATTCCTGATACACCGGCGTGGAAAGATAGCGCTCGCCGAAGCTGGGCAGGATCACCACCACGACCTTGTCCTTGTTCTCCGGTCTGGCGGCCACGCGAGCTGCGGCGCAGGCGGCGGCTCCGGAGCTGATGCCTCCGAAGATGCCTTCCTCCTTTGCCAGTCTCCGCGCCCAGGCCATCGCGTCGTCATCCGACACCGCTTCGGTGCCGTCGATGATCGTCGTATCCAGATTGCGCGGAATGAAGCCCGCGCCGATGCCCTGAATCTTATGCTTGCCCGGCTGTCCCCCCGCGATCACCGGCGAAGCGGTCGGTTCCACGGCAATGGCCTGAAACGTCGGCTTTTTCGGCTTGATAAAGCGGGTCACACCGGTGATCGTCCCGCCCGTGCCCACGCCGGAGATGAGAATGTCCACCTTGCCGCCCGTGTCTTCCCAGATCTCAGGACCGGTGGTCTTCTCGTGGACCGCGGGGTTGGCGGGGTTCTCAAACTGCTGGGGCATCCACGCATTGGGCGTCACGCCCACCAGCTTGGCGGCTTCTTCGATCGCGCCCTTCATGCCCTTGGCCGGGTCCGTCAACACCAGGTTCGCGCCCAGCGCCCGCAGGAGCGCCCGCCGTTCCATGCTCATCGACTCGGGCATCGTCAGCGTCAGCCTGTAGCCCTTGGCGGCACAGACAAACGCCAGCGCGATGCCCGTGTTGCCGCTCGTCGGCTCGATGATGCCCGTGTCCTTGTTGAGAAGCCCGTCCTTCTCGGCAGCCTCGACCATGGCCCTGCCGATGCGGTCCTTCACGCTCGCCATCGGATTGAAAAACTCGCACTTGGCGTACACCGTCGCTCCGCCTGCGGGAATGACCCGGTTGAGCTTGACCAGCGGGGTGTTGAACACCGTGTCGATGATGTTGCCGTAGGTGCGATGATGAAGCAGACCCGTTGCGTTAGACATCGTTAAACCCTCCTGCGGTGGAAGCGGACATTTCAAATCACCTGAAGATTGGGAAGTAATAATCTAGGGCCATTACCGCCGCGCGCCAAGTGAAGAAAACGAAACTCCCCTCCCTCTCAGGGAGGGGTTGGGGGAGGGTCGAGCGCACCGTGTACCTTTGACCTGTTTGCAATGGTGACGATTGGTGTTCGCGTGGACGACCCTCCCCTGGCCCCTCCCTACGAGGGAGGGGAATCAATCGCGCACCGAAGGCAACTCTATATAGACTGTCCGCGCCATGCCTGATGTAGCCACCACGCCCGGGATTCTGTTCACCGCCTTTGAACCCAGCGGCGATCAGGTGGCCGCGCCGGTCATTGCCCGGATTCGCCAAGCTCAGCCGAACCTGCCCATTTATGCCTTCGGCGGCGCGAAGATGGAGGCCGCCGGCGCCGCGATCATCGAGCGCACGGGGCAGCATGCCGTGATGCTTGCCGGCGCGGTCAGCCAGGTGGGCGAACACCTGACCCGGCTCAAACGCCTGAAAGTCTGGCTGCGCGAACACGCCCTCAACACGCTCGTGCCCGTTGACAGTCCAGCCGCCAACTGGAGCATCTGCAAAGCGGTGCGGAAGATTCAGCCCAAGGCCCGCATCACGCACCTGGTCGCCCCGCAACTCTGGGCCTGGGCACCCTGGCGCCTCGGCAAGCTGCGCCGCCTGACCCATCACGTGCTCTGTCTCCTCCCCTTCGAGCCGGACTGGTTCCAGTCCCGCGGCGTCAAGGCCACCTTTGTCGGACACCCGCTCTACAACCAGATCACGCCCGGCGGCGGCGAACACGGCAAGCCCACCGGCAATCGCATCAACGAAGTCATGGGTCCGCTCGCATCGCACCCAGGCCTCAAACTCGCCCTGCTGCCAGGCTCCCGCGCCGGTGAGCATTTCTCCAACTGGCCGACCATGCTCCGGACATTTGAAGTGCTTTCGCGGAAACATCCCGGCCTGTGCGGCACCGTCGCGGCGATGAATGACGAAGTCGTACAGCGACTGGCGGGGATCAAGCCGAAGGGAATGAAAGACGCGCCACAGGGGCAAACCGACCGCGAGCATGGCGAACCTTCGTGGTGGCCTGACTCGCTGCACTTTCGCGTCGGCGCGGTGGATGAAATTCTGGAGTGGTGTGACGCGGTGCTCGTCGTCTCCGGCACCGCCACGCTTCAGACAGCGATTCACGAGAAGCCAATGGTCGTGCTTTACAACTACAAGCGATGGAAGTGGCACACCTTTGCCCGCTACCTGATCCGCACGCGCACGTTTGCGATTCCGAATCTGATCGCCGAAGCCCAGGGGCAGGCGCGGGCGGTGAAGGAGTTCGTCCCGCACTTCGGGCGGGTCGAGCCGATCGTCGAAGCGGTCGAGGAACTGCTGACGGACAAGGCCGCAAATGAGAAGAGGGTGGAGGCGTTGAAGGCGATCAACGCTCTCTTTCAGCCGGCGGTCTTTGCCCAGCGCGCCGCAGACGCAATTCTGGCGTTGGCGAACCTCGGCCCGGCATGAACCGTCCCATTCATCGGCAGGTGCATTCGCATTAGGGAATCCCCCACGGCTTACCGCGGACACTCCCCCATTGTCCTATGGAGGCCGGGACTCCATAATCCTCCTGCACGCGGATCGTCGATGCGTGCCGAGGCAACTCGCAGATTTCCTGCTGTGTGCTCATTTGTACCTGTCCGCAGGCGCACCAGCCAAAACAGAATTACAGGCAGTCACTTGATGTCCACACCGAAGGCTCAGCGTCGTCCGACCCCAGGCAGCGAGGCACGAAAAATTCGCGTGCTGATCGTCGATGACCACCCCATTGTCCGTCGCGGCATTGTCGCGATGATCAACCAGGACCCCGGCCTCGAAGTCTGCGGCGAAGCGGAGGGCTATCACGAAGGGCTCGATCTCATCCGCAAAGTGAATCCGGACCTGGCGATCATCGATCTGACATTGCCGGACATCAGCGGCCTGGAACTGGTCAAGCAGGTCAAGGCCATCGCCCCGACGATGCCCATGCTCGTGCTCTCGATGCACGAGGAAACGCTCTACGCCGAGCGCGTGCTCCGGGCCGGTGCCCGCGGCTACATCATGAAACAGGAAGGCACGGAGAAGCTCATCGACGCGATTGCCGCCGTCATGCGCGGCGATATTTACGTCAGTGAAAAGATGGCCTCACGCATGCTTGGGAAACTGGTCGACGGCAAAAAGGGGACCGGCACCTCACCGCTGGAACGCCTCAGCGATCGCGAGTTGGAAGTCTTCGAGCTGCTCGGCCGCGGACTGGGCACGCGCGAAGTCGCCGAGCGGTTGTGCGTCAGCATCAAGACCATCGAATCGCACCGCGAACACATCAAAGAGAAGCTACAACTGAAAAATGCCACCGAACTGGTGCAGCACGCGACGCAGTGGGTGATGAGCCAGATGACGGATGGGCGCGAGGAAAAATAGAAGCTGCGCGAGCGATCGTTCGAGCGGATTGCCCGTTATCGTGTAGGGTGGATCTCATGAACGAGTTGCCTTTCGAAAGCGATCAGCAGCGCGACACCTTCCTCGCGAAGCTGCGGACGAGCGGCTACCGCGGTGTGCCCGTGCCGGTCATCGAGCGATTGCTGAATCAGATCGATGCCAAGTGCATCGAAGCGGGCGCGAAGGCCGCGGTCAACAACCCGCAGCCACACTTCTCCAAACTCATCGTCGAAACCTTCTGGGCGCGTCGGCAGATGGAGCGCCACCAGGCGACGCCGGATGAAGGCCTGTCGTTTCTGGTTGCCGCCCTGCTGGCGATGAAGGAACTCAACAAACAGGCTGAGGCGATTTTTCTGGAGGCAGCCAACGACAGCGACTCCACGCCGATGCTGGCGATCACCGGTCTTCACGCACTGGTGCAGATGGAGCATCCGGACGCGGAGCCCATCGCCCGTCGCCTGCTCGAAGACCCGCGCGAAGGTGTGCGGGCCCATGCGGCCGCCGTGTGGCCGCGGCTGAATCCGGAGGCGTACAACGCCCTGCTGGCGACGTTGAAGAAACCGCTGATCGACACGCCCACGGCCGGGAAAGTTCTGGTGGGCCTTCTCCAAAGTCAGCGACCGGGCGCGATGGATCATGTCGTGCGCTGGCTGAGCGGGCGCGATGCCACCACGCTGGGCCGCTGCTGCGCGGACCTGAGCATTTACCGGCCACCCGGGGCATCGCAGGCGATGATCCGCGTGCTCGATGGCGCAACCAAACAGGAAGCCCGCCAGACACTGATGCAGATGCTCTACCGCGTGGGCGATGCGGCCGCATCCGCAAAGCTGATTGCCATCGTCGAGACCGGCAGCGATGCGGAGGCCCGGTACATCGTAGAAGAAATGTCCGGCTACGAGAAGACGCCGGGATGGAATGATCAACTCCGCGCCGCCGTGCGCCATCGCGGCGACGAAAGCCTGCTGCCGATCATCGATCAGGCCGTGCGCGACGCCGCCAACTGGCGTGACCGGTGAATCATTTCGATGAACTCTTGTGAGCCGTGTGATCCGTCGGTTTGCGGAACATGGAAAGATCCAGCGACTTGAAATACGCGATCGTCTTCATCAGCCCGTCGCGCAGCGCGACCTTCGGCTCCCAGCCCAGCTTTTCCTTCGCCAGAGAAATATCCGGCTTGCGCTGAAGGGGATCGTCATTCGGCAGCGGCAGGTACACGATCTTGCTCGCACTGCCGGTGAGTTCGACCACCGCCTCGGCGAGCTGCTTGATGGTGAACTCACCGGGGTTGCCGATATTGACCGGGCCGACGAAGTCATCGGGGCCGTTCATGTGGGCGATGATGGCGTTCACCAGATCATCGCAGTAGCAAAACGAACGCGTCTGTGACCCGTCGCCATAAATGGTGATGTCCTGGTTGCTGATGGCCTGGACGATGAAGTTGCTGACCACGCGCCCGTCATACGGATGCATGCGCGGGCCGTAGGTATTGAAGATGCGCACGACGCGGATGTTCACGCCGTTGGCGCGGTGGTAGTCAAAGAAGAGCGTCTCGGCTGCGCGCTTGCCTTCGTCGTAACAGGCGCGGATGCCGATGGGGTTGACGTTGCCGCGATAGGCTTCGGTTTGCGGGTGATGCTCGGGCGTCGGGTCGCCATAGATTTCACTGGTCGAGGCCTGGAGCACTTTGGCCCGGCAGCGCTTGGCCATGCCCAGCACATTGATCGCGCCCATGACGGAGACCTTCATGGTCTTGATCGGGTTGTACTGATAGTGGACCGGCGATGCGGGGCAGGCCATGTTGTAAATCTCATCGACCTCGAGCCACATCGGGTGCGTGATGTCGTGGCGGATGAGTTCGAAGTTGGATTTGCCCAGCAGGTGGGTGATGTTGTTCTTCTGACTGGTGAAGAAGTTATCCAGACAGATGACATCGTGGCCGGCGTTGACCATGCGATCGCAGATGTGCGAGCCGAGAAAGCCGGCACCGCCGGTGACGAGGATGCGTTTCAAAGTAGGCATGGGAAGGCGAAACTCCAATCGGGGAGCACCATCCCGACAGGGTGGTGCTATTCGTGAACAGACGCCCACAGCGCGGCATGACAGCTCCGGCGCGCGGACCTACACCTCGCCATTATCGGCTAATCAGAGCCTTCAGTTTTCCGGGATTGCCAAACTTCGCCGATCAATGCGATTCGACTTCGAATCTCGCGCCCTTTTCAACATCGAAGCTCACGAGCTGCCCCACCGAAAACTCACTCGCCTTCTGAATCGCCATGAGCTGGCACGTGAACGGGCAGCCGCAGAAAAGCGTGATGGTGTTGGCGGTTTCATCGGTGCTGATAATCCGACCCTGGATGCGGCGCGGGCGGCCGTAGACCGGCTCGATGAAACGTCCGCCGGTGGTCACGACATCGACGCGCTTGGCCTGCGCAAAGATGCGGCCGGTGATGGGCCTGTTCAGCTCGGCGTGTTTCAGTCCCTCCGATGCGCTGGCGACGGCAAGGTGAATCCGATAATCCGTGCCCGGCAGCGCGAGGATGACAAGGCCATCCTTTCGCTCGGCGAGCAGGGCATGCACTACGGGGTTGTCAATCGCGGTGACGTGCGCCATTTGCGTTTCTCACAAGGTTTTCACCGCCAACATCACGCGGCGGGAGAGCATAAGATAGCGTGCTTCGATTCCGTGCGCCCCGGCATGGGGATTTGAAGTCCCCATGCCGGGTGCCTGCATGCTCACTCTCGAAAACCATTCCTCGTGACCGACTCCAAACGCATCAACAAGTCTTACTGCACCGATCGTATTCACGTCGAGTACGCCCACGTCGGTCTCTATGATGTGGGCGATCGCAAAGTCTGGATCGCCAAAAAGAAATGGGGCGTCGTTCCCGTGCGCGTCAGCCACGCCCGCCTGCTCGTCGGCGGCACGCAGGACACCTCCACTGCCGACAAAGACCGCTACCTCTGCTACTGGTACCACACGCCCCACACCGGCGAGGGCTACGTGCACGGCTACCCCATCGAGTGGGACGAAGCTCATCTCATGATCCGCCTCGATCCCAACTGGGACTACGAGAAAATGCTCTTCATCCCCACGCAGGAATCGAACAAGATCGAACGCAACATCGAACAGCAGTACAAATGGGGCCAGAAGATTTTTGATTCCTACGTGGCCGCGAAACCGGCGTTCCCCCTGAGCTGGCACATGGTCGGCCCCCGCGCCGCCGACTCCATGTTTTACATCCAGCGCTTCGAGCCCAAAGACACGTAATCAACACCGCCCCCGTTTAGCGGTCGCACCGATAGGTGCACCCGCCGCGACACACGTTCATCCGCGCTCCCCATTCAACACAAACCCCATCGTCGGCAACTCGCGATCCACAATCGCCCGGACATAAACACAAAGCAACCGATTCGCCCGCGTCAGTCGCTCCGCATCCATCGCCTCAACCGCCGCCGCACCCTTCCCTTCATCCAGTGAACGCAGCAGCGCCACCGTCTCTTTCCGCACGCGCCAAGGCCCGCCGCTGCTCACACGCCCCGCCGCCACCGACTCCACTGCCTCGCGCGTCAGCCCACCCGCCCGCGCGTCGAACACCAGGGCACCGCTGGCCGCTGAAGCGGCCGCGCCGGCACCGTCACGCTCATCCAATGCCTCCCCACTTCTCACATCCACCTTCAACTCCGGCTTGAACCCGCAGTCACTGAGCACATCCCACTGAAACCTGAGCAGCACCGCCTGCGCCCCCGGCCCCCCCGCCGCTCGCGGCTTAGCGCTCTCTTCCCCTATCGCCTCCAGAAACCTCACCATCGCATCAAACGTCACCGGATGGGCATCGTGATCCGCCGTGAGCGCCCCCGCCAGGTCCGCCGCGTACATGCCCAATCGCCACGCGGTCAGGTCCGTGCGCAGGTGATGAAACGGATCCTGCAAATCCCACTCGGTGATGGCAGCGAGTTCCGTCGTGGGTTTGATGGTGGCGATCACTTCACCGCGCGTGAGCAGATCGATGCCGCCGCTGAATCGCGCGATCGCCCCAGGGCTCGTGCGCCTGCTTCCCTTCGCCAACCCGCGCACCTTCCCCTGCTCGCGCGTGAACAGCGCCACCACCTGGCTGGTCTCGGACCAGTCAATGTGGCGAATGCAGACAGCCTGGTCTTTGAATCGCGACATTACAATGAAGCCACCTCCACTCGCACCGCCTCCAACTCCTTTTCCGCCGCCGTGAGCTGGTCGCGCGTCTGCTGCACGAGATGGGCCGGGGCCTTGTCGGTGTAGGCCGCGTTGCTCAGTCGGCCCTTCAGCGCAGCCACCGATTTCTCCAGTTCCGCGAGCCGCTTGGTCAGGCGTGTCTTCTCCGCATCCGCATCGATCAGTCCGTGC
>JBBDXA010000231.1:0-69422 GCA_040902585.1 Phycisphaeraceae bacterium
GGGGGCGGGGCGGGGCCTACATTAGAAGAACGCATAGGGGAAGCATTCTTCCTTTTAGCTATTAGCCGATGGTGATCTTGGCCCTTCGTTGCCAGACGCACGTCAATCGAGGCCGTAAGTAGGCAGATCGGGCTGGCACGCGAACTATTGGGCAGTGGAGGTCGCCACAGTGCACGCGACACACGTTGGCATCTGCCGGCGCGGAACCAGGATGGTCGGCTACCTCGCGCCCAATAGGTTATTCAAACGCTCAAAATCGCGTTGTATCGTAGCGTGAACGAAAACGAAAACACCACTCTCGTCTCCCACCGCGATAAAGGTGATTGATAAGTCATCCTGTTCGACGTACCAGTGATGTCTCTTGACAACACCATCGGCCCTCTGCTTGTCTGATATTTCTGTCGAACGTGGTTCCCCGAAGGCTTCAACCCCTTCATTGAACATGGCATTCATTTTCTCGCCATCTCTGAGAATCGTTGTATGAAACCAGATGAGTTTGTCTTTCAGAAAGCCCCAGTTATAAAGGGGTTCGCCGTAGACAAGCCATCCAATGCCTGGCTTTGAGTCATTGTGTTCCAGTGTTGCCCTTGGATGTTCCCTGAGGAACGCTTCCCGTGTGAGGCCCGAAACAAGTGATCGCGTAGCCCAATGGTTTTCTGCTCCGCCAGGCGTTAGATCTTCCTTCGGACGAATTGTCTGCGCAGGTGGCAAGGTCAACTTCGGAGTCGCATCTGCGCTTGTTCCAAGGGGTCGATGGGACAGCTCTTTGCGGGGGGTGTGCGATTCACCATCGCCCCCGAGGCCACGCTGGTCGTGTAGTGTCTTGGCAATGAAGAGGTAGGCAGTCGCTTCAGCCTCATGCAAACTCGACCGATTCATTGCTTCCGCGAACTGTATCGCAGCGGCGATAAGGTCGGCGCGAAGCAAAATGGCAACCAATCGCTCAACCAATCTATGGCACTCCCCATCCTCCAGCTGAACAAGCGATTCAACAAAGCTATTGATCCACTCCGTTGAAATGGAAGTCTGTTCTCCACGGGCAAGCTCCATCCCCAATAGACTTACTGTTCCCCGTAGTTTTTCATAAGTACCTTTTAGTTGCTGCTGCAATCGCTTTGCCTTGTCGTAGTCGCCCGCAGCACACCAGCCTTCCAGCATTGCGAGGAGTAATGTATCCCCGCTTCCGAGCATTATGTAGGTGGTTTCTGCGTCGTTCAAGCGACCAGCGCTACATTGCAGGTGGAAAACACGCACCAACGCCATATACCGATCTGCAGCGCCCAACTGCTCAATCTCGCGATAGATCAGGCCGGTGGTCTCGTCTAATCCGCTGTGATCGCCAATCTTTGCTTGGTGCGGAGCAATCCGCTCCAGCGCCGTGAGTCGAGGTGTATCATCCGAGTAGAACCGAGATGCGGCTCTGGATCGCGGCAGACCCTTAGCCGTCGCGATGGCCGTTGCCATTGTCTTCCTGCATGCTGCATCGTCGCCCATCTGAGACTGTATGACGGCGATCGCTCCCAAGCCATCGGCCACATCTTCCCCCGACTGTCGTCCTCTGATCGCGGTGAATGCTCGATCCAATGTTTGAGCGCAACCAGCTCGGTCACCATGTTTGAGCTGAGCCGCCGCAACTTCAAGGAACACTTCGCCAGTGCGATCCGAGAACACCTTCGTTGCCAGCTCCGACAACTGCTTGAGGGCCGACGTCGCGCCACTCGCGTTCTGGTTGTCCCGAAGCGCTGTAGCCAATTGAAGTAGACCCGCTGCGGTACTATCACTGCTCGTTCCAGTGATTTCTCTGAACACCTTCACTCCATCATCCAAATCTCCACGAACTACAAGCGCAACGGCCATTTCCAGGTGCCCGCGCTGCCGATGAACCTGGTTGGACAGTCGGTCGATATCTCGCCTTGCTCCCGCATCATCTCCACTTCTGACACGAGCGCCGATTAAAGCAATACGAAAGTTGGTGCCTTCAATTCCATGGCTCGCATCAAACTCGTCTGCTTCTGAAACAAGATCGGCATCGGCGTATGCAACGGCAACCCGAGCATAAAGGTCCTTCTTGAAAGGAGTATCTTCGAGCTGATCCACCGCAGCAGCAGCACGTCGCAACATTTCTGATGACGAGTGACCACCCGAGGATGTCACGATTGCCATCACGATGGCGAGGAGGACCAATGACGCCAACGCCAACGCCGCGATCCATAACACGCGCTTGCTTTGCGTGAGTTGTACAGACATGCCACCTACCGACTGAGCTTCGATCTCAACTTCGTGGACTGGCGAGACGATGGCCTCGGTAGGGAGTCCGAGTTGCTCGGTCTCTGACGCGACTACAGGGAGAGGGGGAGGCCCGATGACCAGCGGGCATCCACAACTCGGACACGACGCCCGCCGGCCAAGGTGCTCGGGGCTAGCCTTGAAACGCCGACCACAGGAACATGTCACGACAATCGACATGAGATGCCTCCACGGACATGACGATGCGGGGATTTGCTTCAATCGTAAGTTGATATCAACTCGATATCAAGGCCCCTGTGCCCTGAACATCTGGCCTCATGGCCATCAAATCCATGTTCAGCAGCGCGTACAGGCAGCTCGTCGGGGCGGTCGTTAATGCGCGCAAAGCGGCCGGACTGACGCAGCGTCAGCTCGCCGACCGACTGCGCCGGCCACAGAATTTCGTCGGCCGCGTCGAGACCGAGCAGCGGCGGTTGGATTTCATTGAGTTGCTGGCCTGGCTGAAGGCGTGCGATGTGGATGCCGAGGAGGCGGTTTTAGCCCTGGCTAAGAGGGTTGGCAGCAGCCTGACGACGAACAAAGGGCGAGGCAGAACCCGGTCAAAGAAAGGTTGCTGACGTTCTTGGTTCGGCCAGCAGCCCCGAACCCATGGAAGCAAGCGCCGTGACATCGGCTCAGCCCCCAAGCATCTGCCGCAACTCCGCCATCCGCACCGCAAGCGTCTTGGCCTCACGCTGCTCCAATGGAACAAGAACAAACTCGCGTTGAACCGCGGCTTCCCTAACGCGAAACTATCGGACGAGAGCCGGAAGTCGTTCATCGCTGACGCGGCTAAAGTTATGACCGATCAGCCTTAGGCGCATGACGGCGACACACCTCAATCCCTCTTGCGACGGGGGTCATCGTTCGGATTGACATACTCGATCGACCACGGGCCGATACCGTGGAACTGCACGACCGTCTCGCCTTTCACCCACACAAAATGCTTCATGCCGGCAGGCCAGTGGCCGTAGGTGCCCGCCGGCATTGCCGTACCCGCCTTCTCGTCGAACTTGTCGCCCATGCCGATGTTGAACGTCCCAGAGATCACCGTGACGCGCTCAACCTTCGGATGCGTGTGCGGCGGGATGCGATAGCCATCGGGGACCTTCACGCGGAAGACGAAGGGGCCGTCCTTGCTTGGATCACCCTCCAGGACCGCGTACTTCGCACCTTTCGGGAGCGAGGGCGGACCTTCCTGCCATTTCAACTCCGACGGCAAGTAAAGCGACGCGGACATCTCCTTGTCATCGTGAGGCGCGTTGGTCAGCGCAACACCGGCGAACGCGGCCAGGATGGCGGCAGCGGAAACAGCAATGAAGGTCCTAGATCGCATGATCTTCCTTTCAGAGAATTGGACCGCGACAATGATCGCGGCGGCAGAGAAACTCTCACCATATCTACTCTGCTGGCTGGCGTGGTATTCCTCGATTTCACACCATTGACACAAAATCGACCATCGACTACGGTAACCGAGTATGACAATCGATCAAAAGCTTGTGGCCCGTGAGATTCTGCTGAGCTTCTGGAAGGTTCACATTCTGCACCATGCGGCCGAGGGCGCGGTCGTGGGGCAGTGGATGCTCCAGGAACTGCGGCGGCACGGCTACGAGGTCAGCCCCGGAACGCTCTATCCGCTTTTGCAGCGGATGGAACGCAACGGCTGGTTGCGCAGCAAAGTTGCAGGTAAAGGATCGCGCGCTCGGCGTGACTATTTCCTCACCCCAGCAGGCCGGAAGGTGCTCGCCTTGGTCCGCTCACAGCTTGATGAACTGATTCATGAAGTGACTCCGCGCCCCAGGAACAAGAAGCGTCAACGGTCTCCCAGTAGGTAATGGAAGTGGACAAACGGAGCCCGTCATTCACGAACGTCACGAAGGGAACCTCAAATGGCACTGAAGCACTGGTCTGTCCTTTCATTTGCACTATTTGTGTTGCTGATTGTTCTGGGGCAAAGCGGTGTCTTGACACCGTCACACGCGGCGGACTCGAGTGACAGCAAATCTGCCGAAGTCGCGTCGCTCAAGGCCGAGGTCGAAAGGCTCAAGGGCATGGTGCCTGATCAGGCTCATGCGATGGCGGATGTCGGGTACCACTACTCCAACCTGTGGTTCGCCGGCCAGAATGAGAACTGGCCGCTCGCGCAGTTCATGATGAACGAAGTGAAATCGCATCTGCGCTGGGCGGTCCGCATCATTCCCAAGCGCAAAACCAACGCCGGACTGGAGGTCGATCTGACTGGCATACTCGGCGGCCTCGAAACGAGCACGCTCAAGGATCTGGAGCAGACGATCAAGGACAAGAGCAAGGCGAAGTTCACCGAAGCCTACAAGATGCAACTCACCGCCTGCATGTCATGTCATCAGGCAACCAGCAAGGAGTTCATCCGGTTGCAGGTGCCGGAGAGGCCGGAGGCAAGCATCCTTGATTTCCGACCGGAGAGCGCCAAGTGAGACTCATCACAACTCGGTAAACCAGATTGTCAAAAAAGCGATTGCCCTCCTCATATTTCTGCAAACGAAAGTGATCAACATGAGTCTATCTCGTCGTCATCTGTTGTTGAACTCATCCGCCGTGGCTATGGGCTTCGCTGGCCTGCGCGCATTGTCCGGCAGCGATGTCGCCTTGGCAGCTGCGGATTCGCCCAAGGCTTCAGTCACCGGCAAGGCGGCTGAGCGATTGTTTGATCTTCCCGATGGATTCTCGTGCCATGTTCTCTCGCGATTCGGCGAGACCATGAGCGATGGCCTGCGCACACCCGGCTCGGCGGACGGCATGGCGGCTTTCGCCGGTCCCGATGGCAAAGTCATCCTCGTGCGAAATCACGAATTGACTGCGGACCAGAGAAAATCAGGCCCCTTCGGCGATGACAACAGGCTCTTGAACAAGCTCAAACGCGCGAAACTCTACGATCCGGGCATGAAGGATGAATACGCTGGTCTGGGCGGCACGACAACAATCATCTACGACCCGCGCACGAAGAAGACAGAGCGCGAGTTCCTTTCGCTCGCCGGTACCTGTCGCAACTGCGCTGGCGGACCCACGCCCTGGAACACGTGGATCACCTGCGAGGAGACCGTGCAGCTCGCGGATGAAAACTACGCGCGGGACCACGGATTCAACTTCGAGGTGCCCGCGCTGGCGGATGGGCCATGCGATCCTGTGCCGCTCAAGGCGATGGGCCGGTTCAATCATGAAGCGGTCGCCGTCGATCCCAGGTCCGGCATCGTGTATCAGACCGAAGACCGCGAGAACAGCCTCATCTATCGTTTCCTTCCTACGAAGCGCGGCAAGCTGGCCGAGGGCGGCCGGCTCCAGGCGCTGCGTGTGCGCGGGCAAAAGTCATTTGACACGCGCAACTGGTGGCGCGCCACAGTGACGCCGGGGCAGAAAATGGATGTGGAATGGGTGGACATGGAAGATGTCGAGTCGCGTGATGATGAGATGCGGCTCTGGGGTTTCTACGGGCAGGGCTGCGCCCGCTTCGCCCGCGGCGAAGGCATGTGGCACGGCAAGGACGGCATCTACTTCGCCTGCACCAGCGGCGGCTCCAAACGGCGCGGACAGATCTGGCGCTACACACCCAGCCTGCGCGAAGGCGAGCGCGGCGAGGACGATGCGCCGGGCATACTGGAGCTGTTCGTTGAGCCCGATGATCACAACGTCTGTGAGAACTGCGACAACCTCACCGTCGCGCCCTGGGGCGACCTCTTCGTCTGCGAGGACCACGCGGGCCGGGGGAGTACGCCCGAGCAATACATCCTGCGCATCACGCCAGCGGGAAAGATCTCGCGATTTGCCCGCAACGCGTTGAACCGCACGGAACTCGCCGGTGTCACCTTCTCCCCCGATGGCTCGACGCTGTTCGTGAACATCTTCAGCCCCGGCGTGACCGTGGCGATCACGGGGCCTTGGCAGAACCGCGAGGCTGCGCTGTCGTGAAGCACGGCTGCGCGACGAGCAAATAGGTGCGCATGACAGAATTACCTGACAGCAATGCCCCGCCCGTCGCGCTGCGGCGCGAGCTTGGCGTGTTCGGCGCGATGATGATGGGCCTGGGCTCGATCGTGGGCACGGGTGTGTTCGTGAGCATCGGTGTGGCAGCCGGTGTCGCGGGACCGGCGGTGGTGCTGGCGATTGTGATCGCCGCGCTGGTGGCGATGTGCAACGCATTCAGCAGCGCCCAACTGGCCGCCAGGCACGCCGTCAGTGGCGGCACCTACGAGTACGGTTATATCTACCTTCACCCCGCGCTGGGCTTCACCGCCGGCTGGATGTTCCTGTGCGCCAAGAGTGCTTCTGCCGCCACCGCCGCTCTGGGTTTCGCTGGCTACCTGCTTCACACCATCAACGGCGGTGACCAGCGCTGGCTGGTGCCCCTGGCACTGGTGACCTGCGTGTTGCTGTCGCTGATTGTCCTGAGCGGCATCCGGCGATCCAACCTGACCAACATCATCATCGTCTCCATCACGCTCACCACCTTGGCTGTATTCGTGCTGGCCGGACTACCGTTGCTGCTGCGCAACGGCACCGCCCGGCTCACGCCGTTCTTCGCGCCCGGTGATGCCGCAGGTGCTGGCGGCATTCAGGGCCTGCTTTACGCCACAGCGTTGATGTTCGTCGCTTACACGGGCTACGGCCGAATCGCCACACTTGGCGAAGAGGTGCGCGATCCTCACCGAACCATTCCCAAAGCAATCGTGCTGACCTTGGTCGTGTCCGCCGCGCTCTATATCGCCGTCGGTGTGGTGGCGATTGCAGCGGTCGGCGCGGGACCGCTGAGTGAGGCCACGGAAAACAGGGCCGCGCCGCTGGAGATCGTGTCGCGCCAGTTCGACATGCCAGGCGTCCACTGGCTGGTGGCGATCGGAGCGATGACCGCGATGCTCGGCGTGCTGCTGAATCTGATCCTGGGCCTGTCACGCGTGGTGCTGGCGATGGGCCGGCGCAACGACCTGCCCGCCGCCACCGCAAAGCTGAACGCCAGCAACACCACGCCTTACGTCGCCGTCATTGTCGTCGGCGTGATCGTCACCGGCCTGGCCGCCATCGGCAGCGTCAAAACCACCTGGGCCTTCAGCGCGTTCACCGTGCTCATTTACTACGCCATCACGAATCTCGCCGCGCTGCGGCTCAAGAAGGTAGACCGCCTCTACTCGCCGATCTTCGCTTGGTGCGGACTCCTGGCGCGCCTGTTCCTGGCCTTCTGGGTCGATTGGCAAATCTGGCTGACGGGCCTGGGCCTGATCGCGCTGGGGCTGCTGTGGCACCTCATTCGCCACCGACGCATGGGCGGCGTGAGGGAGTGATGAAATAAGCCATAGGTCGAACTGACCTGGGCGGCTGATCAAACCCGACGCGATCAATGAGAATCCGACTGTGCGGTGAGGACCGGATCCTTCAATCGTTTCATTTGCTCTTCGATCCGCTGGCTCAGGTCGGCGATGACCTGCTTTACCTTTGCATCGTCCGAAGATATGAGATTCTTCCGCTCGTCGGAATCGTTCGCGAGATCGTAAAGTTCATCCCGTCCCGGATTGAGCAGGTCGCGCACGAGCTTCCATTTCGGTGTGCGGTACATTCGCATGTGGGTCCGCGTCTGGTGCTTCGTCGAGTACTCGCCGTAAAGGTCATTGTCCCACGGTATCGACTTGCCTTTCAAGAGCGGCGTGAAATCGCGGCCACGAACGCCCAGCTCCCTAGGGACTTCGACGCCCGCCATCGCGCACACGCTCGGAAAGACGTCAAGAAAGGTGATCGTCTGATCGACGACCTGCCCCGCCCTGGTAACACCCGGCCAGCGGATGGCGGCGGGCACGCGTATCGACATGTCAAACATATTCGGCCGCTGTACTGCCGGCACGTTCTTCGTTCCTTCCGGCAGCGCGTCCTTCTTGAGAATCCAGTGCCCGTTGCCCTTGTGCCAGATACCGTTGTGACCCATGTTGTAGCCGTGATCGCTGGTGAAGATCACGATGGTGTTTTCCGCCAGCTTCTGGTCTTCGAGGAATTTCATCAGGCGGCCGACGTTCCGGTCCACGCCGTGTACTGAGGCCAGGTATTCGCGCGTCACGCGCTTGACTCGCTCAGTGTCGAGCCCTGGGTAGTCGGGATGCGGCGGCACGGGATCCAGCTTCTCGAACGGTGCCCAGTCCTCCGGGGCGACTGGCAACCAGGCGGCGTGCGGCGCGCGGTAGTGCAGGCTCAATAGGAACGGCTTGTCCTGCGGCCGGTTCCGGATGAATTCGATCGCATGATCAGTAAGGATGTCGGTCGTCAACCCGCTCAGCTTGGTCTGCTTGCCGTCCTTCTCAAGCGTCGGATCCTTGGGCGACCAGCCTCCGCCGCGGTGCCCCATGAAGTAGTTGAATCCGGTCGCCGTCGGGTGGTGGGCATCCGTCAGGCCCAAATGCCACTTGCCGATCAGGCCGGTGTGATAGCCGGCTCGCTGGAGCAGCTCGTACCACGTGACGGTTGAAGGATCGAGCCCGTGCTTCGGTTCGACATTCGGATTAAGCCAATCATGGATCCCCAATTCACTTCCGTACTTGCTGGTTGCCAGCGACGCGCGGGAGGGGCTGCACACGGGCGTCGGTGTGAAGCAGTTCTTCAGGACCGCGCTCTGGGTAAAGAGCCGATCGAGGTTCGGCGTTATCGCATGCGTATGGCCTTCCCATCGCCCCAGCGCCCAAGGCCCCTGGTCATCCGTCATGATGAACAGCACATGGGGACGGTCGGCACGCACGACCGCTGGCAAGGATAGACCAATGAGCCATGCAGTTATCATCAACAGCAAGCTGAGAGAGCGGGGCATGAGTTGACCTCCTTGATTTCGCAGCCATCATCATACAGGCCGGTATGGTCCGCTGATACACTGATGGCCCGTTTGCTCACTGGGCTCAATGGTGGGCGGAGAATTCTCAAATGCAAAGCACAATAAAAATAGTTCGCATCGTGCTGACGGCGAGCGTGACCCTTTTCGCACCGGTGGCTGCCGGCGACACATGGATCGTCGATACGCAGGACGAATGGTCCGCTGCGGCCGCGGAGATGGAAGGCATCGAGATCAGTGACGGCGTGATATCGCCCACCGGCAACAGCGCCACCTTCGCCAGCAAGGTGAAGCGTTTGAATGCAAAGCGCAAGATCGCTTCGCTCATGCTTGAACAGTCGCCGATCTGGCAGAACTGGGAGCCGATCGACAACCTCGGACCGGCGAACATGGAGGACGCGCCTGTGTTCCTCTCCATCAGGCCGGGCAACTACTGGGCGTTTGGACGCTACGGCAAGGGCGGCAAGGGCGGCAGGAACGCTCCGCCCTTCAAGGCGCAGCCCGCGAAGCTGAAGGGCTTCGACATCCCGCTGCTGACCACGCCCTGGCCCAACCAGTTCGACGCACCCGGTGACTCGAAAAGAATCTGGGCGGCTACAACGCCTGGCAGAGCCGCGACATGGTCAACTGGGTGCATCACGGCCCCGTCACCGAGGCCTTCTCCCGCTGGGTGACCTCGGCTGAGCACAAGGATGGCAAGGTCTACATCTATTACGACTACCCCAACGACCAGGACCCGCACGTTTACATCGACGAAGATCTGACCGACGGCAAGCCCGGCAAGAACATGGGCCTGGCGGTGCGTGATCCATCGCACGGCTCCGACGCCGGCTTCATTCGCGACAAGGAGGGACGGTTCCACGTGATCATCGAGGACTGGAGCCCGATCAACGCCAGCCAGCGGTCGTGGGATTCACCGCTGGCGGGCCACGCGGTCAGCGACGATGGCGTGAAGGATTGGAAGTTCCTCGCTCCCGCTGTGGACAATCGAACCAAGGACACCGGCAAGATCGCTACGTACAAGCACCCGCACTGGCTCCAGCATCCGGACTGGAAGACGAACATTGGCGAGTACCAAGTGCACGAGCCTGAACAGGAAGCCTACGGCGACTGGGCCGCGATCTGTGTCGGCACGCAGTATTACCTCTTCGGCGACTACGATCCGGCCGGCGGCGGACACATGAGTGTCGGATGGTTCACCAGCTCCGACATCAACAAGCCTTTCAAATGGTGCGACAAGATCGGCAACGGCCACCCGGATCCTGACATCGGCTTCGCCGAAGGGCGCTTCTACCTGTTCACGCAGCAGGCAACGGACTACGTGAGCACCGGCCCGTGGGTCGAGAAGGTCGAGGTTCGCGTCGGCGTCGATACGGATGGCGACGGCAAGCTCGACAAGTGGACCGACTGGGCGGAAGTGAAAGAGGCCTACCAGCACCACAAGACGCTCGCCAAGCACGTGGACAGGTCGCCGGCGAAGGTCGAAATGTTGGATCTGCCTGCCGGTCATGCCGTCGGATTCGAGCTGCGCCTCACCGACACGACAAAGAACAAATCGAAACCAATGATTGATCGCGTCACCATCACCCTGGAATAGATTGCCACGAACATTCGATCTCTTTGTGTCTCGCTACTTCTGTTCATCGCCGTAGCTCCCTCCGACGTGCGCGACGATCGCGGCTGCGTCAGTATCTGTCGTTCGGCGCGGGCAGGCCCGTCGGTCACTGGGGCGGGCGGTTCATCTGGCAGCTCGCCGACGCTGAGCAGTTGAGGGTGTGTTGGAGGGTCACGCCCAATGCGGTGCCTCGTGAGGTGGAACAGAAGTTGATTCAATCATTCGTAGCGGCTTTTGGAAGACGACCGTTCGCGAATCTGACTGACTAGCCAGGGGGCACAATGCACACGGAGACTTGCCCGGCGTGGTCTACAACAACACGATCACCACACTGCGTCTCACATAGCGCCTGCCCGTTGTAAATGTGCTCGACCGCCGCGAACCGATTCGCGTAGGCTTGGCGTCCGTTGCGGTGTACGTGGAGCCATCCACCTTCATCGCGGGCGAGGTCGACGCTGATCGAGGTGAAGCGGGCCAACGTGGTGTTTGTAGGGCTGGAGCATCACACCAAATACCAGTATTTGAATTCAAAACATTTTTGCAGCGGAGACGCCGGCTTGTGGTCGTGCAAATCTGCAAATTTGCACATTTGCAGAATCATCAGCGCCCATCGGTCACCGGCGGCTCGTTGATCCGGGCGAAAAAAACTGCCCCACGGGATCAGCCGCAGGGCAGTCAATGAAACTCGTTCGACGCAGGGCTGCAATACCGCGTTGTCTTCTTCCGACTCAAGCCGCCTGACGCTTCGCCTTCAACTCGCGCATCCGGCGATAAAGCGAATCGGACGACTTGCCTGTGAGACTTGACCACTGCCTTTCCCGCTCGGCCCTCTGCTTGCGATCGGGGAACCGATCCAGAAGGTCCGAGACGAATTTCAGCTCGTGGTCTTTCGTATCCTGACGTGTGACTGCCAACACGGGCTCGTCGTTGACATGTTCGTCCAGCATGGAGAGCACACGGTCCTCCCATGTCTGGCAGGTCCGGTGATGCCGGCTGAACCTGAACGATGCCAAAGCCCTGTCCAATGTGCGAAGGTCGAACCTCTTCCCGGATTCTGCGACCAGGTCGAGAACCTTGAAGCATTCGCGGGCGGTCAGCCCGTCCTTGCCTCGAAGGCATCTCGCGCGGGTCATGGCGAGAATCTCGCCGTCAGAGGGGTCGTAATGAAATGGGAACAGACGGCTGGAAACGGCCTTCGCAATCTCATCATTGTCCCGCATTCTTCGATTTGAAATCACGATGATGCTGCCGGTGAACAGAAACTCCTCTCGGCCGTCCCTGGCTGTGGTGTAGGTCACGAGCCGGGGTTTGCCAAGATCGCCGCCACATGCTGCCAGAAGAACCTGACGCGCCTCAGGCTTGACGAGAAACGTATGCACATCGTCAAGCAGGAAGACGCTGCTCGGGTTCGCCTTGAGCGCGTCGAAAAGTCCACGGGGAGTCATCTGCGAATTGCAGAGCACCCATTTTATTTTCAACTGCTTGAGGATACCGGTGACCGTATGGGTCTTCCCGGTTCCCGGCCTGCCGTGGATGAACAGCCCGTTGGAAAATCCCAAGGCGGCACTCTTCACGTGGTCGCACAGGAGTCCCAGCTTCTGGCCCAAGGTCATGAGGTAGTCGCGATCATCGACCGACAGCAGACGGTGTTTCAAATCCTTTGCGGTAATGCTTAAAACGGTACAAACGAAACGAAAAAGTTGACTCACAAACTATCCTTTCTGGCCGGAGTGAACCCCGGTCGGATAAGGGCCGACTTTGACAGTCGGCATTCACGCACCTGTAGTGCGAATCCAAATGGCCGATGGAGCCGTTGCATGAGTGCAGCGGGCCATCGCCAAAGGATGGGTAGCAACGCGGTATTGACTTGCCAAAGAACATCGAACTGAGTCACCAATATGGTGGCAATGAATCGCGGCGGTGTCAACAGAAACTTGAGCGTCGGAGATGAGGATCAAACCGCAATCAGCCTCCGCAGTTCCGCCAACTGGTTCATCATCGAACAAGCACCAGCCATCTCGCGTCGCAGTTGACGCACAGATGGACCAGGCACCTTCTGGCGCTTCAGTCCGTTGAGCGCCACCTTTGCCTTGCCGGCGGCAGTGCGCGGCCCGGTGCTTCGCGTCCACGGCCGGTGCTTCAGCGCCGTCTCGCGCAGTTTCTGGCGGCCTTCAGGCGTGACCTTGTTACGCCTGGGCTGCGGCTTCGTAGCGGCGGGAGCGCCGCGCGGGCTGATCAAGTTGGAGGCGGTCATAGTCATCCAAGTGGGCACCTTTGTTTACTGAAGTTTGTTTGGTGTCGGCCGAGTGCATCGAGACCCTCCCCTCGCCGTCAGCGTCGTCGTTGCCCTCACGGGAGTAGGCCACGTCCTGCTTCGCTGCGATGTTCTGCTGACCGACGTGGGTGACCTGGTGGATGATCGTCGTTTTGCGGGGCTCATCGCTGTTTCGATACTTCTTCAACGCCAGCGCCAGACGCCGGACTTCGCTGATCAGACGACAGGCGGTGCTGCCGTACGCCTGGGCGGCCAGCGCATTGACGGCTCGGGTGGTTTGCTCCAAGAGCTGGCCGATGATCAGGTCGGCCTGCGCGATCTGGCGAACGATCACTTCTTCGATGGGATCGTCGATGCCGCCGGCACGGTGAGCGAAGTCCTCCATGTATGCACCGATGGTGGTGGGGCTGACATGCTTTTCCAACTTGACCGCGCCGGCGACGATGCTTGGGATGACCGCCTTTCGCATCGTTGCGACGCGACGGTCCCAGAGAGGATCTTCCTGGTCGGCGTTACTGGCCGGGGCGATTGTTGCGGGTGTGTTGTTGTGTTCGGGCATCCATGCTTCCTTTCTGATTTGGCTTCATTCAACGAAGTCCTTTTCTATGAAACGATAGGACGACTACTTCCCGCGCATCAGCGGGCGTCGGCGGTCGCGGCATTGAGTATCAGACGATGGTCGAGCTTCTCGGCCTCGCTCTTGCGAAGACGACGCCAGCGGCCGTATGCGGCGAACCAGGCGTTCATCAGCGTCTCCCGCGATGGAAGCTCATCGAAGCCGGCCGCCGCCGCCGTGGTGTACACACGATCGAGCACGGCTTCGCGAGTTTCATCGCGGTAGCAGGGGCCGAGATATTCCAGCCAGCCGCGCACCGCGGCATCGGCGGCAACCGGCGGACAAGGCTTCTCGTGCGCTTCGATGAAGCCGTCCTCCAAACTGCACCAGGCCCGCTCGGCGATCGTGAACCTCAGTTGCCTGCCTTGACACTGGAGGTGGTAACCGAGGTAAATCACCTCCTGCCCTTCGGCCACGCGGCAGATATTTGATTCCGCATTTCCCTTGAGTTTCAAACCCGCCGATGTGACGAGCTGACTCAGCGTGTCGTAGGCCATGTGGGCCTGGTCAACTGATTCGCAAGGCACCAGCAGATCGTCGAGATAGCTGAAAAGGGGTAACTGAGAGAGCCGATGCTGCCACGGCCGAGTGATGTGGTGGTCGCGGAAGATATGGGCCAGCAGCGGCGACAAGGAACTGCCCTGACGGACGCCGCGTTTCTTGCCGGTGTGTGAAATCAGGTTCACAAACTCGACGACGTTCCCGGCGTCGGGCAGCCACGAACTCAGCGCCCGCATCAGACGGCTGTGAATGATCTGGTCGTAGAACGCTTTGATGTCCTCGACAATCCACACCCAGTGCCTCCTGCGCTTCGCCAGCGCCAGTACCGTCGCCAGCGCGTGCTGAGCACCGCGGCCAGGCCGGGCAAACGAAAACGGAGCCAGCATCGGATCGAGCACCGGCTGGATGATGAGCCTCACATCACCTGCGACAATCCGATCGGGGACCGTCTGAATCGTCAACGTCCGGGTTTCGATGCTGCCGGGACGCTTGGGGATCGGGCACAGGCGGGAAGGGCCGGGACGATAGGTTTTATCACGCACCGCTTTCGCCAGAGCGCGGGACATTGACCAACCCTCCTCAAGGGTCAGGTCAGAGGGACGCAGTCCATCGACACCGGCAGCGTTGCCACCGTCTGACAGAATGTGATCCAGTGAACATCGCATCATCCGGGCGTCAGCGATGCGGCGTTTGAGGAAGGGGCCGACACTCGGAAGCTGTCCTATCCGTGCTCCGAGAACATGCAGACGATGGACGGTCAGCAGCCGGCGATATCGGCCGTCATTCTGCAGCGCGGGATCGCTCTTGCCCTCAAGAAGCCGATTCAGTTGGAAATTGTGACATTCAGTCTCGGCGTACACGTTGTTTCCTCGCATCTTGGAAAGTGCCGAGCCGGAGATTATTCCGGCCCGGCTAAAGCTGGCCTTTCGCCAGAAATCGCAATGCTGGTCGGCGGAGCCGCCAGCGAACTACTCAGTCATTCCCTTATTCGTTTCGCATGAGGGGTATGTGTAGTCCGTTGACGTCTGATCCATACCGGCTCCTTATGGGGAGGGAGAGGACATGGACCCAGGCCTTACGGCCGACCGTCTCAGGTATATGTCACGTACCTCCTTTCTTTCGCTGTCTCAGGAAGGACAGACAAGGCATTCCCCTTCTGTTTCTTCTTCCTGTTCTTCCTTTGACCCGTTTGATGCGGGTCCTTATGCCGGGGTTGAATCCGGTTTCGGGAAGAAGAGGTGACCGGGATGCCGCCTATAAGGATGACAGCCCGTGATGTACTGATCCTGTTTCCGGCGGCGGTTGCGCCCAACCGGTCATAAGGCCCGAAGGGCCGATGACCGTCATGGGCGGTCCCGCCGGTGGCGTCGATCAGGACATCGGTGTTGACGCCTTGCCCGGCCACATAGCCGAGCGTTGTGATCTGGTGGAAATAAACGGTCCTGCCGGGGTTCTCTTCGCCGGGTTCGCTGCTGACAAGATCTTCATGCCGGCTGCGCAACATCCAGTCAGGCAGACGCTGAAGAAGCTGGCGGCCGTGCTCGACGTTCTCGACCAGGACGGTGACTCCGGCGTCGTTGAGGGTGTATTTGTCCTGATCAAGCAGAAGGCCGGACCTTCTCAGCGTCGCGATGTCGCCGGACGCTGCCGCGATAGCGACCGAGGCGACGATGTCATTGCGGTTGTCGTTGAGCCAGATGCCATCGCGTTTCTTTTCGCAGGCGTTGCCGGCGATCACACTGGGCTTGGTGCGGGGTTCCAGGCGATAGACAGGTGTTGGGGGTTCGGGATGGGCATGGACCTCGGGGTAGATCACAGGACCGGCCAAGCCTTCAATGATGAGGCCGCGGCGATGAGCAGGGCCGGCGGAGTTGTTATGGATCGCATAGACACGAGTCGGCCCTTTGGTGGCCTGACAGATTTGAGTGATGGCGTGCCTGCCGGTGAACTCATGGGCGTTGACGAGGATGATGATCTCTGCGCCGTCAGGGTTGTAAGACTTGATGGCGGGTAGTGTGCCTACGACGACGCGAGCGGGCCTGTCAGCCTTGCCGGCGCGGAGGCCGATGTATTCATTCGCGTGATCCGGAAGCGCCCGCCACAAACCGCGTGCGTCATGAGTACGCATGGTGAGGATGAGCACGGCCGCGTTGGAGAACGTCCTGGCGATGTCGGCGATCGTCTCGGCGGTCTGGAGACGGGGGACAATGATCTGTCCGCCGGGGTTGGCTTTGATGGCGTGAAAGAGATCGGGATCGACATCCGTGTGGAACGGATCGGCGTCGCCGCGAAGGTGATACGGCCACTGCCGCTGGTCGTTGATGGTGACGTTGAAGCCAAGCTCATTGAGGACGGCGGCGGCGCGGGGGACGAGGCCGGGGCGGATGATGATCCGGTTGTCAATTCTCTTCTCGAAAAGAGAATCTTGCGTGAAGACTTCGCGCACGCCGTACTTGCCGCCGGGCTCAAACTCGCGAACAGGAATCGTCAGCGACGACAACAGCGCGGAGTCGGCCGGGACGACGACGGCACCACTGTGATTGATCGTGATGGATGCTTTCTGTTTCTTCATAACGGCAATCGTGGTGAGCGTTCCTGTGCAAAGTCATTTGCCGCCTTGGGCTACGCTTTCCCTCCCGGCTGACGAGAAATCCGCCGGGGTTTACGCTTGCCGACCTCCGCGCTTTCAGTCTCCTGTTCCTGCTTCGGGCCGCGAAGATTCAGGACCTTCCGAGCGCGTTCAAGGTTCTTAGCGAGGCGATTCTTGACCATGGCGATGCCGGATTCCATCGTCTCAACCGACTTGAGTGACTCCGCCATCTTGGAGACCATCGCGTCAGTGAACCGGTCGGGCTCGGCTTCATCGAGTTCATCGAACACGGCTTTGACCCAGATCTCGACTTTGTTGCTGACGGAATTGGCGACGCGGGTCATGTCCTCGATGCCGGCGGCGGGAGACGACGGCGTCTTCGGCTTGCGACCGTTTCGGTGGGCCTTGGGGGCGGGAACGAATTTCTCGGAAATGCGGGCGGCCAGGTCGCGGACGGAGAGCGACTCCTTGAAGATGGCTTCGATGAGTTTGTTGCGATCACGTTTGCTCCGGACAACAGCCAGCTCAAGAAGATGCCCTCGTGTGATGCGCTCGCCGTTGGCCATCTCGCGATGACCAAGGGCTTTCATGTCCTCGCGCTTGAAGGTGACGGCGATGGTGCGCAGGGCATACAGACGGCTTTCCGAAACGCCGAGGTATTCGGCCAACTTCTTGACGGCGTTGCTCCCGTAGGCCACCTCTTCCTCAAGCACCTGAAGAACCAGTTTGCCCTGTTCCCATGTCACCGCAAGCATCGAGACGCTGCCCAGGCCTTCTAGATGGGTAAGTTTCTTGGCGACCTCTTTAAGGGGCTGGTCCATCTCGTTGAAGGCAGCCTCCCGCGCCGCGAGCACGTTGACGGCGTGCGAGGCGATTTTGTCGTTAACAACACTGCCATCGACGACGGCTGCTTCATCGGTGCGAGTTTCAAGTTTGAGTGCGGGCATTGCGGACTCCATGAAAGGGTGGTCGGTTGTTCAAAAGTCTTTGGGGAAAGAGAATTTGCGGAGGCAGCTAAAAGCGGACTCCGACTTCCAATGAGATTCGGATTTACTCTGTGCGAACAGGTTGGTGTTTGGCAGGGGCAATTGATTCGCGGGCAGAAAGCCACGCGTTGATTTCATCCACCTTGAAGCGAATCGCGGGCCTGGGGCCATCGCTCAAGACCACCGGCTGGATTTCCGATGCACGCAACCACCGTCGCACCGAACTTGGATCGGCATCCAGCTGCTGCGCCAGCGTTTTCAGTGCGACGAACTGACGTGCGGCTTGTGTTTCGGATTCGTTCATTGTGAGTGTCTCCGTGAATCAAGCAGTCAGCCTCGAATGCTGACTCTGCTGCAAATACCGATTGTCCAATTCGATCGAGCCGTAGATACAGCGCCAATGCAGCGCATATAAAAAACTTGCCTAATTCATCCTTTGCGGACGCCGCGACTGCGGAATTCGGTAGCCGACTCTTCGCTTTCCTTCGAGTCCGTAGGGTTTGAGCTGAGGGAGAATGTGCGTCGTCAACGTGCTCTGTTCGATATAAATGTCTCGTTCGCGAAGTGCTTCAATAATCTGCTTGCCGGTCAGTCCCCGATGTGCCGGCACGCTGAGAAGTAGCTCATAAACGGTGGCGGCCCTTTGACTGAGCATGGGGAGATCCGCGGCGACACCGGGAGATTGTTCTCTGCCCTCTGCGGTCGGCTCAGCGGCCAAGTCGCTCTCCACTTTCGTCTCGGTTGTTGATCGTGACTCAGAATTGCGCTGGGGCATGTTATATGCCCTCCTTCGCAACACGCGCACTCGCCGCAGCAATCGCGCCATCACGCTGCGAGGCAGTGCGGGAGCGGGGAGCCTCCATCGCAGTCGTCGACGCCCCCTCGGCGAAATGTTCCTGATCTGCCGAGGCGACCGCTTCAAAAAAATGAAAGTGGTCGTCTTCTGTGGTAAGCAGCTTGCCTCCGACGCGATACAGCTTGAGGTGAACGCGGCGACCACCGCGAGTCTTCAGACCCTTGCGGCCCCAGCGCCACAAAGCATTTGGACTTGGACACGGCGCAGGACACAACCGTGCCGCGCATGAAAGTTTGATGAGTTTTGTAGGGGTCACTGAACTGCTCAGTGAGCCGCGCGAGATGGCAACATCAATAAAAAAACCCGGCACATCACTCGCGCAGCCGAACCGTAAGGCGTCAGTTCCACGGGGTTCGGCTCGCGGGATGTCCGGCCGCGAACAAGGCTTGAACTGATCTACTGCTGTAAGGATAGCGAAGGGACCAAGACAGTTCAACAGGTTTCAGCTTTTTCAATCACACCTTTTGGTTGTGATTCTCTCAAACCATCAACCGACCCTGCGAATGGCTTCGATGGCTTTGGCAATATTGGGTTCGGTGTAAACCTGAGTGGGCTTCAACGAACAACAGTAGGCTGACCGTCATCGCGGGCGTGCTAGACAACACCACCGCCGCCCGAATCGCTTGGCCATGATCAGCGGCCTTCCCGAAAGATCCTAGCCTGATTTCTTGAGATGGGAACTGACACGATTACACCGGAACGACCTGCAATGCAGCCATGTTGCTTGACCCGAATGTTGACCCTTATTCGGGCAGTTTTCAGGCCAAAATCATCAATAATTCGGGTCAGCCGAATTCTCCGAAGTCACGCTCATTCCATTGCGCCGCCAACGGTTAAAGACATACGATGAACTGACGCAGTCGCCCCGGTCGAGACCCTTTTTTCATTTGCAGGCCGTGCAAACGTTCATATCATCATATTTTTAAGCTAGTTGCGCGCCCAGTTGACAGGGAGGGGTATAAGCGGGTCTTTCGTTCAGCCCTTAAACACAGGGCTTTACGTATTGATGCGCAAAGGCATGCGATCTGGTTTGGGGAGCGCGATGAGGCGGTCTTCCGCTTCCTCCACGTTAATCACCCCCTGCGCGCAAGCGCGTAGGATTTGCTGAGCCGATTCCTGCTCCAGGACCTGATCGATCCGCCGCGCGATCCTGGCGCGCAGGCGACGAGCCAGGGCCTGCGCAGCGTCTTCGTGCCGTCCGTGTTCGGGTCTCTGCCGCGCGGCGAGCGTTTCGAGCGTGTGCCACAGGCGATCGATGCCTTCGCCGCCGCGGGCGCTGAGCTGGAGAAACTCGGGGCCGGCGGTGCCGTCATGGGAGGGCGCATTCAGCGCGATGGCGGCGCGGATGGTCGCGGCGGTGCGCGGGGTGCCGGGCAGGTCGGCCTTGTTAAGCACGATCATGTCGGCCCACTCGGCGATGCCGGCTTTGTCCCACTGCACGTCATCGCCGGTCTCCGGCGATGACACGAGTACAAGCAGCCGGCACAGGCTGCGTGCGGCTATCTGGTCCTGGCCCGTGCCGATCGATTCCAGGAGGATCACGTCGAAGCCGAAGCGATCGAGAAGTTCGATCACATCGGCCGCCGCGCCGGCCACGCCGCCGCTGCTGTCGTCACCCGGGCGCGTGGAGATGCTGCGGATGAAGGGCGGGTCCGCGGCGCTGTTGGAGTCATCCGTCTGCATGCGCACGCGGTCGCCCAGCAGCGCCCCGCCGGTGCGCGCGCTGGAAGGATCGCACGCCAGCACCGCGATGCGCTTGCCTATGTCGAGCACGTGGCGCAAGAGCGCGCCGATGAGCGTGCTCTTGCCCGCGCCGGCCGCGCCGGTGATGCCGATCGTGAGGGCGGGCGAGGTTGCCGGCGGAAGCTGCGCGAAGATCGCCGCCGCGTCCTGGCCTTCATCGATGCGGCTGATGAGGCGCGCCAAGGCGCGACGGTCGCGCCGCTGGAATGCCCGCGCGAGTGCGTCAGGTGCGCCGCGGGCGTCCATCGCCTCGGAGGCGTCAAGTTGAGCCGGTGTGTTCCTCATGACTGGCTCGGGTTTGCGCCAAGTCCGTGACGCGCTGAATGATTTCCTGCGCCGGTGTGCCGGGGCCGAAGACTGCCGCGACGCCCATGCGGTTCAGCTGGGGCACATCATCGTCCGGTATGCTCCCGCCGAGGATCAAGGGGATATCGTCGCAGCCCTCGGCCTTCATCGCCTCCAGCAACTTGGGCAGCAACGTCATGTGCGCGCCCGAAAGCAGGCTGACGCCGATGACGTCGGCATCCTCCTCCAGCGCGATGCGGGCGACGCCGCCGGGCGTGGGCCACAGGCCCGTGTAGATCACCTCCATGCCCGCGTCGCGCAGAATGCGGGCCACCACGCGGATGCCGCGGTCATGCCCATCCAACCCGAGCTTGGCCAGCACAACACGGATGCGATACTGTCTCATGGGATCACTCCTTTCGCTTTCGTGGTGTCTCATACACCACGCAATGGTCACCAACCGCTACGGGCCCGGAAAGCGCCGAACACCTCGCGCATCGCGCCCATTGCCTCGCCGACCGTCACGCGCCGGTGGGCCGCCTCCAGCAGGATCGGCATCAGGTTGTTGCCCGCGCGGGCGGCCTCGCCGATCGCGTCCAGCGATTGTTTCACCTGTTTCGCGTCGCGCCGGGCGCGCAACCGTTCGAGCCGGGCGACCTGCTGCGACTCCACGTGCGGCTCCACGCGGTGCAGTTCGATCGGCGGCTCATGTTCCTCTACGAACGCGTTGACGCCGACCACGAGCCGCTCGCCTCCATCCACCTCGCGCTGGTATCGGGCCGAAGCCTCGGCGATCCGCGCGCGGAAGTAGCCCGCCTCGATCGCGGGCTCCATGCCGCCGACCTCGCCGATCTCGCGGAAGATCGCCTCCGCTTCCGCTTCCAGCTCGTTCGTCAGCGACTCCACGAGATAGCTGCCGCCCAGCGGGTCGGCCGAGCGCGCCACGCCTGTCTCGTGCGCCAGCACCTGCTGCGTGCGCAGCGCCAGCGTCGCGGCGTGTTCGCTCGGCAGCGCGAGCGTCTCGTCCATGCTGTTGGTGTGCAGCGACTGGCAACCGCCCAGCACCGCCGCCATTGCCTGGTACGCCACACGGATCAGGTTCACCTGTGGCTGCTGGGCCTGCAACGAACAACCGGCGGTCTGCGCGTGGAACCGCAACTTGCAGGAGCGATCGTCCTTGGTGCCGTAGCGATCCCGCATGTGCCTGGCCCAGATGCGCCGGGCCGCGCGATACTTGGCGATTTCCTCGAAGAACTCATTGTGCGCGTTGAAGAAGAACGACAGGCGCGGCGCGAAGGCATCGACCTCAAGCCCGCGCTTGAGCGTCTCCTGGACATAATGAAATCCGTCCGCCAGCGTGTACGCCAACTCCTGCCCCGCGGTCGAGCCAGCCTCGCGGATGTGGTAACCGGAGATCGACACCGGGTTCCACTGCGGCACATAACGGGCGCAGTACTCGATCACGTCGACCACGAGCCCGACCGATGGCACCGGCGGGAAGACGAACTCGTTTTGAGCGTGAAACTCCTTGAGGATGTCGTTCTGGATCGTGCCGCGAAGATCTTCGAAGGCGACACCCTGTTCCTGCGCCACGGCCAGGTAATACGCCATGAGGATCGCGGCCGGCGCATTGATCGTCATCGACGTCGATACGTTTGCCAGGTCGATGCCTTCGAAGAGGTCGAGCATGTCGTCGAGCGAGTCGATTGCGACGCCGAGCCGACCGACCTCGCCGGCGCTACGGGGGTCGTCGGAATCCAGGCCCATGAGCGTGGGCATGTCGAAGGCGACGGAAAGACCAGTCTGGCCTTTGTGAAGGAGGAAGTGAAACCGCTGGTTGGTCTGTCCCGCCGAGCCGAAGCCGGCAAACTGGCGCATGGTCCAGAACCGGCCGCGATACATCGATTCGTGAACGCCGCGGGTAAATGGGAATGTGCCGGGCGCGCCAACCTGACGGTCCGCGTCAAGTCCGTTCAGGTGTGCCGCCGTATAGGCCGTTGCCAGCCGCCGGCCGCTGATGGTGGTGTCGCCCGCGCCGGTGGGTGCCGGCTTTCGGTTCGCATCCGTCGGGATGGTTCCGTGAGAGGTCATGCTCGTTCTCTCTGTGTCGTCAGTCGTTGTCCTCCCGCTGGACGATCATGGCCACGGCATTACCGCCGCCCAGGCAAAGCGTCGCGAGTCCGCGCCTTGCATCGCGTTGCCGCATCGCATGAAGCAGCGTAACGAGAACCCGCGCTCCGCTGGCGCCGATCGGATGTCCCAGCGCGATCGCGCCGCCGTGGACATTGACCTTCTCGTGCGGCAGCTCCAGTCCCCGCAGGCACGCCAGCATTTGTGATGCGAACGCTTCGTTGATTTCGAAGAGATCGATCTCCTGTAGGTTGAGTCGCGCCTTTTCGAGCACACGGCGCACCGCGTCGATGGGGGCAAAGAACAAATCGCTCGGCTCGACGCCGGCGGTCGCGGACGCGACGATCCGCGCCAGCGGCTTTCGATCCAGCTTGCGAGCATACGCGGCCGAGGTGACGACCAGCGCCGCCGCGCCGTCGCTGAGCAGCGACGCATTGCCCGCTGTCACCGTGCCGTCACTCTGAAACACCGGCTTGAGCGTGGCGAGTTTTGCTTCCGTCGTGTCCCGCCGCGGGCCTTCATCGGTCGTAACCAACTCCCCGTTCCCGCTGACTGAGACAGGCACCACTTCGTCGGCGAACGCGCCGGAGTCGATCGCGGCGGCGGCGCGCCTTTGACTTTCGGCGGCATAGGCGTCCTGCTCCGGGCGAGTTACCTCGGCCTTTCGCGCCGTGTACTCGGCATGAACCCCCATATGGCAGTCTCCAAAAGCACAGACGAGGCCGTCGTGAAGCATCGCGTCCACGACCTGCTGGTCCCCCAGTTTCCACCCCTGGCGCACACCCCTGAGCAGGTGCGGCGCGCGAGACATGCTCTCCATGCCGCCCGCGACAACGACGGTTGCTTCGCCCGCCCGCACGGCCTGCGCGGCCAGCATCACCGCTTCAAGCCCCGAGCCGCAGACTTTGTTGACCGTCAACGCCGAAACAGTTGGCGGCAGTCCGGCCGCCAGCGCCGCTTGCCGCGCGGGTGCCTGGCCGACGCCCGCCTGAAGCACGTTGCCCATGATGACATCATCCACCGCGCCCGCGTCAACGCCGGCGCGACGAAGCGCGGCACCGATCACATCCGCGCCGAGTTGCGGGGCTGTTTGCGATGACAAACTCCCCAATAATTTTCCAATGGGTGTGCGACAGGCCGACAGGATGACGGCTGCTTCCTTAGGCACTTTTCATCCGCCTTTCCAATAATTCTAGGCGTCATCTCCGAGAGTTCTCGGCCCTAGAATGACCTGCGAGGCATGCAAGCCCATGTGCGATGGAGTGACGATATGCCCATCATGCTCGGCGATATTAAACTCCAGGTGATCAGCGGGGGGCGCTTCAGGCTTGACGGCGGCGCGATGTTCGGGCTCGTGCCCAAGCCGCTGTGGGAACGCAAGGTCGCGCCGGACGCACGCAACCGCATCCCGCTGGACACCAACTGCCTGCTGGCGCGGGTCGGTGGTCGCACCGTCCTGATTGACTCGGGTTTCGGCACGAAGCTCACCGACAAGCAGAGCGAGATATACGATGTGAATGAGCGCGATGCGCTCGCCTCTCACCTTGCCGGCGCGGGTGTGACACCCGGCAACATCGACTTGGTGGTGCTGACGCATTTGCATTTCGACCATGCCGGCGGCTGCACGCGACGGAACGACGCCGGTGAACTGACGGTCACGTTTCCCCATGCAAGGCACGTCGTACAGGCTCGCGAGTGGCAAGACGCCGCCGGCGACGCGCCTGAACTTCGTGGCACCTACGAGAAGGAACATTTCGTGCCGTTGCACGACGCGGGACTGCTCGACACGATCGAAGGCGACAGGGAACTGTTGCCCGGTCTTAGCGTTCGGCTGACCAACGGCCACACGGGCGGGCACCAGGCCATCATCCTGGGCCACGGCGACCGACGGGCGATCTACCTAGGCGACCTGTGTCCGACCACGGCACACCTGCGGACGTTCTGGTCGATGGGCTACGACCAGTTCCCGCTCGCGCAACGGCGCAGCAAGCTCGCAGTGCTGGGCGAGGCGGCTGACAAGGGCTGGCTCGTCATCTTTGATCACGATCCGAAGGTGAGAGCCGCGTACCTGCGACGTGACTCGCGCGAAGAATTCGTGGTGAGGGAATTCGTCACGCTGTGATGGGTGATGCAGGCCCGATGGCTCGACATGCCAAGCCCGATGGCGAGTCCGCGAGCCATCAGGTATCGAACGCCCACGGCCGCCGGATACCCCGACGCGAACCGTTCATCTCGTTACGAAGGCGTCCACAAAGGCCTCCACCGGCATGCGATCAAGCGCGGCATGATCCTCAAACAGATCGAGGAGCCGCGAGCACCGCTCGTCATCGAACCGCGTCGCGATGCTCGCGCGGAATTTCTCCTTCAGCAGCGGCTTCGCCTCCTCCCTTCGCCGGCGATGACCGATCGGATACTCCACCTCCACTCGCGGCGATGTGCTGCCGTCCTTGAACACGACCTGCACCGCGTTGGCAATCGAACGCTTCCCCGGATCGAGGTAATCGCGCGAGTAGCGCGGTTCCTCCTTGACGATCAATTTCGCGCGCAGGGCGTCGATGCGCGGGTCGGCGGCTGCGGCGTCTTCGTAATGCCCCGCCGTGAGCGTGCCGTGAATCAACGCGATTGCCGTCATGTACTGAAGACAATGATCGCGGTCGGCCGGGTTGTGCAGCGGTCCGGTCTTGCTGATGATCCGCACCGCCGACTCCTGCGTGTCGACGAATACGGTCTCGATCGCGTCGAGCCGATCGCGCACCAGTGGGTGAAGTACGAGCGCTGCTTCGACGGCGGTCTGGGCGTGAAACTCGGCGGGAGACGCGACTTTGAACAGGATGTTCTCCATCACGTAGCTGCCCAGCGGCACATCGATCACGACCGGACGGCCCCGCATCAACACGTCACAGAAGCCCCAGCGCGGGGCCGACAGTGCCGAGGGATAACCCATCTCGCCCGCGAGCGTGACCAGCGCCAAGCGCACGCCCCGACTGGTCGCGTCGCCGGCGGCCCAGCTCTTGCGCGGTCCGGCGTTGGGCGCGTGGCGATAGGTCCGCAGCGCGCCGCCGTCGAGCCATGCCTGTGACAAGGCATCGATCACCTGTCGTTTCGATCCGCCCAGGAGGCGCGTGACCACCGCGGTCGTCGCGATGCGCACGAGGATGACGTGATCGAGCCCGACGCGGTTGAAGGCGTTCTCCAATGCCAGGATGCCTTGGATCTCGTACCCCTTGATCATGGCGGTGAGCACGTCGCGCATCGAAAGCGATTCGACTCCCATCGCCGCGCCGCGCCGGCTCAGGTAGTCGGCCGTCATCAGGATGCCGCCGAGGTTATCCGATGGGTGGCCCCACTCAGCGGCGAGCCAGGTGTCGTTGTAATCAAGCCAGCGGATCATCGCGCCGAGGTTGAACGCGGCTTGCACAGGATCGAGCTCGAACGACGTGCCCGGCACGCGCGCTCCGCCCGTCATCGTTGCGCCTTGGACAACCGGACCCAGCAGCTTCGTGCATGCGGGATAGTTGAGCGCGAGCATGGCGCAGCCGAGGCTGTCCATCAGGCAGACGCGGGCCGCGGCAAACGCTTCCTCGCTTTCGATCCCGCCATCGACGACATAGTCGGCGATGTTCACGAGCAGGCGGTCCGGCGGCGGACGATCGGCCGAGGGTGTGTGCGACATGGTCACGCTCCGCGCTGGTCGATCGGGACAAACGGCCGGGGCTTGGGGCCGAAATAGTCCGCGACCGGCCGGATCAGCCGGTTGTCGCCGCGCTGCTCGAGGATGTGCGCCGCCCAGCCAGCGGTCCGCGCGATGACAAACAGCGGTGTGAACAGCGACGTGGGCACACCCAGCAGGTGATACGCCGACGCGCTGTAGAAATCGAGATTCGGAAAGAGGCTCTTCTCGCGCTTCATCACGGCGTCGATCCGCTGCGAGACATCGTACAGCTTCATATCACCCGCCTCCTCCGACAGCCGGCGCGACCATTCCTGAACGATGTCGCTGCGCGGATCGCGCGTGCGATAGACGCGGTGGCCGAAGCCCATGATCTTCTCCTTGCGCTGCAAGGCTTCGAGGATGCCGCGTTCGGCGGCGTCGGGCGTGTCGAAACGCTGAATGAGCTGCATCGCCTTCTCATTCGCTCCGCCGTGCAGCGGGCCGCGCAGCGTGCCGATCGCGCTGGTGATCGCGGAGTAGAAATCCGAGAGCGTCGAAGTCGTCACGCGGGCGGCGAACGTCGAGGCGTTGAACTCGTGCTCGGCGTAAAGAATGAGCGACGCATCCATCGCCCGTTGGTGCCGCGCCGAGGGCGGCCTGTCATGCAGCAGGTGCAGAAAATGACCGGCGATCGTGGCGTCATCCGACTCAACTTCAATCTCCTTGCCCTCGCGATGGTGACCCCACCAGTACAGCAGCATCGAGGGAAATACCGCCAGGAGGCGCTCAGCGATTTGCATCGCATCGCGCCCGTCGCCTTCCGGCTCAATGCAGCCCAGCGCAGAGCAGCCGGTGCGAAGGACATCCATCGGGTGGGTATCGGCGGGCATCGCCAGGAGCACGGCCTTGAGCCGCGCGGGCAGGCCGCGCATCGAGCGAAGCCGGGCGCGCAGCCCGTCGAGCTCGGCCTGCGTCGGGAGTTCGCCGCGCAGCAGCAGGTGTGCGACCTCCTCGAACGTGGCATGCGCGGCCAGATCCTCGATCGAGTAACCGCGATAGGTCAGCCCGGTGCCTTCCTTTCCGACGCAACTCAGCGCGGTCTGCCCCGCGCTGACGCCGGCGAGACCGCGCGTGTCGGTCTTGTCAGCCTTGTCAGTCATGGCGCGCCTCCCTGTGTTGTGGGACTCGGCGGCGCGGTCGGTGCGCCCGGCCCGTGCGGGTCGTAGCCGAGCGTGCGATAGAGCTCCTGGCGCGACTGCATCCGTTCGAGCAGGCTCGCCTGCGTCCCTTCGCTGCGAAGCGTGTGATACACGTCCATCGCCGCCGCGCTCATCGCGCGGAACGCCGTAAGCGGATAGAGCGCGATCGCCGCGCCCGCGTCGCGCAGCGCCTCCAGCGTGAACAGCGGCGTGCGGCCGAACTCCGTGAGGTTCACCAGCACCGGCACGGCCACGGCCTCGGTGAATCGCCTCACCTCGTCCAGCGAACCCAGCGCCTCGGCAAAGATCATGTCCGCACCGGCCTCGACGTAGCGCTGTGCCCGCGCGACGGCCGCATCGATCCCTTCGACCGACACCGCGTCAGTCCGCGCCATGACGATGAATGACGCATCACGCTTCGCGCTCTGGGCCGCGTGAACTCGCTCGCCCATCATCTTCACCGAGACGAGTTCCTTGCCCGCCAGGTGCCCGCAGCGCTTGGCGTGATCGACCTGATCCTCGATCTGAAGCCCCGCCGCGCCCGCTTCC
Source organism: Phycisphaeraceae bacterium (assembly GCA_040902585.1). Taxonomy (GTDB): domain Bacteria; phylum Planctomycetota; class Phycisphaerae; order Phycisphaerales; family Phycisphaeraceae; genus JBBDXA01. The sequence continues at coordinate 28,116 of JBBDXA010000231.1, forward strand.
TCCAAGGCTTCAACACATGTCGCCGCGTCGCCGAAGCCCGTATCCGCGTCGACCAGCAGCGGCAGCCCGCTCGCACCGGCGACGCGCCGCGCGTCCTCGCACACGTCCGCCAGCGTCGTGACGCCCGTGTCAGGCTTACCGAATGAAGCATTCGCGACGCCCGCGCCCGAGAGATAGACCGCGCGGAAACCCGCCTGGGCGGCGAGCATCGCGCTGTAGGCGTTGATCGCGCCTGCGAGCTGGAGCGGGCGTTCGACCGCCAGCGCCTGCCGCAATCGAAGACCGGGAGATGTTCCGTGATTCGCCATGAGAGCACCGCTAGGATTGTAGGAGGGCCGCCGCTTCGACGGCACTCTTGCGGAGGACGCGCCATGCAGATCGCGGGCAACGCATTTCTTGTGACGGGCGGTGCTTCAGGTCTGGGAGAGGCGACGGCCAGCCGCCTGGCGAAGGCGGGCGGTCGCGTCGTGATCGCCGATGTCAACGAAGAGGCCGGTCGGCGTCTGGCCTTACATCTGGGCGACACCGCTCGCTTTGCCAAGGCCGACGTCACGCGGGAAGACGACCTGAAGCTCGCCATCACCGCGGCCGCATCGTTCGCGCCGTCGCGCGGCCTGCGCGGGATCATCTGCTGCGCGGGCATCGCCCCGGCCGCGAAGGTCTTCGGCAAGAAGGGCCCGCATCCCGCGCAACTTTTCCGACAGGCGATCGAGATCAATCTCGTCGGCACGTTTCACGCCATGACCTTGGCCGCCGCGGCGATGGCGGAGAATGAACCTGATGATGACGGCGAGCGCGGCGTGATCATCAACACGGCATCGGTCGCCGCCTTTGAAGGCCAGATCGGACAGATCGCATACGCTGCGAGCAAGGGCGGCGTCGCGGCGATGACTCTTCCGGCGGCGCGCGACCTGGCACCCCTGGGCATTCGCGTCGTCGCGATCGCGCCGGGCGTGTTTGATACACCGATGGTCGAAGGCATGCCCGAGAAAGTGCGCCAGGGGCTCGAAGCGCAGTGCGTGTTTCCACCGCGTCTGGGGCGGGCGGAGGAATATGCGTCGCTGGTGGAGGAGATCATCAGGAACCGTATGCTCAATGGCGCGGTGCTGCGTCTGGATGGCGCGGTGCGCCTGGCGGCGCGATAGCTCAAGCATCGAGCGCTGCCGACGCGGCGGCCAGCAGTGCGTCATCGTCATTATCGCGCAGCGCGGCCAAGTGCCCGCGCACGCGCCGCGCCGAGGAACGCAGGAAGTGCTCGGCCGTGGCGTGCTCCCGAGGCGGCGGCTGGCCGTTGCCGGCAGTCTCCGTGAACGCGCCGTCCCACCGGCTCAGGGCGCAGGCCGAGGCGTACAGTTCCATCGCCGCCTCCGCGATACGTTCCTGCACGAGTTGGCGTTCGAAGATCGACTCGCCGTGGCGAATGAGCATGCGGCGCACGGAGGCTTCGAATCGCTTGATGAGCGTCGCCAGCTCCTTCGCATAGGGCCGCAGCTCGCCGTGGCGGACAGGCACGTCCGGCGTGTGAAACATGCCGCCGAGCCGCTCCATGCCGAAACGCCACACGGTGCCCGCGCCGCGCAGCGGATGATGTAGCGCTTCCCACACGTCACGCAGATGCTCGCCCGGCCCGCGCATGCCCACCAGCGCGACGAACGAGCGCAGCACGTCGTTGGCGCCCTCGCCGATCTGGTTGATCCGCGCGTCGCGCAGCATGCGCTCCAGCGGCCGGTCGGTGAAGTACGCCGGGCCGCCGTGAATCTGGAACGCGTCGTTCACGATCGTCCAAAGCGCCTCGGTGGTGAACACCTTCAGCATCGCCGTCTCGAGCATGTAATCCTCGAGGCCGCGATCGATGAGCGAAGCGGTGACGGTGGTCATCGCCTCCATCGCGTCGATGTGGGCCGCCATGTTCGCGATCTTCTTTTGCACCAGCTCGAACTCCGCCAGCGGGCGCTGAAACTGCCGGCGTGACTTCGCATGATCGACGGTCATGCGCAGGCACGCCTTGGCCGCGCCCGTGCAGCAGGCGCCGAATGTCGTGCGGCCGAAGTCGAGTACCGTCAGCGCGACCTTCAGCCCCTTGCCCATCGGGCCCAGCACGTTCCCGCGCGGCACGCGCATGTCGTGAAACGCGAGGCGCGATGTGGCCGTGCCGCGGATGCCCAGCTTCTCCATGCGCGCCTCGACGACTTCAAATCCGGGCATGTCGGGCGTGACGAGAAACGCGGTGACGCTGGTTTCGCCTTCGCCCTTCTCTGGCGCGGGCGTGCGGGCCATGACGGTCAGCACCTGGGCGATGCAGCCGTTGGTGATGTAGCGCTTTTCGCCGTTGAAGATGAAGTGGGAACCATCGGGACTGAGCGTGGCGGTGGTCTGCACGTTGGAGGCATCAGAGCCGGCCTCGGGCTCGGTCAGGGCGAAGGCCGCGAGGCTCTCGCCCGTCGCGAGCGTCGGCAGCCAGCGCTCTTTCTGCTCCTCGGTGCCGAACAGCAGTAGGGCGCGCATGCCGATCGAATGATGGGCGTTGACGAAGACGCTCGTGGATGCGCACGCGCCTCCGATCGCTTCCATCACCCGGCAGTACGCCTGCTGCGAAAACCCGCGTCCGCCGAAGGCTTCGGGCACGGTCATGCCCAGCACGCCGAGCCGGCCGAGCTCGTCGATCGTCGCGCGAGGAATCTCGGCAAGCCGGTCGATGACTGCCGGGTCGAGCGATTGCTCTATGAAGTGCCGCACCTGGGCTAGGGCCGCATCGACGCGCACCTGTTCCTCCACGCCGAGGCGCGGATAAGGCATCACCCACTCATGCACGAACCTGCCGAAGAACAGGGCCTTGGCGAACCCCAGTTTCTGCGGCCCGGAGAAGAGCAGTTCCTCAGCCTGCTTCATCTGTTTCTGTTGGACGGCAATGGCAACCATGCTTAGGCCCTCCGATTGACTATAGGCGCCAGGGGAGACTGGCAAATCACCTTTGAATCGCTCCTGGGTTATGGATGCCACACGGGCTCACGCTTCTGGGCAAACGCGGCCATGCCCTCCTTCGCTTCGTCGGATCGCCGCGCCGCCATGTGATGCTCCAAGGCGCGCTGGAGGTCGTCGTTCAGGTCGCGCGGCCCCAACTCTTCAATGAGTTGCCGGGTGCGCGCGATGGCCTGGGGAGCCCCCTTGAGCACCTGGCGGGCAAGTTCGAGCGCGGCGGTCAACTGCGTGTCGACGGGGACGACCTGGTTGATCAGACCGATGCGGGCGGCCTCATCGGCCATGATCGATTCACCGGTCAGGAGAAGTTGCCGTGCCATGCGATCGCCCACCTGTCGCAGGAGAAAATGGAGCACGAGCCCTGCGACGAGGCCGCGCCGGACTTCCGGATAGCCGATGCGCGTGTCCTGCGCCGCGACAACGAGATCGCAGGCGGACATCAGCCCCGCGCCGCCGGCCATCACCGCGCCGTGGATCGCCGCGATCGTGACCAGCCGCGACTGGTGAATTGTTTTGAGCACCCGCGCGACCCGCTGCGCGCCCTTCTCCGCCAGCTCCAGGTCGCGGGCCGCCTCCTTCAGGTCAAGCCCCGCGCAAAAGGAAAGACCAGCGCCGGCGAGAATCAGCACGCGCGCGGATGCGTCCTTCTCGATCGTCTGCACCGCCCGGCACAGTTCCTCCATGAGCGCGATGCTCAGGGCATTGCGCTGCTCGGGACGATTGAGCGTCAGGCGGACAACCCCCGGCTCGACTGCCTTCACCTGAACCAGACTCGTCGCGGTCATAATGCGGCTCCTGTGGGCTGGTGGACGGAACGCCCGACGCAAGCGAGCAGCTCGTCGGGTACGTCGATCATCATCTCGAGCAGGGCCTGCCCCAGCGCCTTGCCCTGGGCATCGGTCCGCAGCGACAGGCTGGCGCCTCCGGCGAGCACGCCGACGAGCACGAAATTCAGCGCCAGGAGATTGGGAAGCTCGTAGCGATCGACGCGGTTCACGGGCAGCGGCGCGAAGAACATCTGCACCGCCTCAGCCGTCAGCCGGTCGCGCAGCAGGTCGTATGCGACGGCGTTGCGCGCGATCACGCCGACGTTGGCACTGGCACCCTTGTCGCCGCTACGGGCATGAGCAAGCTGGTACAGAGGGATGATCATCGCGCGACCTCCCGCATGGCACCGGCAGGACGCACTTCGAGCAGTTCGACGATCGGCTTCACGCGCGCGCGATCGATCAGGCAGGGCCAATACCCGTAGACCTCATGCACGCGCGGCCGGCCTTCGGCGTAGCCGGTCACACCCTGCGGGCCGCAGGTGACCAGCGGCATGAGCTCGCGCGCGAATTGCTCGACCACTTCGCGCCGCTCGTCCGCGCCACTGAGCCGAAGGACGATCTCGCTGAAGCCGTCCGCATCGTTCTCTCGCCGCAGCGACTCCAGCGGCACCGCCCCACCGGAGCCCAGGCACTCAACCAGCCATCGCCGCGGTTGGGCACCGGCGTCGCGCAGACGCGTCTCGACCACCTCGGCGCATCGCATCGCCTTCGCCAGAGCGTCACGTCCAACGATCGTGAGCGTGCCTGCCGCGCTGTACCCGGCGCGGTACGTCGCGCTCACCTTCAGCTTCGGCGGCGCTGCCCGGCCCTTCGCGCCGCTGACGCGCACGCGATCGTGGCCTTCGTCATGCACCTCCAACGAAAGGAACGACGCGGTCACATCGGGGCTCAGGTACGCATCGGGATCGCCGATCTCGTAGAGCAGTTGCTCCTTCACAATTGATTCGGTCACCCGGCCGCCGGTGGTGCGCGGCTTCGTGATCACGCACGAGCCGTCGCCGGCCACTTCCGCGATCGGGTAGCCGATGTGGGCCAGATCGGGGACATCGAGCCAGCCGGTGCTGATACCGCCGGTGACCTGCGTGCCGCATTCGATGAGATGACCGGCAACGGTTGCACCGGCGATCCGATCGTTTTGATGCAACTGCCAGCGGTGGTGCCAGATGCAGGGTGCGACGGTCAGGCTCGGATCAGCGACGCGACCGGTGATGATGATGTCCACCCCCTGCCGCAAGGATTCGATGATCGGCGCGGCGCCGAGGTAGACGTTGGCGGTGACGAGGCGGTCGCGCACGGTCGCGAGCGGGTCGCCTGATTCCAGATGCTTCAACGCGTCATCGTCTTCGTCACCACTGTCGCGCAGCAGGGGCAACACGTCATCGCCGCTGACGATGCCGATGCGCATGCCTTCGCACGCGGGGCCTCCGTGCTCCAGCAGCACGCGGGCGCAAGCCTGGGCACAGGCGCGCGGCGCGAGGCCGCCGGCGTTGGTGATGACGCGCAAGGGCGCATCGGGCTGCTCGCGCCGTCGCTGCACGAGCAGCGGCGCAAGCAGTGCCATCGCCTCGATAAAGTCCGCAGGAAAGCCGGCCTGTGCATCGCGAGCCCGCTGCCGCGCAAGGATCGACATCGATACCTCGGCCAGATAATCCATGGTGATCACATCCAGCCGCGGCTCCTGCGCCGCCAGCTCCGCGGCGGCCGCGATGCGGTCGCCCCAGAATGCCGCCGCGTTGCCGATGCGAATCACATGCTGCATGAACTCACCTCGCCTTTCGGTCACACCTGAAGCACGCCCGCGCGGAACCCTCCCGGCGGCGGCGGCCGCTTCACCCAGCCCAGCGCTCGCACGAGCACCTGCCGCGTCGTGTGCGGGGCGATGATGGCGTCCACCCAGCCGCGGGCCGCGCCGTAGCGGATGTCCGTCTGACGCGCGTAGTCGCGCTCGATCTCCTCGCGCAGGCGGGCGCGGTCTTCGTCGCTGAGTTGTCCGTCGCCGGCCCGCTTGGCTTGCCGCTCGCGCAATGAAAGCAGCGTTCCCGCGGCCTGCGTGCCGCCCATCACGGCGTACCGGGCACCAGGCCAGGCGAGCACCAGATGCGGATCGAACGCCTTGCCGCACAGGGCGTAGTTGCCCGCGCCGAACGACCCGCCGACGATCACCGTCAGCTTGGGCACGTTCGCGTTGCTCACCGCGCTGACCAGCTTCGCGCCGCTGCGGATGATGCCCGACTGCTCGGCGCGCTTGCCCACCATGAAACCCACGACATCCTGGAAGAACACCAGCGGCACGCCGTTCTGGCTGCAATCCATGACGAAGCGCGCGGCCTTGTCGGCGCTGTCGGCGTAGATCACGCCGCCCAACTGCACGCCCTCGGTGGGCGACTTCACCGGCTCGTGCTGATTCGCAATGACGCCCACCGCGTGCCCGCCGATCGTCGCGTAACCGGTCAAGAGCGATCGCCCGTGTTCAGCCTTGTATTCGTTGAACGAAGCGCGGTCGATGATGCAGTCGAGCAGATCGTGGGCGTCATAGGCATGCCGGCCGTCGGGGCTGATCATGTCGTACACGTCGTGCGAGTCGCGCTCGATGTTGATCTCGGACGCCGCCTCCGGCGGGCGCGACAATCGTCCCGCCTTGAAGGAATCGGGCAGCAGCGCAATCAGCGAGCGCAGCCGATCGAGGCAGGCTTCATCATCCGGCTCGCGGAAGTCGACGGTGCCGCTCACCTGCGCATGCATCGCCGCGCCGCCGAGCGATTCCTCGTCGACCTCCTGCCCGATCGCCGCCTTCACGAGCGACGGCCCCGCCAGGTAGAGCGCGCTGCCCTCGGTCATGAGCACCTTGTCGCACAGCACGGGCAGGTACGCCCCGCCGGCGACGCAGTTGCCCATGATCGCGGCGTACTGCGGCACGCCCGCGGCCGAGAGCACCGCGTTGTTGCGGAAGATGCGGCCGAAGTCATCCTCATCCGGAAAGATCTCGTCCTGCATCGGCAGGAACACGCCGGACGAGTCGACCAGGTAGATGAGAGGAAGATTGCAGCGATGCGCGACACGCTGGGCGCGCAGCACTTTCTTACACGTCTGCGGAAAGAACGCGCCGGCCTTCACGGTGGCGTCGTTGGCGATGATCATGCAAGGCCGACCGTGGATGTCACCGATGCCGGTCACGACGCCCGCGGCGGGCACCTGTCCCCACGCATCGTACATGCCCCACGCGGCCCAGAGGTTCACCTCGAAGAAACCGTCCGCGTCATCGAGCAGGCGCGCAATGCGCTGGCGCGCCGTCAGCCGGCCGAGCTTCTTCTGCCGTGCCTGACCCGCTTCGCCGCCGCCTTCACGCAACGCCGCCTCTTGGGCGATCAGGTCATCCGTCAGCGTGCGCAGCGCAGCGGGCTGAACAATCGTCTTTGTGGACATGGTGCCACTCCTGACGACACGTCGTCTGCCCTATCGTAGGAGTGATGATCGCCGCTGGCAGCGTCAAGACCGCATGATGCGGTGCGCCAAGGTCTCGTCGCGGTGCTTGCGCAGGTACGGAATGAACGGCGTACCGCCGGTGCCCACGTCGGTCGGATTGCTTTCGCCGGTCGATGCCTGATTCGCAACGTAGGCCTGGGCATAGTCCAGGTGGGTCGTGCGAAATCGGGCGAATTCCTCGATGCTGGAAAGGCTGCTCACTCAGCCGAGGCGTACTGCGCCCTGAGCTTGCGGCGAATGACCTTGTTCGAGGCGGTGCGCGGCAGGCTGTCGACGAGAACCACGTCATGCACGCGGAACAGCGGGTTCAGCTCCTGTGCGATGCGGGCCTGCATCGCGGTCTTCAGCGCGGTGGTGTCGCCCGCCGCATCACTTGAAGGCACCACGAAAAGAATCAGCCGATCCGGCCCGCCGCCCACCGGCGGTACGGCCACCGCCGCGACTTCGATCGCCCCCGTCACGGTCACCGCCACGCGTTCGATCTCAGCCGAACTCACCTTGATACCGCCCAGGTTCATCGTGTCATCACTGCGGCCCAGCGCCTGATAAGACCCATCGACGTGGCGGCGCAACTGATCGCCATGTCGTCGCAGCGCACGACCCATCGCGTCGCCCGGGACGCCGGCGTAGTAGATTTCGTGATGATCGGCGTTGAGCAACTCGCGCGACAGACCGATCGAAGGGCCGACGAGAAACACTTCGCCTTCGTCCGACTCGTGCCCGTCTTCGTCGAGCAGGACGAGGTCGAGCCCGATGGCGGGCGTCGTGAACGTGGAAGGCGCGTTGGGTTGAACCATCGTCGAACTGATGTACCCGCCGCCGACCTCGGTGCCGCCGCAGTATTCGATGATGGGCTTGCCGCCGGCAAATTGCATGAGCCAGCGCATGTCGTCGGGGTTCGAGCACTCGCCGGTCGAGCTGAAGCGGGTGATGCGCGACCAGTCGAGTCCCTTGAGGCAGCAAGAGCTGCGCCAGGTTTTCACGAGCGTGGGCACAACACCGAGCATCGTGACGCCGGCGTCCTGCACGAAGGCGCCGAATGCCCTCGTCGCGGGCGAGCCGCTGAAGAGCGCCATCGACGCCCCGCTGATCAGGCTCGCGAAGATAAGCCACGGGCCCATCATCCAGCCGAGATTCGTAGGCCAGGCGAGCACATCACCCGGGTGTACGTCATGATGCACGTGTGCATCCGTCGCACACTTGATCGGCGTCAGGTGCGTCCAGGGAATCGCCTTGGGCTCGCCGGTCGTGCCGGAGGAGAAAAGGATGTTGGCGTGATCATTCGCCGCGCGGGCCACGGATTCGAACGCATCGTTCTCGCTAAGGAACGCCTGCCAGTCAAGATCGCCATGGCGCAGGCGCACCGTCGGATGCTCGGACCTCACAACGATCACGCCCGGCGCGCCGGCGGCGCACACCTTCTCATAGAGCGGCAGCCGCTTGCCGCCGCGGATGAGCTGCTCCTGCGTGATGACCAGCTTCGCCTTGCCGATGCGAAGGCGCGTCGCGATCTCGGCGGGGGCAAAGCTGTCGGCGACGGAGACGACCACGCCACCGGCGCGGATCACGCCGAGATATGCCGCGACGGCTTCGATCGTCATCGGCATGTCGATCGCGACGGCGTCGCCGGACTTCAGGCCCAGCGCGACCAGGCCGTTGGCGACCCTGTTCGTGAATCGCGCCAGTTGCTCGAACGTGAGCGAGCTTTCGAAGCCCGTTTCGTCGCAGGAAAGAATCGCCGGGGCATCAGGTCGTGCGTTAAAGCAGCTATCGACGATGTTCAATACTGCATCAGGCAGCCAGCGCGGCTCATCATCGCCTTCTTCGTATGCGAACATCACGCCCGGCGCTGAAATGAAGCGAATGTTCAGCCGCTGAAGCATCAGCTTCCAGAACGCCTTACGGTTCGCGGCGCTCCAGCGGTGCAGCTCGCGAAAATCGGCCAGTTTCAGGTGTGACAGGAGCGATGCGATGTGGGTCGCGGCGACCTGTTCGGCCGTCGGAATCCACCTAGGCGAAGATCCGCGCGAGGCATTTCGCACCGCTTCATGAGCGCCGGCGACTTGTCCGACTTGGTGATCCATCTACCATTTACTATAGGATTCATCCATGTGCCGCGCGTGCCGGCGATCGTGTCAGCCGGCCTCGCCGCGCACTTGAACGCAGGAGGCGTCCCATGACTCGTTCCCCTGCCGCCCCTACTGCTCACACGCCGCGCGCCGATTCGGAGTCGAATCCGCTGGGGCTTCGCGGATTCGATCACATCGAGTTCATTGTCGATGACGCCGCAAAGTGGGCGGACTACTACGTCCGCTGCTTCGGTATGCGAAAGCGTGCGTATGGCGAACCGGAATCAGGCGTGCAGGGGCGCAAGGCGTTTGTCGTGGGCGAAGGGCGGATCAACTTCCTGCTGGCCGAGCCGGCGGGCAAGGGTGAACATGCCGACGCCTTGCGTGAGCATCTGGAGCGGCATGGCAACGGCGTGAAGGACGTGGCGTTTCGGGTGGGCGATGCGCGCCTGGCCGTTAAACGGGCGCAGGAACGCGGCGCGACGCTTGTGCGCGGCATCGACGAGACCGAGGACTTCATCGCCGGCACCATCGCCGCCTACGGCGACGTCGTGCATACCTTCATCCAGCGCAAGAGCGACCGCTTCGCGCCCGGCTACCACAACATCGCCGGCGGCATCGAGGACACAGACATCCAGCTCATGATGATCGACCACGTCGTCGCCAACGTCGAGCACATGGAGACGTGGGTCGAGTTCTACCATCGCGTCTTCGGATTTGATCAGACGGCGCACTTCGACATCGATACCGGCCGCAGCGCCCTGATGAGCAAGGTCATGGGCGATGAGGACGGCTACATCAAGCTGCCGATCAACGAGCCTTCCAGCCGGAACTCGCAAATCCAGATCTTTCTCGACGACCACGGCGGCCCGGGCGTGCAGCACATCGCGCTGCACTCGAGCAACATCATCACGACGATTGAAGAGATGCGCCGGCAAGGCGTGGAGTTTTTGCAGGTGCCCGATACGTACTACGAAGCGCTGCCGGGGCGTGTGGGGGAGATCCGCGAGGATATGGAGCGGGTGAAGGAACTGGGCATCCTCGTGGATCGCGATCGGCCGGATGGCTACCTGCTCCAGCTCTTCACGCAGCCCATCTTTCCGCGGCCGACGTTCTTCCACGAGATCATCCAGCGCCGCGGCAACTCCGAAGGCTTCGGCGAAGGCAACTTCCGCGCCCTGTTCGAGGCGATCGAGCGCGAACAGTCGAAGCGCGGTCTGTTGTAAGATTGATGAGCGATTTCACCATGCGTACACCCATTCGATTCCTTCACGACATGCAGCCCGCTTCGCATGAGGGTGCGCAAGGTTGCCCGCCCATCCGCTCCTTCCGCGATTTCTACACATTTGAAGAGCACGTGAAAACCGCCCGTGCGCAGCGCGGACTCGACATGCCGCCGGCGTGGTACGAGATTCCCGTGTTCTATTTTTCCAACGCGGCCTCGCTCATCGGAAACGATGCACCTGTGTATGCGCCGGCCGGATCGGCGATGCTCGACTACGAACTCGAACTGGGCCTTGTCATCGGCACGGCGGGACGTGACATCTCCGAGATCGATGCCTGGGAACACGTCGCGGGCTTCACAATCGTCAACGACCTGAGCGCCCGCGACCTTCAGCGGCAGGAGATGAGCGTCGGCCTCGGCCCCGCCAAGGGGAAGGACTTCGCCACCGCCGTGGGGCCGGAGCTGGTATCGCTCGACGAGCTGCGCGATGTCATTGACGGGACAGGGTGCCTAACATTAAGCATGGCCGCGCGGGTGAACGGCCAAGTTCTGTCCCGCGGCAACGCGCGGGACATGCACCACCCTTGGCCCAGGCTGATCGCCCATGCCTCGCGCGACGCCACCCTGCTGCCCGGCGACCTCCTGGGCAGCGGCACCGTCGGCACCGGCTGCATTCTCGAACTGGGGCCGGACAATACCGGCGGCTGGCTCAAGCCCGGCGATGTCGTCGAGCTGGAGATCGAACGGCTCGGCGTGCTGCGGACACCGATCGTCGCGCGGCCCGTTTAACTCCCCTCCCTTCTAGGGAGGAGAGTAAGAAAGGGCGCAACAATGCCTCACTATCACGCCTTGGGACAACTCCCGCCCAAACGTCACACGCGCCTGTCGCGCGAGCCTTCGCACAGTTTCCTCGGCGAAGGCATCGCTTACGAGCACGTGATGACAACCGCGGGCTTCAACCTTGCCTACTCGATCCTGTATCACCTGCGTCCGCCGACGCGGGTCGTGCGCAGCGAGCGCGTGAACCGCTCGGCCCTGGAGCCGGTCGCGGGGCAACCGCTTCAGCATCATCATCTCAAGACGGACACGATGCCGCGCGGCGGCGATCCGATCACCGGTCGCGTGCCGCTGCTTTTCAATGAAGACGTCGTGTGCCACCGCTGCCGTCCCGCCGAGGCGCAGCAGACGCTCTACCGCAACGGCGCGGCTGACGAAGTCATCTTTGTCCACCAGGGCTCGGGCGTGCTTGAGAGCCTGTACGGCCGGCTTCCATATCGCGAGCTGGATTACATCGTCGTGCCGCGCAGCGTGACGTATCGGCTTCTGCCCGATGACGCGGCGAAGGAAGATCACCTGATCATCGAGTCGTTCAGCGATGTGCGGTTGCCGCCGCGCTATCTCAATGCGGACGGCCAGATTCAACTCGGCGCGCCGTACTATCACCGCGACTTTCATCCGCCGCGCGAGCTGATCACAATCGACCGCGAGGAAAAGACGGAGATTCGCGTGAAGGACCGCGAGCGGGTCACGCGCGTGGTGATGGCGCATCATCCTTTCGATGTGATCGGCTGGGACGGCTGCCTGTTTCCGTACACGTTCAACGCGATGGACTTCGAGCCGCTGACGGGCACCGTGCACCTGCCGCCGCCGTTCCAGCAGACGTTCGAGTGCCGCGGCTTCGTGATCTGCACCTTCGCGCCGCGGCATCTGGACAACCATCCGCAGGCGATCAAGGTGCCGTATGTACACAGCAACGTCGAGGCGGACGAGGTGCTGTTCTATTCGCGCGGCAACTTCGGCTCGCGGCGCGGCGTCGAGAGCGCTTCCATCACGCTGCACCCCGGCGGCATTCCACACGGTCCGCACCCCGGCACGATCGCCGCATCCATGCAGGCGCGGCACACGAATGAGCTGGCCGTGATGTTCGACACGGAGAAGCCACTGCACGTGACGAAACACGCGATGGAGTTGAACGATCCTCAGTACCCGCTGAGTTGGATGGAGTGACGCTGATGATTCTCGACCCGCAGACGATTCCGATCCAGGAGATGTACCGGCACATGGTCGCGTGCATCACGCCTCGGCCGATCGCGTGGGTCTCGACGTGCGACGCCGAAGGCCGGCTGAACCTGGCGCCGTTCAGCTATTTCAACGGCGTGGGCGCGAATCCGCCGGCGATCATGTTCTCACCCGTCAACCGGCGCGACGGCTCGCGCAAGGACACGGTGCTGAACATCGAAGCGACCAAGCAGTTCGTGGTCAACGTCGTTTCATTCGCGCTGGCCGACCAGATGAACCAGTCGTCGGCGGACTACGACCGTGGCGTGAGCGAGTTCGAGATGTGCGGCCTGACGCCCGAGCCTTCACAGCAGGTGAAGCCGCCGCGCGTGAAGGAAGCGGCCGTGAGCATGGAGTGTGAGTTGCACCAGATCGTGCCGGTCGGTGATGGCCCGCTGTCGGCGAACGTGATCATCGGGCGGGTCGTGCTCATGCACGTGGCCGAGTCCGTGCTCGACGCGGCGGGCCGCATCGATCCCGATCGGCTCGACACGATCGGCCGCATGGGCGGCGCGCTGTACAGCCGGACGCGCGCCCGGTTCGAGATGCCGCGTCCGAGCGTGCCGGCGATCGGTTCATGAGGGAAGTGCATCATGCTGAAAGCAACGACACAATCCGGCCTGACGACAACACAGGCGCCGTTCATCGAAGCCGCGCGCGGCCGCGGCGACATGTTCATCACGCAGCCGTACGAACTCTACAACGAGGAGAACCACGCCACCTGGCGCAACCTGTACGAACGCATCCAGCCGCGCTGGGAGCAGTACGCCAACAGGACGTTTCTCAAAGGCGTCGGGAACCTCATGCTCGACCCGCGGCGCGTGCCGCGCCTGGATGACATCAACCGCTTCCTCTCACCGCTCACCGGCTTCAAGGCCAAGGCGGTCAGCGGCTACATTCCCGCGTATCTCTTCTTCGACTGCCTGCGCCGCCGCGAGTTTCCGACCACGATTACCATCCGCGACGGGCGCGAGCTCGATTACCTGCCCGAGCCGGACATCTTTCACGACATCGCTGGGCACGTGCCCATGCACACGCACAGGCGCTTCGCCGACGTGCTCGTGCGCTTCGGCGAGCTGGCGCTGGCGGCGGCGCGCAGAGCCCAGGCGATCCGCGACGAGCACGAGCGCGTCCTGTGCGTCGAATCCGTCATCAAGGCGATGGCGCGATTCTTCTGGTTCACGATCGAGTTCGGCCTGATGAACGAAGGCGGCCAGCGCCGCGTCTACGGCAGCGGCCTGCTCAGCTCCTACGGCGAACTGGAGCACGCCGTCATGTCGCCGAAGGTCCAGCGCTACCCCATCCAGCTCGAATGGGTGATCAACCAGTCGTTCGAGATCGACCATTACCAGCCGCTGCTATTTGTCGTGGACTCGTTCGATCACCTGTTCGATCTTGTGCATGAACTGGAAGACTGGATGCGCCAAGGCCGGCTCGACCACGTCGCACCTGGCGAGCCGCAGATCAATGAAGCGGACTTGAAGTCATTTCTGGAGGCGGAACTGGAAGGGATGGAGACGCGCAACGACTGATCGATCGCTCCAAAAAGAATGCTATTGCATATCGGCCCGCCTTTCTCGCCGAGTTCGCGCTGTGCCGCAAGAACGCGTTCGACAATGACCGCACTTTTTCGGCCTGTTTGACTGCAATTTTCCGTCCCCCGCCCGGCAGCATCCATAGCATTGGATGGTGCCTCCGGTAAGGAGATGTCCCATGTTGCAAGTCAAGAACATCCCGATTCCCGGCTACGAGAAGGTCATCACGGGGATTGACGACTCCGCCGGCCTTCATGCAACGATTGCGATTCACTCGACGCTGCGCGGCCCTGCCTTGGGCGGCATTCGAATGTTTCCTTATGGAAGCCCCGACGCGGCGTTGCACGACGCGCTGCGCCTTTCGAAGGCGATGTCGCGCAAGGCCGCGATCAACGAGCTCGATGTCGGCGGCGGCAAGGCCGTGATCATGGGCGACCCGCGGAAGGACAAGACGCGCGCCTTGCTGAGGGCGATGGGCCGACTCATCGAAACGGCAAAGGGCAATTACATCGGCGCGGAGGACGCGGGCATCAGCACGGGCGACATGGATGTGATCGCCAAGTCGACTTCGCACGTCACCGGACTTTCGCCCGAGCGCGGCGGCAGCGGCGATCCTTCGCAGACCACGGCGCAGGGCGTCATGCTCGGCATGCGCGCGGCCCTGCGCCACAAGCTTCATCGCGATGCGCTGCCCGGCGTTCGCGTCGCCATCCAGGGTCTCGGCAAGGTCGGTTGGCGGCTCGCCGAACTCCTGGCCCGCGCCGGCGCGTCGCTGGTCGTCAGCGACCTGGACGAGCGAAAATGCAGAGACGCGGCCGATCGCTGGGGCGCACGCATCGTTCCACCGCAGGAGATCCACGCGGCCGACGCGGACGTCTTAGCACCCTGCGCCATGGGCGGCGCGCTGAATGCCGAGTCGATCCCGCAGATCCGCGCTGCGATCGTGGCGGGCTCGGCGAACAACCAGTTTGACGATGAAACGGCAGGCCCCGCATCGCTGCACGCGCGCGACATCCTGCACGCTCCGGACTATGTCATCAATGCCGGCGGCCTTATCCGCGTCTACGTGCGCGAGATTCTCAAGAACCACAACCTCGGCCCCTGGCTGCGGCGCATCGATCAGACGCTGGGCATCATCTTCGAGCGCAGCGACATGACCGGCGATCCGCCCATGCGCATCGCCGATGAGTTGGCCAGGCAACGCCTGGTTCCGCCGGCCGAGACGGCAACAATTCACCACGATGAACCCTGCCTGGGCGGTGCCAGATGATTCGACCTCTGACCCATGATGACCGCGGCACGATCGGCAGCGGCGACGATTCGCTGTCCGTCGAACGCTGTCTGGAGATCCATCGCCTGATGGTCCGCGCCCGCGCGATGGAGTTGCGGATGATCAAAATGAGCAAGTCCGGCGAGGGCTATTTCTGGATCGGCGGCCCGGGCGAAGAGGCGTTCAACGTCTGCCTGGGCCTTCAGGTCAACCTCGGGGAAGGACCGGATTATGACTATCTGCACCTGCATTACCGCAATAGCGCAACGATGCTGGCTATGGGCATGCCGATGATCGACGGCATTCGGCAGATGGCGATGACGCGCACCGACCCGAACTCGATGGGCCGCAACTTCGTCGGGCACTATGCGCGGCGGGAATGGAACGTCGTGCCGGTCACGTCGGTCGTTGAGGTTCAGTACGCCATCGCACCAGGCACGGCGCTGGTGCAAAAGCGGCATGGCGGCGATGGCATTACGATCGTCGTCGGCGGCGACGCGGGCACGGCCGAGGGCGACTTCGCTTCCTGCATGATCTGGAGCAGCCGGCCCGGCGAGGAGTTGCCCGTGCTGATGGTTGTCACCAACAACGCTTACGGCATCTCCACACCCTATGAATCGCAGCATGCCGAGCGTCACATCGCCGACCGCGGCAAGCCGCTGGGCATCGTGGCCGACACGATCGACGGCAACGATCCGATCGTCGCGTGGCACGGCATCGCGAAGGCGATGGAGCATTGCCGGCGCGAGCGGCAGCCCTACCTGCTGGAGGCGATGGTCTCGCGGCTGCACGGACATTCCTCATCGAGCGGCGCGAACCGGGTCGAAGATGAAGTCGACTGCATCGAGCGTTTCGAGCGCGTGCTGCTGAAAGCCGGCGCGATCGACGAGGCTGACCTCAAGAACGTGCATGATAAAGCGCGTGCTGAAGTGGAGAACGCGATCGCCGAGGCGATGAAGGAAGAGCAGCCGACCGCGGCGGACGTGCCGCGATTCACCTATGCGCCCAGCGAAGTAGACGCGGTCTACCCGCACGACTACACCGGCCTGCCCGCGTGCGAGGAGCAGCCGTGAACCGTGAGCCGTGAGCTTCAAGCCGCAAGCCGGTCACCCCCTTTGGCCCAAGGCTCGAAGCTCACCGCTCAAAGCTCATGGCTACACTCGTTCAAGCAATTCGCATGGCCCTGCACTACGGCGAGGAGCACCTCGGCGTGACGGATATCTTCGGCGAAGATGTCGGCCCGCCGCTGGGAGGCGTCTTCACCGCCACGCAGGGGCTTCGCACGGCTTGGAACTCACCGCTGGATGAGCGCGGCATTGTGGGCACGGCCATGGGCATCGCCTACGCCGGCGGCCGACCCGTGTGCGAGCTTCAGTTCTGCGACTACGGATTCAACACGTTCGACCTGCTGAAGATCGCCGGCAATCAGCGCTGGGCCAGCCGCGGCAACTTCGACATGCCCATCGTGCTCATGGCGCCCAATGGCTCGGGCATCCGCGGCAGCCTGTACCACTCGCATTCGTTTGACAGTTGGGTCAGCCGGCTCGCCGGTTGGAAGATCGTCATCCCCTCGACGCCGGTGGACGCCTATGGGCTGATGCTCTCGGCCATCGCCGATCCGAACCCGGTGATGGTCCTCATCCCCAAGGCGCTGATGCGCGTACGCGGCGAAGAGTTGATTCGCGGCGAGCCGGAGGACGAGAACGAGCTGAAGGCAATGATCGACGCCCCAGTCCCCCGGAACCCCCGGAACCCCCGCAACGGCGACCGCAGCCGCTGGCAGCCGCGCTGGCCGCCAGTGGAAGACACATTCATCCCGATCGGGCGAGCGCGGCTCTTCGCCGAAGGCGACAGCGGCACGGTGATCAGTTGGGGCCGAACGCTGCCCCTGTGCCGACAGGCGGCGCGCGAGTTGAGCGAGAAAGAAGGACTCGCGTTCGACGTGATCGACCTGCGCTCGATCTTTCCCTATGACTGGGCCGCGATCAGCCGCAGCGTGATGAAGACCGGGCGCGTGCTCATCGTGAACGAAGATACGGAGGTAACGAACTTCGGCGAGCACCTGCTGCGGCGGATTATCGACGTTCACTATTACGATCTGCTCGCCAGGCCGCTGGTGCTCATGGGGCAACACCTGCCGGGCATCGGGCTCAACCAGGTGTACGAGCGCAACACGGTGCCGCAGCAGCACCACATCAAGGCGGCGATGAAGCGGATCGCGACGGAACCGGCGTGAGAACGTGGCGTGAACGGGCAGATATGAAGTGCGAGGTCCGTGATGGAATTCAAAGTTCCCGAACTCGGCGAAGGCGTTTACGAAGCGGAACTCATCGAGTGGCGCGTGAAGGTTGGCGACCGCGTAAGTCACGGCGACGTGCTGGCGGAGGTGATGACCGACAAGGCGAACATGGAGTTGCCTTCGCCGTTTGAAGGCGAGATCACCGGGCTCAGCGCCCAAGCGGGTGACATGATCAAGGTCGGGCAACAGGTGCTCAGCTACGACGCGGTGACGCAGGCCGCGCAGGCAAAGGAAGAGGATGAACCGGCGGGGCGTGAAGTTGAGGGCGCTCAAAGAGAGGAGGAGCAGGCAGGCGAAGAGCCGGTGCCGCTCCACGAGGCGACGGTTCAGCGGACCACGTCGGAGATAACGCCTTCGAAGAGGAAGTCGATGCCGCCGTCCCGCGCAAGAACCAAAGCCTCGCCCGCCGTGCGTCACATGGCCCACGAGCTGGGCATCGATCTGGCGCGGGTGGAAGGAACGGGGCCCGCGGGGCGCGTGCTGATCAAGGATCTCGCCGGGAAGCACGACGGAATCGCGCATGACACTGAAAGGTCACGCGACAGACCCGCCGCCACCCTCGCTGCCTCGCTCGATCTGGGCAGCCCCGGCACGCGCATGACGCTGCGCGGCGTGCGCCGGCGCATCGCCGAGCGCATGATCGAAGCGGTCCGAACGATCCCTCACTACAGCTACATGGATGAGTGCGACCTCACCGAGCTGGTCCGCCTGCGCGACGAACTGAGCCGCACCGATGAATCGGGGCACCCGCGCCTGACCTACCTGCCCTTCTTCGTCAAGGCCGCCGCGCACGCCCTGCGTCAGGTGCCGCTGGTCAACGCGACGTTCGACGACGATGCCGGCGAAGTCACGCTGCACGACCGATACGACATCGGTATCGCCACCGCCACGCCGCAGGGGCTCATCGTGCCCGTCGTGCGCGATGCGGATCGCAAGGATGTGTTCACGCTCGCGCGGGACATCGAGCGGATGACCGCCGCCGCCCGCGCCGGCCGCGCCAAGCTCGCCGACCTTCAGCGCGGAACCTTCACGATCACCTCCATCGGCTCGATCGGAGGACTCATGGCGACGCCGATCATCCATCGCCCGCAGGTCGCGATCATGGCGATCGGCCGCATCCAGCGAAGGCCGGTGTACGACGACGCCGGCAACCTGCGGCCGGCGGACCTCGTCCATCTTTCATTCTCATTCGACCATCGCATTGTGGACGGCGCGATCGGCGCGGTCTTCGCCAACGCCCTCATTGATCAGCTTCGTCATCCCGCGATGCTGCTGCTGACGCCTCAGGCGGATTGATCCGCCTCCGCGTCATCCAGCATCTCGTCGGCGACGGCGATCGTCTCCTCGTCGAGATTGCGGTAGAGCGAACGGCGGCGGCGGGCGATGCGCTCCGCGGCGTGATGGCAGAACGCCTTGCCGACCAGCACCTCGCGCTTCAGCCACGGCGACAGCTCGCCCGTGCCCCCGGTGCCCGCCGCGTCCAGCAGCGCCTGGAGCCGGCTGATGATCGCAGCCGTTGCGTAGAGATCGACGACGGTCCACGTGATCCGCTGCTGAAGGAGCTGCAAGTCAAGAATACCCATCTTGTGCTTGGCCAGCAGCCGGCTCACGTCGCGCGCCAGCAGCTTGGTCATCCGCGTGAGCGTGCGCCCTTCGCCGATCAGGGCCCCGTGCAGGCCCAGCAGCGCGTTGTCATGGCCGTGGCCCACGAGCACGTCGCGCCACTCGTGCCTCAGGAACGCCGTCAGGCGCCCGAAATTGCGGACCGGATGCCGCATCGCCTTGAGCGTCTGCTCCAGCTCTTCGCCCACGCCCTTCATGCCGGTCAGCGCGATGAAGGAAGTCATCACCTCGGTCGTGCCTTCGACGATGCGGTTGATCCGCGCGTCGCGCAGGCCGCGCTCGAGTCCGTGCTCGCGCATGTAGCCTTCGCCGCCCATGATCTGCACCGCGTCGTCGAGTACGCGCCACGATGCCTCGGAGCAGAACAGCTTGCAGATCGCCGTCTCGAGCATGAGGTCCTCATCGTGACGGTCAACGAGCCCGGCCGAGAGATAGGTCATCGCATCCATCGCATGAACGAGCTCGGCCATGCGGGCGATCTTCTTCTTCACCAGGTGAAATGCCCCGATCGGCCGGTCGAACTGCCGGCGCGTGCGGGCATGCTCGATCGCCCGCTGCATCGCGACGCGGGCACCGCCCAGGCAGCCGGCGCTGAGCGTGCAGCGGCCGTAGTTCAGCACCGTCAGCGCCACACGCAGGCCCCGGCCCAGCTCGCCCAGCACGTGATCCCGCGGCACGCGCATGTCCGTGAAGCGCAGCGTCGCCTGCCACGTGCCGCGGATGCCGCACTTGCTCCGGTTGTTGCTCACGACCTCGAACCCAGGCATGTCCGGCGTGACGATGAACGCCGTCACCTTGCTCTTGACGCTGCCGTTGTCCTGCACCGGCGTGCGCGCCATCACCGTCATCAAGCCAGCCAGCGCGCCGTTGGTGGCGTACTTCTTCTGGCCGTTGATGATCCAGTGCGAACCGTCGTCACTCAGGCGGGCCTGGGTCTGCACGTTCGCGGCGTCGGACCCGACCTCCGGCTCGCTGAGGCAGAATGCCGCGAGCGTCTTCCCGCTCGCCAGGTCGGGCAACCATTTTCTTTTCTGTTCCTCACTGCCGCTGAGCACCACCGCTTTGAGACCGATGGACTGATGCGCCCCGACAAAGACCGCCGTGGATGCACATGTCTTCGCGATGGCTTCGAGCACCCGGCAATAGGCCGTGTGGCTATACCCGCCGCCGCCGTACGCGCGCGGCACCGTCATGCCCAGCACACCGAGGGTGCCCATGCCTTCGATCACCTCCTGCGGCAACCGCTCCGTCGCGTCGATCTCGTCAGGATCCACGTGATCGCGCATAAACGCTTCGACCTTCTCGACCAGCTCGCGCGTGCGGGCCGCGTCTTCCTCGCTCGGCTTCGGATAGGGGATCACCTTCTCCCACGGGATCTGCCCGAAGAAGAGCGACCGCACGAAGCCGCGCTCTTTCCCATCGGTCTCCAACAGATCGCGGGCCTTCTCGAGCTGTTCCTGGTCTTGTTTGCGGAGGGTAACCATCACTGTTCTCCTGTTGGAATTCAGGCGTGTTGCTTCCGCGACGCGCCGGCGGATGAAGACTGCGCATCGGATGCGCCATCCGCGGCGAGTGACTGCATCGGCTGTCCTGCCTCGGCGGCGCGGCGCAAGGCGTCGGTCGGGGTGAAGCGCGGATCGACCTGCGCGGCAAGCTCATCGAGTTGACGCACGATTTCGCTGAGGCCAACAGTCTCGGCGTGATGCACGAGCCCGCCGCGGAACGGTGCCAGGCCCAGCCCCAGCACCGTCGCCAGGTCGATCGTCTCGGTCGAGTTCGTGATGCCTTCGGTCAGCACGCGCGAGGCTTCGTTGATCATGGGCAGCACGAGCCGGCGCGGGATCGCCTCCTCGCTCACGTCGCTGTCGCCCTTGCCTTCGCGAAGGAGCGCGAGCAGCTTCGTGTTAACGCGCGGCTTGCTGCCCTTCCGTCGCCCGTAGCAATAGAACCCCGCGCCCGACTTCTTGCCGAGCATCTTCTTCTCGACGGCCTTCGTCAGGCCCGGCGGCGCGGTGATCGGGCGGTCGATGCGATCCACGGCCGATGTGAAGATCGCCGCGGCGATGTCGAGGCCGACTTCGTCGAGCAGCTCGAACGGACCCATCGGCGCGCCCCACTTTTTCATTGCCTCGTCCACGCGCTGGATCGGCGCGCCGCCGGCCGCCAGCGTCATCGCCTCGGCCAGGTACGGGAACAGCACGCGGTTGACGAGGAAGCCCGGCCCGTCGCGCACGAGCACGGGCGTCTTGCCGAGCCGCTGCGCCAGGTCCGCGGCCGTCGCCAGCGCGTGGTCGTCGCTCTGCGGTGTGCGGATCACTTCGACCAGCGGCATCTTCCGCACGGGGTTGAAAAAGTGCAGGCCGACGACCCGGCCCGGCCGCGCGGTGCCGTTGGCCAGGGCCGTGACGCTGAGCGAGCTCGTGTTCGTCGCCAGCACCGTGTCGTTTCGCGTCAGGCGATCGAGCTTCGCAAAAACGTCACGCTTCACTTCCATGTTCTCCGCCACCGCTTCGATGACGATGTCGGCCAGCTTCAGGCCCGTCCAGTCCGTGGCCGGCGCGAGCAGGCGCATCGCGTGCGCCATCTGAAGCGGGCTGATGCGCTTGGCGCGCAGGTCATCCTTGAGCATCGCGTCGATGCGCTGCAACGCGGCGGAGGCGGCCTCGTCGTTCACCTCGATCAGGCGCACGGGGATCCCAGCGCGAATAAGCGCGTGGGCGATGCCCGCGCCCATCGTGCCGCCGCCGATGACCGCCGCGTGATGCACCGGCGAAGAATCGGCAGCCAGCGCCTGCTTCAGGACGCGCTTGGCGTTCTGCTTCACAAAGAAAATCCGCATGAGATTGCGACAGGCATCGGTCTGCGCCAGCGCGACGAGGCTGTCGCGCTCGGCGCGCAGGCCGGCATCGAAGCCTTCGTCAAAGCCGGTGCGAACGGTATCGATCAGCTTGTCGGCGGCCGGGTAGTTGCCGTGGGTCTTCTCAAGGGTTTGACGCTGCGCGGCCCGCAGCACCCATCGGCGCAGCAGGCTGGTCTTGAGGATGATGCGTTCCATTCGCGGCAGCCGATGCAACGGCGGCGTGGTGCGGAGCAGGCGTTTGGCCGCGGCGAGCAGCGCCTCGGGCCGCACGACTTCATCGATCACGCCCAGTTTCAGCGCCCTGCGCGGTGCCAGCGCCTTGCCCGCCAGGAGCAGTGGCAGCGCGGGGCGCAGGCCGATGAGCCTTGGCAGGCGCGTGGTGCCGCCCCACGCGGGGAGGATGCCGAGCTTGATCTCCGGCAGCCCGATCTGGATTGCGCCTTCGTCGGCCGCGACGCGATATCGGCACGCCAGCGCCAGCTCCAGCCCGCCGCCGAGGCACGTGCCGTTGATCGCCGCGACCGTCGGCATCGGCAGCTTCGCGATACGGTCGAAGAGCTTCTGCCCGCGCTGGAGAAATGCTTCGGTCTGCTCGCCATCCATTTCCTTCAGGGCGAAGAGATCGGCCCCCGTGATGAACACGCCGGGCTTGGCGGAGGCGAAGATAATCCCCGCAGGTCGGGGCGCGAGCGCTTCCCATCCGATCACGAGAGCCTCGAGTTCGTCCAGCGTCGTCGGCGAGATCGTGTTCACCGACTTGCCGCGTTGATCGAAGAAGACGGTCACCAGGCGGTCGTCGCATTCGTGAATCCGGAGCGTTGATTGCATGCTTGGGCTCCTTTACGCAAACGCATCGAATCGCTTCGTGCCATACTTCTCAAAGCACAAGCACGGCACGAGGGGCAACAGGGTCACGGCCGTTGCAGCAGCATGGCCGCGCCCTGTCCGCCTCCGACGCACAGCGCGGCGATGCCGTACTCCACGTCCCGCCGCGCCATCTCGTGCAGCAGGTTGAGCACGAGGCGCGCCCCGCTGGCACCGACGGGGTGTCCCAGCGCGATCGCGCCGCCGTTGACGTTCAGCTTCGCCGGATCAAGCTCGCCCACCGCGCTGCCGCGGCCGAGCCGGCTGCGGGCAAAGTCATCGCTCGCCAGCGCCTTGAGGCACGCCAGCACCTGAGCGGCGAACGCTTCGTTGATCTCGAACAGCCCGATCTGATCCAGCCGCATGCCGGTCTTCTGAAGAAGCTGATCGATTGCATAGACCGGCCCCAGTCCCATGCGCGCCGGGTCGAGCGCTGCCGTCGCATAGCCGCGCACGTAGCCGAGCACGTTCATGCCCTCGGCCCGCGCGAGCTGGCTTTCCATCACGAGCAGCACCGCCGCCCCGTCAGTCACCTGGCACGCATTGCCGACAGTGACGGTGCCGTCGCGGCGATCGAAGTACGGTTTAAGCTTCGCCAGCGCTTCGTGCGACTGATCCGGGCGCGGACCGATGTCGCGTGGAACGGGAACATACTTCGGCGGAACGAACGCGGTCGTGACCTGCGTATCAAGCCTGCCTTCTTCCATCGCGTTACTGGCTTTGCGGTGCGAGTGCAGGGCGTAATCATCCTGCTGGCGGCGCGAGATGTCGAATTCGCTGGCGAGAATCTCGGCGGTCTTACCCATGATCAGGCCGCAGGTCGGATCGGTCAGGCCCATCTGGAGCGCGGGCATGGGGCGGAAGTGCCGCGGCCGCAGCTTCGCCGCAGCCAGGACTTTTCGCATCAAGGATTTGGCCCGCGCGAGCCGGCCCATCGCGCCCAGCGCCTCCTGCGGAAACAGGAGCGGGATCGTGCTCATCGACTCGGCACCGCCGGCGAGCAGGGCCCGCGCCTGTGCTGACTCGATGCGCGAGGCCGCGTACGCCACAGCTTCCATGCCCGACGCGCAGTTGCGCTGCACGGTGATCGCCGGCACTTGTTTCGGCACGCCGGCGTACAGGGCGGCGACGCGCGCGGGATTCGTCGCGTCGGCCGGCATCACCACGTTGCCGAGCACGACCTCGTCCAGCCGGCTCGCCGGCCACGACTGCTGGTACAGCGTCTCGCGCATCGCCAGCGCCGCCAGATCGCACACATGCACGTCCTTCAGCGCGTCGCCGGCCTTTACGAACGGCGTGCGCAGTCCGCCGGTGATCGCCACCTTCCCGTTCTTGGTCGCCCATGCCACCATGATGAGCTCCTTTCAGCGCGGTGATGCGTCAGGTGCCGGGGTCATCTTTCACGTCTGTCTCGTCCGCCTTTTCCGCCTTACCCGCCTCGTGGGCCTGCTCCTGCTCCCGCGGCGTTTGCAAGCGATAGCGCTGGAGCTTGCCCAGGGCCGTGCGCGGCAGCTCGCCGGCGATCTCGAACACGGACGGCACTTCGTACGCCGCCAGGTGCTGTCGGCAATAGGCTTTCAGCTCGGCGTCCGTTGTGCCGTTGGGTTTGCTGCCCGGCTTGGGCAGTACGATTGCAACCACGGATTCGGTGTACACCGGATCGGGTCGGCCGACGACGGCGACATCGGCGACCATGGGATGCTGCCGGAGCAACGCTTCGACCTTGGCCGGCCAGACCTTCATGCCGCCGTGATTGATCATGTCCTTGAGGCGGTCGACGATGTGAAAGAAGCCGTGGTCATCGACATGCGCGACATCCCCGGTGCGCAGCCACTTCGTGCCCTGCTCATCGGTGACCAGCGCGCGGTTCGCTTCGTCCACATCGCCGAAGTAACCGCTGAAGACCTGGGGACCTGCGATCCACAACTCGCCGGCTTCACCCGACGGCGCATCCTTCTGCGGGTCATTCAGGTCGGCGATGCGCGCGCGTGTGTCGGGAAGCGGCAGACCGATCGAACCTTCGCGGGGAGCGGCAACCGGATTCAGGTGCGTCCCGGGTGAGGCCTCGGTCAGGCCGTAGCCTTCGACGATTCGGCTGTTGACCAGGCGTTCGTAACGCTGCGCCGTCACAGGCGCGAGCGGCGCGGCACCGCTGGTGACGCAGGCCTGACGCAATGATTCAATCGCTGATGGATTCGGATGCCGTTCCAGTTCGTCGCATAACGCTTCGAACACGGCGGGCACCAGCGGAATGATGGCGGGGCGGAATCGCGTGATGAGATCCAGCAGCGTCGCCAATTCAAAACGCGTCATCGGGAGCGTCATGGTCGCCGTGAGGACCGGCGCGATGACGCCCGTCATGAGGCCGTAAACATGAAACATCGGCAGCATCGACAGCGTCGCGCCCTGTCCCTGCTGGAGGCCGACCCAGGCGGCAAGCTGCGTGGCATTGGTGAGCAGGTTGCGGTGCGAGAGCTGGGCGATCTTGAGCCGGCCGCTCGTTCCGCCAGTGGGCTGAAGCACGGCGACATCATCCGGCTCGGCGCGGCAGGGCAAGACCTCGGGTGCGCCATGGAGCAGTTCGTCCCAGGTGAATGGACAATTCGGCGTCGCCAGTTGCTGCCGGATTTGCCATCGCTTGAACCAGTAGCCCATGCGTCGCAGCACCGGCTGGTATTCCTGTAGCGAAACCCAGAGCCAGCGACGTGAATCGCCGGGGGCGTTCGCCGCGTCGATCCTTGCGGCAAGCAGATCAAGGGCAACGACCAGTCGCGGCCGCGTCATGCCGATCAGCCGATTCAAATCATCGGCACCCAGCACCGGCCCGGCATTGACGGCAACCGCCCCGATCGTTTGCACCGCCAGAAACGTAATGACAAACTCCGGACAGTTGGGCAGCAGCAGCGCCACGCGATCCCCTTGCCGCACGCCCATGCGGCTCAGGCCGCCGGCCACGCGATGAACCTGATCGACAAGCTCGTCGTAGGTCCACGCCGCGTCCGCATAGGCCATCGCCGGCGCATCGCCGAAGCGCTCGGCGCTCTGGTCCAGAATCCTTCCGAGCGTGGTCGATGGGTAGTGAAGTGAAATGGGCAGGCGGAGCCGTCTGTAGATCGCTTGATGATCGTGCCGTTCTCCGGCGTCCGGCAATTCAGCGTCGATGCTCTTGGGCGAATGCCCGTCGTCCAGCGAACGACGTCGCCAAGGATTCATATTGTTCAGGGCGAGTCTCATGTCAAAACCATTCGACCCCGCTCCCGACAGGCGTTGAACACGCGGCGAACTTCGCCGGCCTATGTGAAAGTCACTGCCGAACTCCGATCCGGTGTTTTCAACTGAATGATTCTATGCCCCGCGACATGCCCGGGATTAAATGCGCTGCAATTTCCCGCCTAACCAACGATCAAAGCCGACAGGCACAGCGATGCAATCCTGCTATCCGATCGGAATTTGTCGCTCATGCCATGCTGGACTGTTTCATTCGTGCCGCTGCGAGGCCGACTCAACTGCGGGCCCTTCCCGGCCATGGCGACGGAGGCGACCCGGTCGTTGCGTCCGTCATTCATCCAGATGCCATCGCGTTTGCGCTCGTAGGCGGTGCCGGGGTTGTCCACGCACGAAGCAGATGACCGTCTTTGAAATTCGTACACAACCCCCGGCTTCCGCCGGGCGCTATTCCGCTCACGGATTCTGAATCGTATCCAGCGCCAGCTTCGCCGCGGCCGCAAGCTTCGCGTCGTTACCGCGCGAGGCCTGGAGCAGTGCAGCCCTCGCCTGCGGGCCCATCAGGCCTAAGGTGTGGACCGTCGCGTCGCGCACCTGTTTGTCTTCATCCTGCAAAGACAACAACAGCACATGCGACGCGGGTGATGCGTCTTCGCCGATCTGGCCCATGATGTCGATCACGTGCAGCCGGGTTTTGGTGTCCGCATCGCCCAGCGACTTGGCCAGTCCGGTGATCGCTTCGCGGCCGAGCTTCACCAGCGCCAGCCGCGCGGCGAGCGCGACCTGTTCATCCTCATCCTTGAGCGCCTTGATCAGCGGATACACAGCCGACGGTGCCTGCGAACCGATGCGGGCGATGGCATTGGCGGCCCCGGCGCGGGTGCGGAAATCCTCATCGGAAAGAGCGCGGATCAGAGCGGGGATCGCCGTCTCATTGCCCGGCGCGATGCGCGAGAGGGCGAACGAAGCGGCATCGCGAGCTTCGGCGGATTCATCTTTCAAGGCGTTGATGAGCGGCGTGATCGAGAGCCGCGCGGGCGGACCGATGCGCGCCAGACCCGAGGCGGCTGCGGAACGAACGCGGGCGTCCTTGTCCTGTAGCAGACGATTCAATGGCGCGACGCAGTCGATCAGATCGAGCATGCCCAGACCCTCCGCAGCGGCGCGGCGAACGGTCCACTCCTCATGCTTCGCCGCCTCCGCCAGCGGCTCCAGGGCATCGCGGCCGATCTTCGCCATCGCCTGCACCGCATCGGCGCGGACCTTCGGATCATCCGTCCTCAGCGCTTCGCCCAGCGCGGGAAGTGCCTTGCTGCTGTGCGTGTTGCCCAGGGCCGCGACCGCCGCTTCGCGCACGAAGGGGTCTTGATCCTTCAGCGCGTTGTGGAGAATGGGAATGGTTTCCTCGCGCTCCATCGCGCCCAGCGCGGTGATGGCCGATTGCCGCAAGCCCGCTTCCTTGTCGCCGGCCGCGCCCGCCAGGGCGTCGATCGCGTCCTTGCCGATGCGCGCCATCGCGGTGACCGCCTGTTCGCGCACGCGTTCATCCTCGTCGTTAAGCACGCGCACGAGTTGTTCGGCGGTCTTGATCGTGCCGATCACGTTCAGCGCATAGGCCGCGGCCCAGCGCTTCTGCCAGTCTTCATGCTTCAGCAACTGGCCCAGCGCGGGGATCGCCGGCTCACCGGTTTCCGCCAGCGCGAGGATCGCCGAGTCGCGTACGCCGCGGTCTTCATCTTCCATCGCCGTGATCAGGATCGGCACGGCCTCGACATGCTTGATCTTGCCGAGCACCTGAGCCGCCAGCACGCGCACAGCCAGGTCTTTGTCCTTGACCGCGGGCTTGAGGTGTTCGATGGCGGGTTGGCCGAGCTTGACGAGCAGTTGGGCTGCGACATCGCGCACGCGCAGGCTTTCATCGCGCAGGGCCAGGACCATCGGCTGCGGCGCGGGAGAACCGGTCACCTGACCGAGGGCGAGGATCGCGCTGACGCGCACTTCCGTGTCTTTGTCGTCGAGCAGCGTTTTGAGCGCGGGTTCGGCATCGCGGGCGGCGGTGCCGATGTTGCCCAGCGTCTGCGCCACGCCGGCGCGCACGGCAGGAAACTCATCATTGAGCGCCTCAGTCAGCGCGGGCACAGCCTCGGCGGCGTCGGTGCCCAGGGCGTACAGAGCGCCGGCTGCCCGCATGCGGAAGTCCGGATCGCGGTCCTTCAGCAGGTTCGCCCAGTGGGCAGCCGTCTCGCCGCGGAAGGTGACTTGTGATTTGGCCTGACCTTCGCCGGTCTGCCCTTTGCCGCAGCCGGGCACCAGCGCCAGGGCGGCGACAACGATCAACATAAGCATTCTGAAAGACCACGAAGTCATGTGCGACCTCCCTGATTGACGCGGCTGACGGAAGCGGCGATCCGATAACGGCGAATGCCGTGCGATACCGGATCGCGAGTTCGATACGACCGCGCCCCATCGCGCGAGCGCGGCAACCCGCCCTTTTCATCGGCTACAACGGCACGCATCTCAATGAATACGGACTAATCGGATACGGATTGGCTCGCGGCTGGGTTCGGACCCGGAGCACCATCCCGACAGGGTGGTGCTATCAGCGAACGATTGTTCGAGGGTGCCCACTCGCAACAGGAATCCGTCAGCTCACAGCACCACCCTGTCGGGATGGTGAATCCGCGGGAGTACTCTCGGAAGAGTTTACCTCGCTATCGGACTCTGCCTTCACCGCCGGCTCCGCCAGCAGTCCCGCCAGCGTCTGGCCGTTGACGGCGTCGCGCTGCACCTGCGTCATGCGTCGGAGGAACTGCCAGCCCGCCTGTTGCCGAGCCGGCCCGCTGCCTTCGCGGATGGATTCGGAAATCGCCAGCAGGCGGGCCAGATCGATCTGCTCCGGCGGCCGCGCGAGTGAATAACACGCGGCGTGGTCATCACCCTGCACCACGCGATGAATCAGTTCCGCCTTCTCGAGCTTCAGGCAGAGCGACACGACGAGACGATCCGGCAGGTTCAACCGATCCGCCAATTTGTAGCTGTCGAGCGCTTTGCCTTCGCCAAAGGCGTGACCGATCTGCGTCATGATGGGGATGATCCACTGCGGGTCGCCATCCAGATGCTGTTGTTGTTGCGGCACAGGCAAAGCGTATTTGAACTGCCTGCCGCCCATCGCCTGGAGGGTGTAGGTCAGTTCGAGACCGAAGAGGACGATCCACCAGGTGATATAAATCCAGAAGAGAAACAGGGGCAGCAGGCCGAGCACGCCGTAGAGTTTGGCGTAAGGCAGGAACTTGCTGACGTAGAGCGAGAAGCCGAACTTACCTGTCTCCCAGAGCACCGCCGCGGCGAACGAGCCCGCCAGCGCGGTGCCGACGTTGACCGTGGTATTGGGCATAAGCTTGTAGAGAAGGAAAAGCAACAACCAGCTCGCCGCCAGCGCGAAAAGGCTGCTGGACCAGCCGACGATCGCGCTGAGGACGGGGATACCCTCCGCTGCGCTGACTAATTGTCCGGCGACGGACAGACTGGCCCAGACCAGCACGGGACCAAGCGTGATGACGGCCCAGTAGATGGGAATGCGCCGCAGCCAGGGCCGCCCCTGCGGGCTGTTGAACACGCGATTGAAACTGAGCTCGATGGTGACCGCCAGTTCGATCGCCGCCCAGAGGAAGAGTACGAAACCGACAGCCCCGACGCTCTTGAAGTCGATGCGCGACACCGATTCGGTGACCTTCGTCAGCATGGTGTCGGCACCGATCATCTTCTGGGCATCGAGCTCCGCCTGCTTGGCTTTGTCGATCGGGCCTTCGCCGGGCCCTGGCGGCGGCGCGGGCGGGTCGTCCAGCAGTGTGCCGGTATCCGGATTCTTCGCCTTTTCCTTCGCCGCGTCCTGAGCATCGATGATGATTTGGGCGTCGGTCGGCAGCCGGACCGTGTCTATCCCCATCATCCGATACGCCAGCGGCTGAAGCTCCTTGCGCACCTGATCCAGTCCGCCGAAAGCCTGGAACACGAGCAACACCATCACCAGGAGAGGCACCAGACTGAATATCGTTCGATAGGTCAGGGCCGCCGCCATCTCACCGGCGCGGTCGTGACGCAAGGCCCGCGAGCAGTGCAGCACCAGATCAATGCAGTAGCGCAGAAACCGCTGGGCCCGATTGAGCTCGCCCACCGGACTGTTCACCAC
Organism: Phycisphaeraceae bacterium; assembly: GCA_040902585.1. GTDB lineage: Bacteria > Planctomycetota > Phycisphaerae > Phycisphaerales > Phycisphaeraceae > JBBDXA01. The sequence goes on from JBBDXA010000231.1 coordinate 58,625, forward strand.
CCGGCGAAGAAACTGCGTGATGTGATTCAAAAGCTTACGCATGGTCTACCATCTTATCGGTGATCGAAGCGAAGCGATCAGCGGGAGAGCGATCAGCTATGAGCTATGAGCTATGAGCTTTCAGCTTGATTCCGCCGTCGTTTGGTTATCTGACTTTGTGATTCAGTTTTCTGGCTGATAGCTGATAGCTGATAGCTCATAGCTGATAGCTTCTCACGCCGGATCGATTCCGCTGCCGCCCCAGGGATGGCAGCGGCAGATGCGCTTGATGCCGCGCCAGCCGCCGCGGAGCGCGCCGTGCTTGTGGATGGCGTCGATCATGTACTGGCTGCACGAAGGGTGAAACCGGCAGTGCCCGCCCATCAGCCTGCCGAGCGTGACGCGGTAGCAATGCACGAAGAAGATGAAGAGCTTTGAGAGCATGGGCGTGGGAAAGCAGAAAATCAGAAAATCAGAAAAGCACAAACAGGAACGGATCAATCAAGCCCGATGGCGAGTCTTCGAGCCGTCGGGGTATCGGGGCAACAGGGCACGACAACCTTCAGAATACCCCAACGGCTCGAAGACTCGCCATTGGGCTTGGAATCTTACGTCTCATGACCCGATTCATTTTCTGCTTTTCTGCTTTCCTGCTTTTTTGCTTTTCTGCCCCACTCCAGATGCAGCGAACGGATCGCCGAGAACAGCAACCGCTGATACTCCGCCAGTTGCAGCGGTTCGTGCGGGCGAACGATGCAGACCACGTCATAACCCAGCGGCCAGTCGTGCTGGGCGATGCGGAAGGCTTCGCGCAGGAGACGCTTGATGCGGTTGCGGCGCACGGCATTGCCGCAGCGCCGCCCGATGCTGATGCCAAAGCGCAGGTGCGGCAGATCGTTGGGGATCGCCATCGCCGTGAGCGGACCGGCGTTCTTGCGCACCTTGGCGTCGAAGATGCGCGCAAAGGCGTTGCGCCCGGACAGGCGCAGGCGCGGGCTGTAGGCGTAATCCTTTGCGGGCGGGTTGGTGGATTCGTCTGACATGATCGGGAGCACCATCCCGACAGGGTGGTGCTATTGACGAACGATAATCGAGGGTGCCCACTCGCAACTGAAGTCCGTAAGCCAACAGCACCACCCTGTCGGGATGGTGCTGCCTGCGCGGCGACCTTACACCCTTGACTTCGGCTTCATCTGATCCGGATTGGTCACCTTCACCACGGGCAGGTGCAGCAGCGCCGGCTCCGGCGCGGGCGGTTCCAGTTCCTCGGCAATGATGTGAGCCGCGGGCGGTTCGAAGAGAATCGGGTCCTGTTTCAGGAGCGACTCGGCTCGCTGCCGCGCTGATTCCATCTTGGGATAGCGCACCTCGCGGAAGCCGGTGACCGGCTCGACCACGCCGAGGATCGCCACCCACTGCTCGTAAGCGCGCGGGCCCTTGTCCGTCGTCCAGTCCAGGCGCGAAACCAGGCCCTCGTACCAGTCGCGGAACTCGCGCTCCTTCTTGTGCCAGCCCGGCATCACTTTGCGCAGCCAGCGCATTCGGCTGAGCATGCGAAGCTGCCAGTCCCGGCTCTTCCAGTTGAAGCGGAACGTGTGACCGAACAGCACGAACTCCGGCTTGTTGTGATGCTTGTACTGAATCTTGTCGCCATTGGCCGGGTTGACGTTGAACCGGCGGCGATCGGAACGGTACTTCTCCGGACTCGTGTAGAGCGCGGCACAGTAAATTTCATCCTTGATGAGCATCGCCTTGGCGAGGTTCCACACCACGGCCCGCGTCAGGCGGTAGCCGCGGGCGGTGTCGTCCGCGTGGAACACTTTCACGACCTGGTTGGCGTAGCGCTCGGCGTAATCGAGCCCGCCCCAGACGAAACAGTCATACGCACGGATCACGAAATCGCGCATGAGAGGATCGGGTATGCGAAGCCCACGCACCTGGCGCAGGACGCGCTTGATGAGCACGCGGAACTGCTTGGCGACGCGCTTGCCTTTGCGCCCGCCGCCGTGCATCGCACGCATGGTGTTCACCTTGCGGCGAAACGCCTTGACCGAGGTTTCGTATTCGTGACGGGCCTCGACGATGAACAGGTCCGGGCGCACCGCGATCTTGCGGCCGATGTTGAACGCGCGAATGTTGCGATCCACATCCGAACGGATCACGCTGCGGATCGACCTGTCGATCACCTCCAGCGTCAAAGGCAGGAAGCCCTTCTGGAAGGCGATGCCCAGCATCATGATGTTGGCGTAGAGCTTCGAGTCCAGCACCCGTTCACACAGGTCGCCCACATTAAAATTGAAGCATTGACCTTCGCGCGTGTAGGTGCGGATCGAGCTTTCCAGATCGCCCGTGCGGAAATCATCCTTGCCCATCAGGGCGAGAATGGTGGGCGTCTTGGCGGTGTTGATCACGGCTGCGGTGCGCTGCGGCGAAGCCACGCGGTAAGGATGCGAAGGATCGAGCGAACGCGCCGCTTCGAGCAGGTCGATGCCCAAGAGCAGGTCGGCTTTGCCGTAGGGAATGATGGGCGTGGTGAAATGCGATTGCGGATTCAATGATTGCGGATTGCGGATCGCGGATTGCGGATTGCCTGACTCCTGACCCCTGACGCCTGACTCCTGTCCCCTGACTCCTGTCTCCTGATTCCGCGTGTACACCAACTGGCTGAACACGCCGCCGTTGCGGATCGCCAGGCCTTTCTTATCGAGGAACTGCACCTCGTAGCCCATCTCGTGGCCAGCGGTGACGAGGATCGAAGTCGCCACGCCGATGCCCATGCCGCCCACGCCGGAGAGGTAGCATCGCCACGTGTCCTGATCCGCATGGATCGGCCTGGGCGGCTCAGGCAGGTCCGACAGATTCACATGTTCATCCGCCATGCGCGGGGCCTGTTTGCGGAAGATGGTGACTTCCTCAAAGCTCGGGCAGGCGTTGATGCGCTGACACGCGCCGTCGTTGACGCACCAGGAAAGATCGGTCTGAATCTTCGGGCCGTAGTCGGTATCGGCGATCTTCAGACCGGGACACCCTGTCTGGTTGGTGCATTCCAGGCAGAACTCGCAGACCTCCGTCGAGACGTTCATGAACGTCTTGCGCGGAAGGTAGCCGTTCTCGCGATAGGTCTTGCGTTCCTCGCTTCTGGCGCGGCGATGAAACGTGATGCCGCATTCTTTGTCCGCGATGACAATCTTCACGCCGTCGGAAAGAATCGTCTTCTCTAATAGTTTGCGGTAACGGTCGCGATCCGCCGGGTTGATGCGGACGATCGTGACATCCTTCGAGAGAGCCTTGGGGATCATCGCCGTGACGATGCGCTCGATGTCCTGCGCGAACATCGGCTGGCCCATCAGGTCAATATCCACACCCGCGTGGCCCTGGTGGCCGGTCATCGCGGTGGTCTTGTTTTCGAGGATGATGAAGGTGATGTCCTGTCCGCTGCTGATCGCGTGACTGATGGCGATCTGCCCGGAGTGGAAGAAGGTGCCGTCGCCCATGAACACGAGCTGCTTGTTGTCGATGAAGGGATCAACGCCGCTGCCTGTGCCGCCGCCGAGCCCCATGCCCGAATAGTTATGCATCAGCGGCTTGTTGGGCTCGAACATCAGCATCGTGTAGCAGCCCGTGTCGCCGTGGGAGACGAGATCGACAGGCTTGCGCTTGTGCTTGCTCAGCATGTACTGCGGATCGAGCATGTCCTTGCGCAGCTCGAGCAGCACGTTGGACGAATCGCGATGCGGACAGCCGGGGCAGAACGCAGGCGTGCGTGAAGGCACGTGCATGCGATAAGTAGCCGTTTCTTCGATGCGCGAGAGTTCCGCCGTGAGCCGGCCGTTGGTCAGTTCGTACGGTAGGCCCGAGTGTTTCTGAAGCAGCGGTACGAGCCGTTCGATGAGCAGCGAAGGATTCAGCCCGCGCGTCGAAGGAATGCCCGCCAGCGGTTTGGGGAAGCTCTTGCCGAACAGGTCCACCTTCAGCTCGCCCGCTTGAATGAGCGGACTCAAGATTTCCAGCACCTGACGCTCGACGAAGCCGCGACGTTCTTCGATGACCACGACCTGTTCACATTGCCGGGCGAAGTCCGTGACGATCGCCTCATCCACCGGGTACACCATGCCCATCTTCAAAATCGGCACCTGCCCGGTCAAGCCCATTTCGTTCAAGGCATGCGCCAAGTAGGCATACGCGCTGCCTGCCGCGATGAACCCCATCGGCACCACTTCATCCTTCGCCGGCCGATGCAGAATGCGGTTGATCCCCAGCTTGCGGGCTTCCACCTTCAGCGCCGCGAAGCGACGGTCAAACTCCATCTCCCTTCGCCACGTGCGCGGCGGAAGGAGGACCGTCCTCTCCAGTTCAGGCTCGATGTCCTTCTCGTAGCTGAGCGTCTTCTTCTGATTGGCGTTGAAGGCGGGATAGTGATTCGCGTAACACTCGACCGTGCCGCCGCCATCCGCGAGATTGGTCGTGATCAGGAAGCCGATGTATATCTGCCCCGCGCGACCGAGCTTGAACCCGAGGTTGACCCAGTCCTTCACCTCCTGCGGGCTGGAAGGCTCGATCGTCGGCATGCGCACATGCTCAGCGAGATAGCGCGAGTCAGCAGGTACCTGCGTCGAGTCGGACCAGGGATCATCACCGCAGATGATCAGCCCGCCCGCATCGTCCTTCGTCCCGGCGAGCACGCCCAAAGCGAGCGCATCGGAAGCGACATGCAGACCGACGGATTTGAAAGCCGTGATCGCCCGGCAGCCGGCCATCTGGGCCCCGTTGACCATGGCCACGGACAGGGCTTCGTTGTTGGCCATTTTGGCGACCATGCCGTGCTGAGTCAGCAGCGGCGCGAGGTCGCCCAGGACATCGAAGAAGGATGCGATCGGTGAGCCAGGATAGCCGGTGAGCAGGTGAACCCCGCCCTCGGTTTCCAGCGCGCCTTTCACCAGCAGTTCATTGCCGGTGAAAACTTCCCGTCCCGCGTTCTGGATGAAGCGAGGATCTGTGGCCATAGAGCAGCAGCCGAGGCTACGAACACGCCGGCGCGAAGAGGAGACCCTTGACGATTGCGCGTGTCAGCTCGATGTAGCGAGCCGGACCGACACACGCCTCCGAAGACGGAGCAACAAGCTTTCAAAGACGGACCGGCTCAAGTGCGGGGCCCGGCGGGAGTCTCTCGTACGCGCCAACCTTAAATCCCGACAGGCACACCCGCCGGGGTAGGAGGCAATGATAACCGCAAATCCTGGTGAAAGCTAGGAAAACCGCGCGACTAAATTGGCCTGAAACAGGAGAGGATGGAGTGAATTGGGGCCGCTTTAAGGCAAAAGACCGATAATGCGGCCCTTCGGGGCATTGCCTGCGGATTCCAGGGTGAGAGGCCGAGCTCAAGGCCACAGGCCCAGTGACGCGGAGCAGGATGCCGGCCAAAGGGGTACGCCTCGTCCGTCTCAACAGGCAATCCGTTTCCACTTCGCACCACCACGCCCAGATTACCTATCCCTCATGATTCTTCCCAAACGTACGTGCAACACTCTCCATCACTCGTAAACAGGCAAATCGCCGTGTATGACTGGCAAGGAAATGACGCCGAAGTAGGTTTGAAAACCAATACCGGCGTCTTGCGTAAGGCGTCGCGTGATGATTGAGCCCGGGGGTCCGTTCGGAGCAAAAGCCGGATGGGGCCGCTCCCGGGGGCGTATCACAAACGAGGAGAGAAACGTGACATTCTTCCGATCGATTCTGGCGTTTGCCATCGTGCTTGCGGCGATGACAGTTCCCCTCCAGGCTGTGACCACCGGCCTGACCGGCGAAGGTGACCCCCACACCAACCTTCAGCCCTCGCTGGCGATCAACTATTTCGTCGATGCCGGCGGCGTGTTTGAGAGCCTCGGCCGGGTCCGTATGACCGCAGTCAACTTCGTGCCCGGCCCCTTCCTCGCCGCGGACGGCCAACTGCTGTCGATCGCCGCCAACACCGCGCTCTTCGCCAAGATCGGAACAACCTACGGCGGCGACGGCATCACCACCTTCGCCCTGCCTGATCTGCGCGGACGCACACCTGTGCATCCTGATGGTTCGAGCATCTTCCTGGGCACCGTGATCGGATCGGAGCAGGTGTTCCTGACAGAGGATCAGATCCCTTCGCACAATCACACGCTCCCGCCTTCGCCGGACATGACGGGCAACACCGGCGGGGGGCAGGCGCATCCGAATCGTCAGCCGCAACTGGGGTTGAACTACATGATCGCCACCGCGGGCATTTTCCCCAGTGATCAAGGCGTCATTTCACAGGAGCCGCTGCTCGGTGAAGTCGGACTCTTTGCCACTTCCAATGCCCCTCAGGGGTGGGAACTGGCGGATGGACACTTGCTGTCGATCAACCAGAACCAGGCGCTGTTCGCCCTGCTGGGCACCACCTACGGCGGCGACGGCATCACCACCTTCGCCCTGCCTGACCTGCGCGGCCGAACCGCCATCCACGCAGGCGACGGCCCCGGCCTGACGCCGCAGATCCTCGGACAGACCGGCGGCCTGGGCGAGATCATCCTCAGCGAAGCCCAAATGCCCAGCCACGATCACACCCTCCTGCCCTCGGCTGACCTGACCGGCAACACCGGCGGCTCCCAGCCTCATTCCAACATGGCGCCCACCACCGCCCTCAACTACATCATCGCCACCGCGGGCCTGTTCCCCTCCCAAAACGGCGGCGGGGCCACCGACGAGCAATTCATCGGAGAGATTCGCCTCATCGCCTCCAACTTCGCGCCAGGCGGATGGGAGTTCCTCGATGGCCAACTGCTCTCCATCGCGCAGAACATCGCCCTCTTCTCGCTGCTGGGCACCACCTACGGCGGCGACGGCCAGACCACCTTCGCCCTGCCCGACCTCCGCGGCCGCCTCCCCATCCACTTCGGCCAGGGACCGGGCCTTTCCGACTACTTCATCGGCCAGCAGTTCGGCGTCGAGTCCGTCGTCGTGACCCTTGACCAGCTTCCCCGCCACCTGCACGAACTCGCCGATGTGCCGATCGTTCCCGAGCCGACGGTCCTCGCCCTGGGCCTGGTGTCCCTCACTTCCCTCGCCCTCCGCCGCCGCCGGGCAAGTGCCTGAATTCGCCGGCTCAACTCTGAATGATGAACTCACAAGCCGCGTCTCCGTGACGCGGCTTTTTTTTCATGCGCAACTCCCTGAAGAAAGAGAATACAAGTCCGAATGCGATTCACCAAAACACTTCCCCTACCATAGGAAGACCCGCGAAGTACGAGGAGACCCCCTTGCCTGATCATCGCTCATTCACACGCCGGCAATGGCTCAAGAGTGCGACCGCGATTGCAGCGATCTCGGCCGCGCGCCCTGAACATTTACGCCCTGCATTTGAACGAGGCTCTCGATCTGAACGTGACCGGCCCTGCGCGAACGAATCCCGAGTCCCTGTTTCGTCAATATCGCATCATGGATGAAGTGTTCCTCTCTTCGCGCGTCTACTCGAAGGAAACGCACCAACCGCTTGTCACGCCCGACTACGCCCGCAAGCGTGCTGACACCGTACGGAAGAGCCCGCTGCGAAAGGTGACATTTGATGCGATCTTCAATACCTGCTTCCTCGTCGTCCGCGATCGCGCCGGCAACATCGCCTGGGGAACTCATTCTATCAATCCGCCGACCGCGTTCGGCGCCGGGATCGTGGTCGAAGCGATAAACCAGCCTCGCTTCGATTTACCCATGCAGAACGGCAACTTCTATTTTGAAAGCCATTACGACGACAAAGTTTTCGAGATGTTGAAGGAGCGGAAGATTTCAATCTTCAAAGGACGCCCATCACCCTTCACCGGACTGGTGGGCCACTGGCGTTGGACGACGATCAGACACTTCACGTCGTACAAGATGGTCGCGCCGATGGCTACGCGCTGGCGGATTAATTTCCTTGCCGGAGGCAAAGGAGCGATGTACAACAGAGGGACCAGTCCAATTGATCCTGCTTGACTCAGCCGCGCAACTGCCGACAGCGCAGGCCGAGGGACGAGGAAATGAGCTGATTAATGGCACGATCCACTTTTTCGGATGCACCCATGCAAACCAAGCACAACACATTCATGACGTGCCCGCTGTGTCTGCTCCTGTTGTTCGCGCTCGCCGCGCCTCCCACCTTCGCCGACGACTGGCCGCAGTGGATGGGGCCCAATCGCGATGATGTCTGGCACGAAAAAAACATCATCGAATCATTCCCCGAAAAAGGCCTGACCTTCCTCTGGCGGACACCCATCAACGGCGGCTTCTCCGGCCCCGCGGTCGCCGGCGGCAAGGTCTTTGTCACCGACTACCAGAGGGCTGCCGGTGACTACGTGCCCAAGCCCACCACGCGCAACGCTCTGCAAGGCAAAGAGCGCGTGCTCTGTCTCGATGCCAGGACCGGCCGCGAAATCTGGAAGCACGAATACGATTGCCCTTACGAAATCAGCTACGCCGCCGGCCCGCGCTGCACGCCCACCGTCTCCGCCGGCAAGGTCTACACCCTCGGCGCGATGGGTGATCTTTATTGTCTCGACGCTGACAAGGGCACGGTGATCTGGTCGAAGAATCTGCCCAAGGCGTATAGCGCCGACGTTCCGCTTTGGGGCTACGCCGGTCATCCGCTGGTGTACAAAAACACAATCATCATCACGCCCGGCGGCAAGGACAGCGCCGTCGTCGCCCTTCACAAAGACACCGGCGACGAAGTCTGGAAATCACTCGACACCCGCAAGCCCGGCTACAGCCCGCCCACCCTCATCGAAGCCGGCGGCACCACGCAGCTTCTCATCTTCCACGGCGAAAGCTTGAACAGCCTCGACCCGGACACCGGCCGGCTTCACTGGTCCCAGCCCATCGCCACTGCGTACGCCATGGCGATCATGGCCCCGCGGCAAGGCGGCGACTATCTCTTCGCCGGCGGGCACAACGGCAAGTCCATCGGCCTGAAACTCGACGCCGACAAACCCGCCGCGACAAAGGTCTGGACCGGCTCGCGCAACCTCGGACTCGCCCCCGTCAGCGGCACGCCCTTCGTCGAAGACAACATCGCCTACGGCATCGACAGCGACGGCTTCTTCCGCGCCATCCGCATCGACACCGGCCAGCGCCTCTGGGCCACCGCCCGCCCCGTCAACGGACGCGACGAAACCGAAGGCCGCAGCGGCGCGGTGGAAGGCGCGACCTTCATCACGAAAAACGGCAACCGCTTCTTCCTCTTCGGCGAGAATGGTGATCTCATCATCGCCCGGCTCAGCGCGGAAAAGTACAACGAAGTCAGCCGGACGAAGTTGCTCGACCCCGTGGGCCTGGGCTTGGGCCGCAAGATCGTGTGGAGCCACCCGGCTTACGCCAATCAGTGCGTCTTCGCCCGCAACGACAAGGAAATCGTCTGCGCCTCGCTGGCGATCAGGTAAGCGAGCCGGGGCGTATTCGCCCCGGTGCGAAACCGCAGCGGTCGCATTGAATGCTCCGGTCGATCATCCACGCCATGCACGCTTCGCCGGCATCGAGCCGGCTGCGCGTACCCGGACTCACAGAGTCCGGCTCGGAACATCACCCGCGCCTGCCTGCGCAGGCGGAGCAAAAGCCCGCCGAGGCCGAAGAGCGCCAGCGTCGTGGTGGCCGGTTCAGGCACGATGGCGTTACCGAACAGTTGAATCTCCTGAGCGCCGGGATTGAAGCCCGCCACGGTGGTGAGCGACTGGAATCGCACATACTTCCCGATGACTTCCGGGAAGTTGAACGTGACGGCACTGGCGCCGTCGACGTTGAACGCACCGAGGATGACATCGTCGGCGTTGCCGAAGATCGGGTCCATGCTCACGATCAGTTGCATGGTCTGCACGAATACAAGGGACAGGCCCACTTGATTCGGCTTGACCCTGCCCGCGCAACGGGCGACAGCGCGTGAATCGGTCGGCCGGCTGACTCCATACTTGACGCAAAGCTCAGTCATGGTCAACAGTCCTGTCGCAAAGTCTGAAACGAACAAAACTCTCGAAGCCACAGTTGATCGATCCTTCCAAGGCATCGGCGACTCCTTTCGCTGACTAGCCTCTCAGATTTGTAAACCATGTGCCTTGGATAAAATGTCAACCATGTGGGTTGGTTAAACACGGCATCGCTCCACCCGTGGCTACATTCTGTGCGCCCCTCCGGGGCGATCAAACCGACTTGGCAATCTTTACTCCCCCTTCGTCTTCTTCACCAGCACCACATTCTCCACCTTGAGCGCCTTATCGATCGCCTTCGTCATGTCGTACAACGTCAGACACGCAATGCTCACCGCGACGAGCGCTTCCATCTCCACGCCGGTGCGGGCGGAGACGCTTGCCGTGGCCGTGGCGCGCAGGCGATCGTCCGCCACGCGCTCGAATTCCACGCTCACCGAATCCAAAGGCAGCGAGTGGCACAAGGGGATGAGTTCATCCGTGCGCTTGGCAGCGGCGATGCCTGCGATGCGCGCCACCGCCATCGCTTCGCCCTTGGGCAAGTCGCCGGCCAGCAGGCGGTCGAGCGTTGCCTTCGCGGCGACGAAATCGCCCTGTGCGACAGCGATGCGGCGAACGATCGGCTTGTGGCCGACGTCCACCATTTTCGCCTGGCCCTTGTCGTCGAGATGCGTGAGGTCGGCCATGCGGCCATTGTAGGTCACAAAGCCGCGACCGGTGGTCGCGGGGGGTCGATAGGGTCCGGTGGCGGCGATGCCCGCGATGCCCGGTCGTAGGTATCAACGAGCCTCCGCCGAGCGATTCTCGCCGCATGCCTGGCGCTGGGCGGCGGTGCATCATGGGTCACGCCGCCCCCGCCCCCC
>JBBDXA010000232.1:0-2695 GCA_040902585.1 Phycisphaeraceae bacterium
CGACGGCACCGGCGGCATCCATCCGCACGAGCAGACCTTCAGCGGGCCCAAGGAAGATCGCCTCAAGCTCATGCGCGCGACCAAGGCCCAGCTCTCGCCCATCTTCGGCCTCTACAGCGATCCGTCCGGCTGGCTGACCAAGCTGCTGGCGAGTGTCATCGAGCGCGAGCCTTGCACTTTCTATGGCACGACCTCCAACGACGGCGTGCTGCACGAAGTCTGGGCGCTCGAAAGCGAAGAAGACATTGTTCGCTTTACTGAGGCCCTGGGGCCGCAGGATATTTTCATCGCCGACGGCCACCATCGCTACAACACCGCGCTGAACTACAAGAAGGAACTGGAAGCGAAGGAGGGCCCGCTGCCCGCGGACCATCCCGCGAACAATTGCCTGTTCGTGCTGGTGGCGATGCAGGACCCGGGCATGATCGTGTTGCCCACGCATCGGGTGCTTGGCGGCATGAACAATTTCAGCATCGCAGCCCTGGCGAAGGCGGGCGAAGGCAAGGTGAAGATCACGCCGTTTGCGGGGACGGATCTCAAGGCGCTGGAAGCGGCACTCGCGAAGAACGGGCCGCACGCGATGGGGTTGTACGATCCATCGGACAAGCGGCAGCCGCTGTCGGTCATGACGACGGTGAGCGATGACCCGCTGAAGGCGACGCACGGGAAGATGTCCGACGCCTGGCGTCAGCTTGATGTGGCGATCCTTCAGCATCTGCTGGTGGAGCGGTTGCTTCAGCCGACGTTCTGCGAAGCCGCGAGCGGTGGGGGCGGAGGCGGCAGCGGGGGAGAGGTGAAATGGAAGTTCCCGCACTCGCTGCATGAAGTGGAAGTGGTCACGAAGAGCGAAGGTTTTCAGCTTGCTGTGATCGTGCAGGCGACGCCGCTGGAATCGGTGCGACTGGTGAGCGAAGCGGGCGAGTTGATGCCGCAGAAGAGCACGTTTTTTTACCCGAAGGTGGCGACGGGGCTGGTGATTAATCCGTTGGAGTAGGGAGCTGTTACTCCACCCATTACTTGGTGAGCAGTTCCCGTTTGTAGGCGTCAAATGCCTTTGCAAATGCTCTTGCCACGGCACTGTTGCTCACGAGATATGCTTCTCGCAGGCCAGTGGGGCTTTCTATGGTGAGTAGTTCATACTCGACAATGGGAATCTCGTAGTTGCCCTTGAAGCGACGGTCTGGTGTTCCGTCCTTGTTCACCTTTGCCCACGTATTGCCAACCACACGTGCGTCGCCCGGAATGCTTTCCTGTTCGACGAATGTGACGTCCTGCGATTTCAGGGACACGTCCGCGTAGTGCATGAGCGCGAACTGGCTTTCGTGATCTCCGACGAGAATGAATGTGGGGTAGAAGTAGATATCAGCACCATTCGCGTTGGAGAGGTGAAGGACGGAGAGTTCTGATCGGACGACGGAGAACGATGATTCGTCGAAATGCACGTCCTTCCGTTCGATCGATGAAGAAGCGAACGAACGGGCCGTGACCTTGTCGACGTGCTCGCTTTCCACAACATCCCAAAGTCGATGGGCGTGAACAAGCGAAGAGAACGCTGCACAAAGCGCGTCGTGCTTTGAACGCACGCCGTGGCGAAGGGATACGTTGACATTCAGGTACAGCGGATCGAATTGGGCTTCTACAGCGTCGACTTCGCTCCGAATCACGCGCATTGTTTCTTGAAGTTTTTCATTCCTTGCCTTGAGGAACGATTCGGAAAAGGGCACCCATCGCCAGCGGTTGCGTTTAGCTTGTAACGAGCGACTCTGCGCTTTGAGTGATTTGATTCTCTTTGTGAGTAGAGACCGCTTCTGTAGCAGGTCATCCAGCGTCTGTTTCATTTTCTCGCACTGGTCCAGATAGCGACGGCTGGTTAGATAACCGGGCGCGTCACTGACAAGGTCGATAGGGAAGCCGCCGACAGCCATGAAGATGCCCCTTTCACTGGTGGAGCATCATATCCATTCCAGTGAACTTGCCACAAACAGCGACTCGGAGTCCAATGCGTGAACATGGCAAGCGATCGCGAGAATCTGAACGACGCCGACGACGAGAAGCTCGTCGAGTATTTCCGCAAGGGGACCGACGCGGCGTTCGAGAAGCTCGTCGGCCGGTACAAGCACGAACTGTTTCACTTCCTCATTCGCTTCGTCGGTAACCGAGCCTCGGCTGAGGATATCTTCCAGGAGGCCTTCCTCCAGGTCCATCAGTCGATCGCGACCTTCGACATCACCCGCCGATTCAAACCCTGGCTCTTCACCATCGCCGCCAACAAGGCCCGCGATCACCTGCGCCGCTCCAACCAGCGCCAGGCGGCGGCACTCTCGGCGAAGATCGGCGACAAGGGCGAGGACGGCAGGGAGTTTCTCGACCTGATGGAAGCGGATATGGAACTTCCGCATGAAGAGGTTCAGCGGCAGGAGCTGCGCGAACAGGTGCGGTCGTGCGCCGCCGCTCTGCCGGACCACCTTCGGGAGATTCTGCTGATGGCTTATTTTCATCGGTTTCCCTACAAGGAAATCGCGGACATGCTGGAAATCCCGCTGGGCACGGTCAAGAGCCGACTGCACGCGGCGGTCGGCACCTTCGCGGAAATGTGGAAGAACCAGTACGGCAAGACGCTGGATCTGAACGAGGATTAGCCGCAGGCGTGGGCCCTTCAAGGTCCCACGCCGGGTCCCTGAAACCGGAAATACGC
>JBBDXA010000232.1:2705-13059 GCA_040902585.1 Phycisphaeraceae bacterium
TGACACCCCCTGCATGAGTAGAAGGTGATGATGGATCGAACTCCGGATCAAACCCGTCTCGTGAAGCTCAGTCCGCCCGATGCCGATGCGCTCGATGCGCTGCTCGAATCGGCGGCGGCGGGCGATGCCCATGCCCAGCAGGCTGCCCAGCAGGAGCCGCGCGGCAAGAAGGTGGCGGACCTGCTGGACCTGATCGGCTTCCTGCCCGGAGATGTGCCGCCGGAAGATCTGGTGGCACGAACACTGGCCAAGGTGCAGCTTGCAGAGCGCAAGGAAGCGGTGGTGGGCAGGATCGATCCGCCCGCGCCGCCGGCCATCGCCTTCCGCTGGACCGAGATGATCGCGGTGGCGGCTGTGAAGCTCATCGCCATGTCGCTGCTCTGGCCGATGATGGCGCGGACGCAGTCCGATGGCATGCGCATCGCCTGTGCCGCCAACCTGGCGACGTCCGGTCTCGCGATGAGTCAGTACGCGAGAGACAACTCCAGCATGCTGCCGCGCTATCGCGTGCAGCCTGGACAAATCTGGTGGAACGTCGGTCAGCCCGTGGCTCAGGGCCCGGATGCGACCCTGACCGTGCAGTCCAACTCCGCCAACCTGTACAAGCTCCGCCGCGAAGGCTACGCCTCCGTGGGTGCCCTGAACTGTCCGGCCAATGCGGAAGCCCCGACCCAGATCGCCATCTCCGCCTTCGACTGGCCCAACCCGCGGGCGGTGTCGTACAGCTATCAGAATCAGTACTCAGCCGAGCCCATTCGCGTGGGCCGGGTCGCGGGCATCGTTCTGCTGGCGGACAAGAACCCGTTGTTTACGCCCGATGAAAACTCAACTTCGCTCACCTTCGACTCGACCCGCGATCTGAACGCCCCCGGCAACCGCCACGCCCAGCCCGGCCAGAGCGTCCTGGTGATCGACGGCTCCGTCCTCTGGCTGGAGCGGCCGATGCTCAACAACGACAACTTCTACACCGCTTTGGGCGTCAACAGTTACAACGGCACGGAAACGCCCACCAAACTGGAAGATTCTTTCGTCGTCCCCTGAACAGATCCCCACTTATCGACAGCCAGGCGCGCGGTGGTCCTCTCCTGCCTTCGCCCGCCTGGCTGTCGGTGTTTTCAGGATAAATTTTTTCTCATCGATCTTCGCAAAGAAAATCATTGACTCGCCTCGCTCCTTTGATAAGCTGGATAAATGCGGTGGAGTAGGGAAGCGGTCAACAGGCCATGGCAATCCCTCCTTCCATTCTGACCGCTTCCTCCTCCTGGGTGGGTCAACTTCTATCCTGAGTTTTTGTTCGTGACGATGGCTGTCGTTGCGATGTGATTGAATACTTGATGTCAGGTGATCTGCCCGCTTTGCCGGGTGCTTCCCGCTTGTTACATGGAGGTTGTCATGATCAGTTCGCACCTACTTGAGTTCGCCCGAGAGATATTGCATCAGGAATGGAACGGGGGCTGCGGTACCGCGGACGAGGCGGCAGGTTTCGCCGACACCTGTCCGTGCCTGTGGATGCTGGAAGATTTGCTCGACCTGGTCGCGGAGAATCCGCATCGACCGGTGAGTGATCTGGAGCCGGTGATCCATCGCATGATCGTCGAGAGCCAGTTCATCGACGATGGCGGCGACAGCGTGGTGCTCGACGCCGTGGAGTCCGCCGACCGTGAGGCTCGCATCCTCGTGAAGGTGCTCGAACGCTGCCGGCAGGTCGGCCTGAAGGAAGGCCTGTGGTCGGCCGCGCCATCGACGCCGATCATGTTCGGCTGATGCCGCGCTTCCTGTCCCGGTTTCGTGCCACCCGGAATGACGTTCAACTCAAAATGTCATTGGCACAACGCACCGGCCTCCGGTACGTTGGATGCATGTCTGACGAAACGAAGTCTGATTCCGCCGCGCCCGCGCCTGCCGTCTTCGCCGGGCCTGATCATCGCGACATGTATCTGCTCATCGCCGGCCTGATCGTGGGCCTGGCGATGTGCCCGTGGATTGCCGGGAGGCTCATGTCCGTCGAGTCCTTCGAGAAGTGGTACCAGGGCGGCGGCGAACAATACGATACGCTCAGGGCATTCGTGATCGATCAGGATGTACGCGTTCGCTCGGAGAAGCAGCAGAAAAAGGAACAACTCCAGGCGACGGGCGTTACGCCTATCGCCATCGACGAAGCCATGGCGCAGATCGATGAGCGCGCCCGCGCCCAGCGGTTGCCCTACACGCAGGCCCTGACCAAGGCACACGCCGAGCATCAGGCCTGGCTGGTGGGGCTGGTCAGTGCGCTGGTGATGGCGGCTGTGCTGCTGATGTTCATCGAGCCGGTCTTCGAACCCGTCGGCCGCACCGCCGCCATCCGCCGCAGACTGGTGACGGGACGTTACGTGCTCTTGGCCGCATGGATTGCCGTGACGCTGGCCAAGCCCACGTATCTCTCGGGCCTGTCGCCGACGTTTGCGATTCTGCTGGTGGTCGTGGCGCTGCTGGCGGCCCTGTTGCCGTGGTTGCTTGCCGGGAAAGAGTGAGCACCATCCCGACAGGGTGGTGCTCCCAGACGTTATCCTGTTCTCATGTCTGAACTCTCTCCCATCAGCGGTCAGCCTCCGGTGACCTGTCGGCGGATCATCGTCGCGGGGTACGGCCCGGTCGGTCGATGCGTCGCTGAACAGTTCCGTAGCGTCGGCGTTCACGTCACCATCGTGGACACCAATCCCAACACGATCCACACCCAGACGAAACTCGGGCACACGGCAGTGCAGGGCGATGTGACCGATCCTCACGTCCTCACGGCCGCAGGCATCGAAGAGGCGGACGCGCTCATCCTCGCGATCCCGAATGAAGACCTGGCGGTGAAGGCATGTCAGGAAGCGCGGCGGCTGTCACCGCGCATCTTCATCGCGGCCCGGACGAATTTCGTTAGCCGGGGATTGCTCGCGACGAAGGCGGGGGCCGATCATGTCACGATCGAAGAACTGGTCACCGCCGAGGCGATGGGCTCGGCGGTGATGCGGCACTTCTTTGATGGGACTGCGAAGATGTAGATTCAGCGGCAGGAGAAGAAGCCACCGCATCCCTACCGCGCCGCGCCGTGCTTCAGTTCCAGCGCTTTGAACTTCGAGCGGAACGCGGGGCCCCCGAGTTGCGGGTACTGGCCTTCGAGCTGCTTGATGATGCGGGGGATGTGCTCGGTGCCGATCTTGAGCCGGTCGTGAACCTGAAGTCTGCGGAGCCAGCTCTGCCACCAGATCTTGCCGAGGATTTCCGCCTCGACGCGTTCGAGGGACGTCATCTCGGGCGTGATCTTCTGCGGGCGCACCGCGTCGTTGGAGGTGAGCTTGTCGTAGGGGAAGATCGCCTTCTTGTAGTCTTCCGCCTGGTTGGTCATGAAGAGCACTTCGCCCTGAAGGAAGATCACGCGCGGGTCTTCCGGGCTGGCCTTGAGCAGCGGGGAGAGTGCAAGCGAGGCCTGCTTCTGATTGCCCGTCAGCACGCTGGCGCGCACTTTCATCAGGCGATAGCGGAACGTCTCGTCGTCGGTCTTGTTCTGTGTGTCGGCCCACCGCAGCAGCATGTCCGCCAGCTTCTCGGCGGCGGTCGCCTGCTCGGTGGCGCGTTTGCGGTACTCATCAGCGGCGAGGTTGCCCGCCGCCACGTCCGCGGCCGTGCGCAGGTCTTCGATCTCCTGCGCCAGCTCTTCCAGCGCCCCGTCGATGGTCGCCGCCGCGTTCTCCTGCTGATCCTTATCGTCGCCGGCCGACTTCATCAATTCCTCGGCGAGCTTCACCGCTTCAACCGACTGGCCCTGCTTCACCTTCACGAGGATGCGCTTGCCGACCGCCAGGCGCACGAGCTCGGGGTACTCGACGAAGTCATCCGCGAAGTTGCGCAGGGCATCTTCCGCCTGCACCCAGGCCTTGCGGTCGATGTCCAGTTCCACCTTCGCCAGCAGCACATCCGCCACGGTTTTCTTCAACACCGCGAGATGGGCCGCGTCGCGCGGTGCCTCTTCGATCTCCCGTCGCGCCAGCCGTTCGATGCGCACCGCTTCGTCGCGCAGCTTCTCCCGGCCATCGGCGCGCTTGACCTCGGGCTGCTCGCGCCACAACTGCATGTTGCAGAACAGCCACTCACGCTGGGCTTCGACGTAGTCGCGATGGTCGGGCTCGACCTTGTTGTACGATTCGATCGCTTCCTTGTATTGGATGTTCTTTTCCTGAAGGACGTTGAAGGTGTAGAACACGCGCTCATCGGCGGCCATCTGCGAATCGGGGAAGTGCTTGAACAGGACCGTACATACCTGCTCGTAGGTGTCGGTCACTTCCTTGGCGGGGTTCTCCCGGACCTGGAGGTTGTGAACGTAAAGCGTGGCCCAGCGGATGGCTTCCTCGGCGATGGCATTTTTGGGGTTCGCATCGGCGAGCGTCGCCCAGATGGAGGCGGCCCGGAGCATGGCTTCGCCGCTCTCAGGCGTGGGCAAATAGGTACACCAGCCTTTGTTGTACATCGCGCGGGCTTTGACGTCCGCATCCGCATCCTCGCGCTTCAGCAGGCTCTCGGCCACGTCGTAGGCCTTGCTCAGGTGCGGCTTGGCCTCCTCCAGTTTCTTCTCCGCCAGGTCCGGATCGTTCGCCCGGTTGGCCTGGTCCCATTCTCCCACCAGTCCCCGGCCGACGATCAATTCCAGTTCACCCATGCCCGACAGCACCGCCAGCGCCAGCGTCTTGGGATCCGCATCCTTGTACAGATCCGTCCAGCGCTTGAAAACGAAGTAGCGGATGTTCGACAAGGTGCCCGGCTGATGTCGCTTGTCGTTGATCAGGTTGTCATAGGGCTTGTAGGTGGCCTCGATCACCTTCATGTCTTTGCCCGCGTGCTTCAGAAGCAGGCGATGCTGAAGGTCGGTGACGATGATGGCAAAGCCAATCTCCCCCACCGCCAGCGGATGATCTTTCACCACCTCAAGGAACGCCACCGCGGCGTCAGCCTTCTTGTCCTTAAGTTCCATCGCCTTGGCTTTGGAAAGCATGGCGCGGAAGGCGAGCAGGTCATCGCGGCCGGCTTCGATCACGGCGTCGAGAATGGCGTTGGCCTCGGCGAACTTGCCCATCGCCGCCAGCGCTTTGCCCTTGATCAGGTTCATGGGGCGGTCGGGCAGACCGAATTTATCTTTCATCACTTTGGGGATGGAATCGACCGAGTCGATGGCCAGTTGCAGAAGCCGCTTGCGTTCATCGGCAGGCGTGGCGGCCTGGAGCGGCATGTTGGGATTCTGCCCCAGTGTCTTGTAGTAGGGATGCGAGTTGGGCAGCAGGGCCGCGTGGAACGCCGAATGCGCCAGGAGGAAGGGGAGCTTGGCTTTGAGGTATTCGTCGGTGAGTTCTTCCCAGCGGCCGGTGTTGACGTAGGTCTGGTTGTAGTCCGGGAGGCGGGGCAGTTCGCGCTGGAGTTTGTTGAGGAAGATGGAAGCATCGCTGAGGTTTTCGATGCCCAGGGCAGCGCTGGATTCGAAGATGGCCTTCTGCTCGGCGCTGGGGACGCCGTACTCGTAGAAGTCCTCCGCCAGGTCGTTCAGCGGCATGCGCGTGAAGACCAGGTGCAGCGCCATGTCGGTCTGCCAGATGGGGCGTTTGGAGTTGTCGCGGAAGTTGCCGATGAGGGCCTGGTAGCGCTGGATGCCGTCTTCGAGAGCCTTGCGCCGTTGGGGCATGGCGATGCGCGGGTTCTGGGCCTGCATGATGAGCATCTCGGCACCGAGCACCTGGCGCGACGCTTCGTCCTTGAGATCAGGCGTCTCGGACAGGCGGATGAGCAGCTCGGTCATGCCGCGTTCGCGCAGGCCTTTGATGAGCACATCGTGGTTGAAGTTATCGAGCTGGGCGGCGGCAGGGGCGGCAGCCAGCGTCAGGGCGGCGAGGCCGAGAAGGACGGTCGTGAGAAATCGTTTCATGGCAGGTCCACCTGAGTGTATGTCGCGAAAAAAGCAGTGTAATAAATGATAGTCCGGATCGCTGCGGGGCGTGTCGTTTCGTGCCATGCTTCGGCCGTGGCACCCGGTCACCAAACCTACCTTCTTCTACGGCGTCTGGGCGAAGGCGATATTGCTGTAGCCGGCCCCCAGGGCGGCGTTGTAGGCGTTGAGCGTGTGCTGCCAGCGGACGCTGCGGTCCGAGTCGATGATCACCAGATTGTCCGCCGTGAAGAATCCGTTCCGGTCACTGTCACGCAGACCTTGCAGCATGTGCGTGAGGTCGGCGAACGACATGGGCGTGGTCGGCAGCTTGTCGATCGCCAGGTAATAGCCCGCCTCGCCGCGGGCGCTGACGGTGACGCGGATGGGTTGTTCGATCTTCGGGAGCGGCTGCGGGTGTTCGGGCCCATTGGGCATGTTCGCGGTGATCACGCCCTCAGCATCGGTGAACGCGGCCGTGAGCACGAAGTAAACCAGCATGAGGAACACGACGTCGATCATGGACGTCAGGTTCAATTGCAGGGGCGAGCGATCGGACTTTCGCGAAGCGGGGTGCTGAGTCATGCGACGGTCCTTTCGATAGAGGATGACAGAAGGCGAATCGATCGCGCGGCCCCCCATCGGCGGGATTCTGCGCGCAGGCGTGTCGAAACGTAAATGCGTCAGCCGCCTTCGCCGCCGCTGTGCTGGGCAAAGGCGATGTTCTTGAACTTGGCGCGGATCGCGGCGTTAAACGCATTGACCACGTGCTGCCAGCGCACGTCCGCGGCGGGCTGGATGACGACCGGGTTGTCATCCTTGAAGAAGCCGCCGTTGGCTTCCTGCATGCCTTCGAGCATCTTGAACAGATCGCCGAAGGTGGAGGGATCAGTCGGGCTCTTGTCGACGGCCAGGCGATAGCCGGCCTCGCCCTTGCTGCCGACGATGATCTTGATGGGCTGTTCGAGTTTGAGGGGATCGGGCGCGCCGCCTGAGCCGACGGGGAAGTTGGCGGTGATGACGCCTTCGCCTTCGGTGAAGCTGGCGGTGATGATGAAGTAGATCAGGAGCTGGAAGACGACGTCGATCATGGCCGTGAGATTCAGGTCCATGCGACTGGGACCGATCTCCTTGCGCTTGCGCCTTGAGGACGTGTGATGCACGATGTCGGGGTTGGCTGCGCCCATCTGCTGAGCGGCACCAGGGGCACCGGGGGCGCCGGGGGAGCCGGGGGTGGAGGGCAGGCCGGGTTTCGGAGGAATGCTGGACATATCAGGTAGGGCCTCAAAGCGATTCGGACGTCAACCGGGCAAGCGGGGGCGGACTGGGCAAAGGCCCGACTACTTGGGGCTCAGATTCACCGGCCCGCCTTCAGGCAGGAAGGCGACCAGGTTCACGGTTTTGATCTTCGCAGCCGTGATCGCCGCCATCACGGGCTGCACATGTTCGTATTTCATGCCGCCATCGACGCGCAGGAGAATCTCGACATTCTCATTCTGGTCGCGCGACTCCTTCAGCGTGGCGGTGACCGCTTCCAGTTCGTCGAATCCGTACTCCATCAGGCCGACCTTGATCGGCTTGCCTGGCGCCGGCTCGCCGAGGATGTTGATCGCGTCTTCCATCTTCGTGCGATCGCGATCGGCTTCCATCGGCTTGATGTTGATCGTGATGCGCTTCACATCGCCCAGTTCCTTCGTCCTGGGCTCCCACAGCTTGGGCACGATCAGCGTCACCGATTCCTCAGCGATGATGTTGTTCACCAGCATGAAGAAGATGATGAGCTGGAACGTGACGTCGATCATCGGCGTCATGTTCATCTGCGGACTGGTGGGTCCACGTTTGATGGCTTTACCCATGGCGGTGTCCGATCAGGAGAAGGAGTCAGGAGTCAGGAGTCAGGAGGCAGGGGGCAGGAGTCAGGGGTCAGGGGTCAGGAGCCAGCAGGTTCGTAGCTCAATGCTCACAGCTCACAGCTCACAGCTCACAGCTCTCTCAGCCTTTGGTGGGCTTGGGGGTGGGGCGGCCGGGGGCTGCGGGGCCACCGGGGGCACCAGGAGCGCCGGGCTTGCCGCCGGGCTTCTCTTTCTTGCCGCCGGGCTTGAACGGGCTGATCAGTTCTTCAGCCATGACCATGCCTTCGGCGCAGAGGGCGTCGATCTTGTTGCGGATCCAGGCGTAAGCCGAGAGCGCGGGGATGGCGACGACGAGGCCCCAGAAGGTGGTGACCAGCGCGGTGGAGATACCGCCGGCCAGCTTCGCCGGGTCGGGCTTGCCGCCTGATTCGACCAGCTTGCTGAAGGCCACGATCATGCCGTAGACCGTGCCGAACAGGCCGCACATGGGGGCGACGTTGCCCAGCACGTTGAGGAACTCCACAGGCCGCAGGAGCTTGGTGCTCTCCGCGTCGCTGGCTTCCTCGACGGCCCGCTCCATGGCGGCGTACCCGTTGCTCGCTTCGTTGAGCCCGGCATCGACCAGCCTGGCCAGGAAGCTGGGGTCGTTGGCGGCGAAGTCAATCGCGTCGCGATAGCGCTTCTCATCGAGCATCGCTTCGAGCTGGACGTAGGTCATCTCGGGGATGATCGTCGTGCGGCGATACTTGATGAAGAAGTGAATCGACGCGCCCATGTTCACGGCACTCATCAGGATGATGAACCACGTGATGATCAGACCGAGCGTGTCGTCGGACCAGAAGAACATCTTGAAGTAAGACATGCTCTGGCCGCCGCTGGACGACTGGGCGAAGACCGGCGTCGCCGAAAGGAGGAACGCCGCCATCATCACCAATCCGAACAAGACTCGCCGCATACAAGCTCCTTTGCGTTGGGATCCGCTCCCGGCTGTGGGTTGAGGTTGAAAAACGATGAAAAACTAGCGTGAATATCGATATGGCTCAAGTGCCTGTGCCTCGGGCGGCCGCCTGACAACGCGACAGGCATACCGACACGGGCGATTCATCCGAGTTCGTGGGATCCTTCCCCGACTGCTCTGCAAGCGGACGACGCTCGTCCACTGGTGTTTCCGTCATCATTTGCCGCTGCTGTTGAGTTGCTCCATGAGCTTGTCAAAGCGGGCCTTCATCGGCTTGTCATCCGGGTCGATATTGCCCTCAACCTGTTTCAGCAGGGGCCCGGCCAGATCCGCTCGCTTGATTTTCAGGTGAACCGCACCCGCTTCCATCAGCGAGGGAATCACGTACGGACTGTTGCGAAAGTAAATCGCCACCCGCATGAAGCTGAGCCCGGCATCCTTGTACTTCACCTCGGCTTCGGTGGCCTTGCCTTCCTTCTCAAGCTCGGCACCCAGGTTGAACTCGGACATGCCGCGATGATAAAGGAGCATCGACGTCCTGCCGCCGCCGGCGGAGGTCTTCATCTCCTCATCGACGCGCGCCAGCGACTCGGCGAACTTGCCACGCGCCAAGAGCCGGGTGATCTGGTCAGCCTTGGGATCGCTCAGCAGAAAGTCGGGCATGGGCACGACCGAGACGAGCTTGTCACCGGTGCCGACCGGCGGATTCGTTCCGTCGGGATTCACCGGAGCCGCGCCCGGCACGGTCACATCAATCATCTCATCCAGCGAGTCCGCCAGCGGCGAGCGATCAGTCGCCGTCTTGCGCAGGGCTTTGAACTTCTCCTGCAACTTGATCTTGTCTTCGTTGGGGAGCGTGCTGGCGGCACGAAGGGGCGGACTTTGAAGGAACTTCTGCGGAGCCTTCGCTTCGATGAGCGCCACGTAGGTGTTCACCGCGCCCAGCGCTTCGCCCTCTTTTTCCATCAGCGGAAAAAGCCTGGCGTCCAGCCAGACGCGAAGCCAGGCCTCCTTGACCCGGCCGCGGGCGCTCTTGAAGTTGGCGAGCGCTTCCTTGGTGTTGTCCGCGTCCACGGCCTTCTCAGCGGTTTCCAGTTGCGGGTAGGCCGAGAGCTTGAAGCCCTGGAAATCGGTCAGCGGCTTTTTGTTGTCGTTCCCGCCGATCTGGTAGCTGAGCGATCCGTTGTCGTAGGCGACGACGGCAAAGTCCTTGTACCAGAAGTTGCCGATTTTCACTTCATCCGCGGCGGCGACGCCTGCCAGCAGCGTCACTGCGAAAAGTGCAGCCGCCACTGCGTTGAAGTGGTTGCGGCGTCGTCGAAAGGAAACGCACGATGGTTCGGATTTTTGCGGGAAAGCAGGCATTGGTTGGCTCATGCTTCTTTCGCTGGGAACAGGAAGGGCTGCGAGTCGGTTCACGTGAACCGCTCGGTTCAATCCACCAGACCGGCCGCGTCGCGATCCGCAGCCACGTTATTGTGCCCGTGACGAACTGTTTTGTCCAGCCCGGACTTATGGACAAATCTTCGACGCGCTGATGACGGGTGGCTGGGGCAGAGGCTCGGTGAAGCCCCGGCGGTGGGACGCACACGGTTCTTCGGGCCGGGGCTT
>JBBDXA010000233.1:0-12759 GCA_040902585.1 Phycisphaeraceae bacterium
CTTCGAACCCGCCCTCCGCAGGATTCGCCGCGCAGCGGTCGCGAAGCGAGTTGAGGGTAGGATCGCCATGAAGCAGCAATTGGCACAAATCCAGCTAAATCAAGTGGTTATAAGAGGAATTACAAAAAACTGATCGCACTAACCTTGACGACGCGGAAGCCGATAGATAGTCTTAGAGTTGACACAACGTACCCGCCGACACTGGGTTTTTCCCAGGCGGCAAATGCCTACGGCCATGAAAGTGGCCGTAGTTGCTTTTTAGGGCCGTAACACGTGCATATCTGCTACGTCGATGAATCTGGCTGTACCGGCACTCTACCTTCGCCTACATCCAACATTCAACCAGCCCTTGTGATTGTGGCCTTGTTCCTTCCCGTCGTTCACCTTCCAGTCATCACACAACGATTCATTAAACTCAAGGGACAGTTTTTCCCTGGGCTCATGCCTTTGAGAGGTCACTACCTTGACCGAATGACAGTCGAGATTAAGGGAAGCAACCTACGCCGCGATGCAAGCGTTGGTTCAAGGCGTGCAAGGCGCACCGCGATCGGGTTCCTCGATAAGGTGATCGCGCTGCTTGAAGAATTTAACGTTCGAGTCGTCGGCCGCACTTGGATCAAAGGCGTCGGACAGGCGATAGATGGCAGAGCAATCTATACGAGCGCGGTGCAGCGAATCTATCGGCAGCTCCAACACTTTGCCACCTCAAACGACGAATCGGCATTCGTGATCGCTGACTCGCGCAATCGATCACTCAACGTGCCAGTGGCGCATTCCATCTTTACCCAAAAACACCAGATGGCAGGCGACTCATATGATCGAGTTCTTGAAATGCCAACATTTGGACACAGCGACAACCATGTTGGATTGCAGTTAGCAGACGCGCTGGCATCCGGCTTGCTGTTTCCCATGGCTATGAACGCATACTGCGAAGGCACCATCGCGAACATACACGTTCGCCCCCAATACCAGCATTTGAAAGCTTGGTTTGGCCAACGCATCAGCAATCTGCAATATCGATATCAAAACACTGAAGGACGATGGCTCGGCGGATTGACCGTCTCCGATCGGATCGCCATGCGCCCCGCCAACGTGCTATTTGGTCTCTGATCCCAAATCGAAACGGCATCGCCCTACCATCGATCCTCGGCAACCCGCTGGGCTCGTATAGGTCACATCTGAACGCTCAACACTTGAGTGGTTCACAGTGCCACAACCGGCATGCCTGTCCATTTCGATCCGATCCAGTACCCCAGGCCGACGACGAACAGGCAGCCGACGTTGTTAACGATGACGTTGACGAAGGCGGCGGTGGGGCGCTGATCGAGCCAGAGTTCGAGCGTGTCGAAGGCGTAGCTGGAGAAGGTGGTGAGGCCGCCGAGGAAGCCGATCATGATGGCGAGTTTGAAGTCTTCGCGCAGGTGAGCAGCGGAGAGGAAGATCGCGCCCAGCAGTCCGGCGAGGAAGCAGCCGAGCAGATTGACGGTGAGGATGCCGAAGGGGAATCCGTCGCCGAGTTTGCGCATGGCGGTGTGGATGCCGTAGCGCAGGCCGGTGCCCAGGCCGCCGGCGAACATGATGAGGAGGAGTCGGGTCATGGTAAATCTCCAGGCGGGTGAAGACAGAGCGTAGCACGCGGCGGAGGGCGGCGGGGCAGTTCCGTTCGGCTGCGGACGCGCCTGTGGCCAACACCCCCAATCCCCTTCCGCTTTTTCCGCACTCATTTTCCTGTCGAAGCGACCTGGGGGCTCCATCAAGTGCGTGCAACTGAGTGCCGATACTCCGATGAGAGCGATTGAAGATCCAGGAGAGAAGCGAAATGACGCAAACGAAATCCAATCCGCAAGCAACACTGTCGCCGCCTGCCGTCGATTCGGCCCAGGACGCGATGGTGCTGGCGACGATTCAGGAAATCAGCCACATCGCCACGCTGCCAGAGATCACCCTGCGCATCATCCGCATTGTCGAAGACCCCGACTCCTCCGCGCAGGATCTCAACAAGATCATCACCAACGACCCGGCCCTGGGCGCCCGCATACTCAAGGTCGTCAACAGCGCGTTTTACGGTCTTCCCGGACAGATCGGCTCCATCAACCGCGCAATCGTCCTGCTGGGCCTCAACGCGGTGAAGAACATCGCCATCGCCGCCAGCCTCGCCAAGCTTTTCCGCGGCGGACAGGTCTGCCCGCAGTTCAACGCCAAAGACATCTGGCAGCACTCGATCGCCGTGGCCACCGGCACGCAACTGCTCGCCAAGGAAGTCGGACTCGGGCTGCCCGATGAGGCATTCCTGGCCGGTCTCATTCACGACATCGGCATCATGGTCGAAATGCAGGCCCGACGCGCCAAGCTGGTCGAAGCGATGGACCGCTTGGAAAAAGAACCGAACCTGACTTTCCGCGGCGTCGAATCGCTGGTCGTCGGAGCGACGCACGAACAATTCGGCGCAGCTCTATGCAAGTTCTGGAAATTCCCCGCGAGCTTCGGCTACGTGACGGGCTTCCATCACCGCCCGCTGGAACTCGCTTCGCAGAACCGCACGCTCACGGCACTGGTTCACGTGGCGGATGTTCTGAGCAAGCAACTGAACCTCGGCTACTCGGGTGATGTCGAACACGAACAGCCCGAGCCGCGCATTCTTGATGAGATGAAACTCACTCCGGAGCGCCTGGCGATTGTGATCCAGGCTCTCCCCAAAGCGACGGAAGAGGCGGCCGCGTTGATCCAGGGACCAGCGTGACGCGCGAACGCAAGTTCACACGTCACACAACGGGGCGGAGGATCGGGAGGAAGGTTCCAAGGATACACCTGGACAACCAGGACCAAGGGGTAACGGCGTCGCGGGCGATTCGGCATCGGAGCAAGGCCGCTCATTCCGATGGTTGATGCCCAACAGCGTGACGCGAAGCTGAGCGATTCGCTCGGCAAGGCACCGCAGGATTGATGCTCGTGAGCAATCGCGAATCGTCAAACCTGCCTGATCAATTAGGCGTCTCTCTTTTCCCTCCGGGCGACTATTCGCAAGAATCGTCGCCTTTTTCAATTCACTGATCCATGCCGGTCAGGTTTCCTTCGGAAGGATGATTCGGGCAAAGGTCGTGATGACGCGCAGGAGAGTTGCATCATCCACGCGATCCTTGACTTCACATCGTCGCCCGCGCCAGTCGACACACTTGACCTGATCCGCGATCACGCCACTGTTCTCATCGATGGGCACCGTGAAGGGCCAGGCCTTTTCGAGTTTGGTCGTCATGGGACAAACAATGGCAAGCCCGGTCTTCAGGTTGTACTCGCGATGAGAAAGGACCAGTGCGGGTCTCCGCCCCGCTTGTTCGTGGCCGACCTGCGGATCGAAATCCAGCCAGACCACATCGCCCCGACTTGGACAGGTTGCCCTGGGCATCACCACACCTCATTGCCGACAGGCTCGCCCCACTCTTGGAGCGATGGCCGGCCGCCCTTTTTCACCTGCTTGAGCAACTCTTCCAGCGAAGGCACATCCACCGGCTTGAGCACCACCATTCCATCCTCCACCACCACGTCAACGCGCGATCCCTGATCGAGGTTGGCCGCTTTCGCCACCGCCTTTGACAGACGGACGCCCAGGCTGTTGCCCCACTTCTGCACTTTGACAGTCATCGTCATGCTCCACGTGTATACGCAAGTATATACATCGGTCTGAACGCGGGCAAGCTGAAAGGAATCACTCCGCCGCCTTCACAATGAACTCCACAATCGGCGTCGAATCCTCCAGCCCGTGCGGGTGATGCCCCACGCCCGGCTTGCCGATCAGCGTGATCGGGCCGCCCAGCTTCTTGTAACGCTCGGCGATCACCAGCGTGTTCTCGTCGTGCGGCACCACGTCATCTTTGTCGCCATACACATGCAGCAGCGGCACCTTCGCCTTCGCCAGCGGCTCCAGATTGTCCACCGGGTTGCCTTTGTAGGCGAGCGCCTCCGCTTCATCCTTGAAGCCGTAGACCTTCATCGCGAGATTCCAGTCGCGCCCGCTGCCCTTGCCCTTGCCTTTGCCGCCGGGCCAGCTTTTCAAATCGCACACGGCCGCGTCGGCGTAGATGCATGACACCTTGTCAGGATTCGCGATCGCCCAGTTGTAGCAATACAGTCCGCCGCGACTGAGGCCCACGAGCGCAGCCTTTTTCGAGAGGGCGTGCTTCTCGGTGAGCACCTTGTAACACGCGTTCCAGTACTCCACGGCCTTGGGGCAGCCGAGCATGTCGTTGATGCTCATGTAGACGATGTGAAACCCCTTGCCGAGCAGTGCGATATCCGGCGCGGGCTTGTGGCCGAAGAACTCGCCATGCCAGCACCACGGGTTGCCCTTGGCCGGCTCCTTCGGCACGACGACGAGCACGGCTTTGCCTTCGACTTCAAAGTCGTAGCGATCGTAGCCGTTCCATTGCGACTTCTTGCCGGGGAAGGGAGCGTCGGCGGCGGCACACACGACCGGCGCGACAAGCATCGCAATCAGAAACACAGGCACGATTCGAATCAGGCGCATGGCGACCTCCTTTGGTGCCGCGCATTGTACGTCCATATGGCGGCGAGCTTGCCCGCCGTGTTTCTCGGCAACCCGACGGCCTCCCGAGCTATAATCCTCGCGATGATTCAGCTTCTCGAACACCATCTTGATGAGATCGTCGCGATCTGCAAACGTCACGGCCTCCGCAAACTCGAACTCTTCGGGTCGGCCGCACGAGGCGATTACAACTCGACATTGAGTGATATTGACTTCTTCTTCGAGTTCGACGACAACCCCGTCGCCCTCGCCGATCGCTTTTTCGGGCTGAAGGAAGAACTGGAGCAACTGCTCGGGCAACAGGTTGATCTTGTCAGCAGTCAGGATGTGCGAAATCCTTATTTCCTTGCAGTCGCCAATCAGCATCGGGTCACGCTTTATGCCGCCTGAAATCGCAAAGTTTCTTCGCGACATCCTCGATAGCGGCAATCGCATCGTTGACTACACACAAGGCAAGTCGTTAGACGACTACCTGAAGGACGGAAAGCTGCGCGATGCTGTGCAATGGAACTTTGCCGTGGCCGGCGAAGCGCTCAGTCAGTTGTCCAAACTGGATGAGCCGACGGCTAGGCGGATCACCGAGTACCGACGGATCGTTTCGTTTCGAAATCAACTCATCCACGCCTATGGTGTGATCAAGAACGAGATCACCTGGGACATTGTCAAGAACAAGCTTCCGATTCTCATTCGAGAGATCGAGACCCTTCTATCCACCGCCTGAATAAGATGTCATTCATCGGCTATACATCGGCGAGCAAGCCCGCCGCTATATGCTCACGTTTCACTTGTCTTTGATAATCACCTCCCTCACTGCTACCGTTACCTCTTTCCACTCCGCCTTCAAGGATCGAGTCATGGCCAAATCAGCCGCGCCGTCTGTGTCCCCTGGTAATCCCAAGAAAATCGTCCTCGCCTACTCCGGCGGACTCGATACCTCCGTCATTCTCCCCTGGCTCAAGAAGCGTTACCCCGGCGTCAAGCTCGTGGCCTTCGCCGCGGAGCTCGGTCAGGGCAGCGAACTCAAGGGCATCGAAAAGAAAGCCTACGCCAGCGGCGCGGATGAGGTCGTCGTTAAGGATCTGCGCAAGGAGTTCGCTGAGGACTTCTGCTTCCCCATGCTGCGGGCTCATGCGATCTACGAAAACGACTACCTGTTGGGCACCTCGATCGCCCGTCCGCTCATCGCCAAGCATCAGGTGCTCGTCGCCCATCAGACCGGCGCCGATGCGGTCGGTCACGGCGCCACCGGCAAGGGCAACGATCAGGTGCGCTTCGAACTCACTGCGATGGCGCTGGACCCGAAGCTGAAGATCATCTCGCCGTGGAAGGACCAGGCGTTTCTCGATGACGGCCTGACCGATCGCGAAACCGCCATCGAGTACGCCAGGAAGCATAAGATCCCCATCACCGCGAGCAAGAAGAAGATTTACTCACAGGACCGCAACCTCTGGCACATCAGCCACGAGGGCGGCGAGATTGAGCATCCGGATCAGGAACCCAACTGGGCCAAGTGTCTGACCATCACCGTGCCTGTTGAGAAGGCGCCGAACAAGGCGGAGTATGTCACCGTCGAGTTCAAAAGGGGAATCCCGATTGCGGTGAACGGCAAGCGATACACCGCGCACGAACTCATCGTCGCGCTCAACACCATCGGCGGCAAGCATGCCGTCGGGCAGACCGTACTCGTGGAGAATCGCCTCGTGGGCATGAAGTCCCGCGGGGTGTACGAAACGCCCGGCGGCACCATTCTCTACGAAGCCCACAAAGCTCTCGAACAGCTCACCCTCGAACGCGATCTGTATCACTACAAGCAGCAGCTTGCGGGTCGCTACGCGGAGCTCGTCTACTACGGCCAGTGGTACCACCCGCTGCGCGAGTCGATCCAGACTTTCATGGATGACGCCAATCAGGTCGTCACCGGCAAGGCGACGGTGAAACTTTACAAGGGCCGGGCGCTGGCGGTGAAGTCCACCAGTCCCAACTCGCTTTACGACACGAAACTCGCGAGCTTCGCGATGAAGGGTTACGACGTGACCGCCGCCCGAGGCTTCATCGATCTCTTCGGCCTGCCTATGAAAGTGCGCGGCTTGAAACAGAAGGTCAAAGGTTAACGCCGCTCGCGGCTTCGCACTCCCTCGCCGCTTGCGGCGTAGCAGCGTCCATCGCCCCAGCCCACGCATCCCCCTCGTTCCCACCCCAATCCCCGCTACGATGGTACTCACCATCCAGGCGATCCCTCGCCTGCTTCGAGGAAACCATCCATGCCCACGCTCCGCCCCTTCGCGACCGCCCTCCTGCTGCTCTCCCTTTGCGCGATCGCCATCGCCGAGTCGCAGCCAGTGCCGATCATCAAGGGTGACCCTGCCGCCCTTTCGCCCGCGCTTCTCGATGAGCTGCGCGGCAACTTCAAGATGGACACGCAGGCCCGCGTTCTTCACAACGCCGTCACCAACAACAGCATCGAGAGCCTTGCCCTTAACCGCGACGTCGTGCGCGGCGAAGACGGGCACTTCAGCCATCGCATTCAATCGCAGGGCATCACCAACCAGGAGAACACCGGCCGCTGCTGGATGTTCGCCGGGCTCAACACCATGCGACCCAAGGTCATCGCGGCCTATGGCCTTCCGCAGTTCGAGTTCTCCACCGCTTACCTCCAGTTCTGGGACAAGATGGAGAAGGCCAACCTCTACCTCGAAACCATGATCGAGATGGGCAAGACCGATTTCCTCGACCGCGAATGGGAGCTCGTGCAGGCGTGGACGCTTGACGACGGCGGCTGGTGGAACTTCGTCGTCGATCTCATCGAGAAATACGGCGTCGTCCCCAAGGATGTCATGCCTGAAACCGCCAGCAGTAAGGACACAACCGTGATGAACGAGGTATTCACGCGCATGCTGCATGCCTACACCGTGAAGATCCGCACGATGAGCAGCGAAGGAAAGAGCGTCGAAGACATGCGAGTCTTCAAGAGGAAGGCGCTGGCGGATGTGTATCGCTTTCTGGTGATCAACCTGGGCGAGCCGCCGCGGGAGTTTGAATGGCGCTATGACGCGAACGAAGAAGCAGCCGAAGCGGGAGCCGCCGCACAGGGCACCAAGAGCAAAGCGAAGTCGCCTGAACAAGGTCGCGCCGCGGCGAAGCCTGCCGCGAAGGCCCGACGCGCGGGACAGGACAAGCCGCTGATCGCGGTCCCCGAGGAAGAGGAGATCGAAGAATCGTCGGCTGTCCCCACGTTGACCCCGCTTCGCAAGTACACACCCAAGTCGTTCTATGAAGAATACGTCGGCGTGTCGCTGCGCGACTACGTGTGTCTTTACAACGACACGACGAATCCGTTCATGAAGCACTACCGTTTCACCCGGGCGAAGAACATGGCCGGCGCGGATGACATGGATTTCGTCAACGTCGATTCCAGCGTGCTCAAGGCGGTGACGATGAAGTCGATCGTCGCCAACGAGCCGGTCTGGTTTGCCGCCGACGTCGGCAAGGATCAGTCCACCGACCTGGGGTTGATGGCGGACAAACTCTTCGACTACGGCCCGCTCTTCGGCGTGGACCTGACCGTTTCCAAGGCCGACCGCGTCCGCTTTCGGGCCGAGACTTCCAACCACGCCATGACCTTCATGGGCGTCGATGTGCGCGAAGGCAAGCCGGTCAAATGGCTCGTCGAGAACAGTTGGGGCGCAGAACACGGCAAGGACGGCACGTGGACGCTCTACGACAAGTGGTTCGACGAGCACGTCTTCGTCATCATCGTCAACAAGAAATACATCCCGGCGGAGGTGCTAAAGGTGTTCGAAGAGAAAGCGACGCAACTGCCCGCATGGTACCCCGGAGCGCCGGGCGTGCGCCGGTAGCCGCTTGCGGCTTAGCAAAGGGTTCGATTACGCACCCCAGCCGCTCTGAGGAAACTCATGGCCGACACCTCCATGACAGATCGCCTCGGTCGGAATGGTCATCGTGGCGGACGTCGTTCAGGGCCTCGTGAAGACGGCTTATCTGGCGCGAAAGCCCTCGAAAGGAACAGTCGAATGGTCACGCCCGACACCATAGAAGGCACGATCGATCAGGCATGGTGGTTTCACTACGACATCACCAACGATGTGCTCTATCTGCGACTGGCGTCCCAGCGCGAAGCCCAGACGCTCGGCGAAGAGACCCCCGACGGGTTCATCCTACTCCGCCACGCGGAAAGCGATCAGCCCGTCGGCATGACCGTCGTCTCCTGGTGGAAGCGATTCGGCGCTGGCAAACTGCCCGACTCCATGGGCGAACTCGGACGACGTATCGAGCCGTGGATCAAGCGGATCGCGGCGTGACGATCTCGGGAGTCCCCGGGTGCCATCCTGATTCCAGTCGGGCAAGACTGGCTATATTGTCCGCATGAGCCAACTCACCCCCTTCGTCCCCGCCGACCTCGACTGCTCCTCCTGGCCCGCGCTCGAGCCGCTTTACAAAGCCCTGCTCGCCCGGCCCATCAGCACCAAGGCTGACTTCCAGGCCTGGCTGCGCGACTTCTCCGACCTCGATGAAACCATCGACGAGTACAGTTCGTGGAAGTACATCGACAACACCTGCCACACCGATGACGCCGAGATCGAAAAGGCGTACATGCACGTGGTCGAGAACATCGATCCCAACATCAAGCCGATCTACTTCGAGCTTCAGAAGAAACTCATCGCCGCGGCGAAGGCCACCGGCGCGGACAGCGATCCGGTCATCGCGTACCTCGTCAAACGCTGGCAGGCGGATGTCGATGTCTACCGCGCGGAGAACATTCCACTTTCCGTGCAGGACACCAAGCTCTCCACCGAGTACGGCAAAGTCTGCGGCGCGATGATGGTCGAATACCAAGGCAAGCAGCAGACGCTTCAGCAGATGTCGCGCTACCTCGAAGAGACCGACCGGGCTGTGCGCGAAGAGGCGTGGAAGCTGGTGGTCGATCGCCGGATGGAAGACCGCGAGAAGGTGGATGAGCTCTTCGACAAGCTCGTGCCGCTGCGCGATCAGATGGGCCGGAATGCAGGTCACAGCGATTATCGCTCCTTCATCTGGCTGGTGAAGAAGCGTTTTGACTACACGCCCCAGATGTGCATTCAGTTCGGCGATTCGTGCGAGAAGCTCATCGTGCCGCTCATCGAAGAGATCGACGAGCAGGACGCCGCCGACCTGGGCGTCGCCAAGCTGCGTCCGTGGGACACGGCTGTCGATCCGAAGCATCGCCCGCCGCTGCGGCCCTTCGAGCAGGATGACATCGCGGGCTTCGTGGAGAAGACCCGGCGGATGTTCCACCGCATGTCGCCCTACTTCGGCAAGCAGTTTGCCACGATGAAGCTTGGCGAAACGCTCGACCTGGACAGCCGCAAGGGCAAGCGGCCGGGCGGCTATCAGTGCTCGCTGGAGAAGAGCAGGAAGCCGTTCATCTTCATGAATGCGGCGGGTTTGCAGGGCGATGTGGAAACGCTCCTGCACGAAGGCGGGCACGCGTTTCATCATCTGGAAGCGTGTGACAACGTCGATCTCACCTTCGTGCGTCACGCCCCGCTGGAGTTCTGCGAAGTGGCGAGCATGTCGATGGAACTGCTCGCGGCTGACGCTTATGACGAGTTCTACTCCGCGGACGATGCCGCCCGTGCGAAACGCAAGAGCATCGAACGCGCTATCCGCGTGTTGCCTTGGGTCGCGACGATCGACGGCTTCCAGCACTGGATCTACACGCATCCGAAACACACTCGCGACGAGCGCACAGCCTACTGGCTCACGCTGCTGGGGCGATTCGGCAGCAAGGCCGTGGACTGGACCGGCCTGGAAGACGCCCGCGCGAGCATGTGGCAAAGGCAGTCGCACCTGTTCGGCGTGCCGTTCTACTACATCGAATACGGCATCGCGGAGTTGGGCGCACTACAACTGTGGCTGCAATACAAGAAGGATCCGGAAACGGCGCTGACGAACTATCGCAAGGCTCTCGCGCTGGGCGGCACGCGACCCTTACCGCAACTCTTCGCCGCGGCGGGCGTGTCGTTCGACTTCTCCGCAAGCACAATCGCCCCGCTGGTGGAAGCGGTGCGCGAGGAGCTGGCGGCGATTCCGGCGTGATTCTATGACACTTGAAGAGTACATCATGCGCGGCGATACGTTCAGCGCCGAGGATATTTTGTCCCTCGGAACATGGGACGAGAGACCGCATGTCGTGATTCTTGGTGCAGGTGCAAGTCGCGCAGCCATGCCGTATGGCGATGAAGGACGACGCTGCGTCCCACTGATGAATGACCTTGTTAACACGCTTGAACTCCGCCATGCAATCACTTCATCCGGGCATGACCCTGACAAGGGATTTGAAGCGCTCTATGCCGAACTTTCAGAAGATGCAGCGAATCGCGACCTTCTTGATGTGATTGAAACGCGTGTAGAATCTTATTTCTCTCAATTACGGCTTTCGAGCGACCAGCTGACCGTCTACGACTACCTACTACTCGGACTGCGTCCCAAGGATGCGGTGTTTACGTTCAATTGGGATCCGTTTCTCTATGACACCTATGAGCGACATGCCAAATCATTTCAGTTGCCTCGCATCTTTCATTTACACGGTAACGTTCGAATCCAAGCATGCTCCAAGTGCGGCAAATCCGGACCAGCCGGTACTGTATGCGCAATCTGCGCCGTCAAACGTGAGAAGAGCCGGCTGCTCTATCCCGTGACGAGGAAGAACTACGACGCCGATCCTTTCATCCGCGAGCAATGGGAGCAGGCACGTGAATATTTAAGTCGAGCCTTTATTCT
Organism: Phycisphaeraceae bacterium; assembly: GCA_040902585.1. Taxonomy (GTDB): domain Bacteria; phylum Planctomycetota; class Phycisphaerae; order Phycisphaerales; family Phycisphaeraceae; genus JBBDXA01. Next base: position 11,321 of record JBBDXA010000233.1, read on the forward strand.
GACAATCTTCGGATATGGTGCTCCCGTAACAGATGTTCAAGCAGTCGACATCCTCAAGCTGGCATGGAAACGTGAAGGTGAGAACCATCATCTCATTGAACCTGTAGAGATTATTGACATACGGAATCCAAACGAACTTGCGGAGCAATGGTCGCCATTTGCGTTTTATAGTCATTATGAAGTTCGAAGAAACTTCTTCGACTCACTAATTGCGAAGCATCCTCGGCGAACGTGTGAAGCGCGATTCGTTGCCGGCTTCTATGGAAAGTACGTCCATCCGGTGCCTTGGGCTGGCAACCTCGTCGGTTTGGCCGACTCCGCGTTGCGAATCCAAGCCTACGAACACAATCAAAAACACCAAACCGATCAGTCTTCTGACCCATAACGATCCGCTCCACAACTCACCCCTTCTTCTGCACCTTCGCCCACGAATCCTTCAACGTCACCGTGCGGTTAAGGATGAGTTTGCGGTCGCTTGAATCAGCATCAACGCTGAAGTAACCGGTGCGTTCGAGCTGATACGCATCGCCCGCCTTCGCGCTCTTCACGGAAGGTTCGAGCTTGCAGCCCGTGAGGGTCTTGAGCGAGTCGGGATTCAGATTGTCGTGCCAGTGGCCGCCTTCGGGGACATCTTCCGCGTCCTCCTTATTGAATAGCGTTTCGTAGAGTCGCACCTCGGCATCCACAGCATGCTCGGCGCTCACCCAGTGAATGGTGCCTTTGACTTTGCGTTTGTCCGGGGCATCGCCGCCGCGGGTGGCGGGGTCGTAGGTTGCGTGGACTTCGATCACGTTGCCTGCTTCGTCCTTGACCACCTTCGTCGCGCGGATGAAGTAGGCATAACGCAATCGCACCTCGACGCCGGGCGCGAGGCGGAAGTACTTGGGCGGCGGCACCTCCGCAAAATCCTCCTGCTCGATATAGATCACCTTCGAGAACGGCACCTTGCGACTGCCCGCTGACGCATCTTCCGGGTTGTTGATCGCATCGAGTTCATCTGTTTCACCTTCTGGGTAGTTTTCAATCACCACCTTCAGCGGATTGAGCACACCCATCACGCGCGGCGACGTCTTGTTCAACTCTTCGCGCACATGAAACTCCAGGCGGGCGAGCTCGATGGTGTTGTCCCGCCGGGCGACGCCGACGCCGTCGCAGAACGCGCGGATCGCCGCAGCCGGATAGCCTCGCCTTCGCATGCCGCTGAGCGTGGGCATGCGCGGGTCGTCCCAGCCATGCACGTGCTTTTCCTTCACCAGTTCGAGCAGCTTGCGTTTGCTCATGACGGTATAGGTGAGGTTGAGGCGTGCGAATTCCATCTGCCGGGGCGGTGCGCCGGTGGTGTTGAGTACGACTCCCCTCCCTCTTAGGGAGGGGTTGGGGGAGGGTCGGGCCGTCGAGTTTCCTTTGTCATTGTTCGCGTCAGAAGGGCTGGACGATTG
>JBBDXA010000234.1:0-12683 GCA_040902585.1 Phycisphaeraceae bacterium
GGTCACGCCCGTAACCACCGACAGATCGGTGCCATCCGGATTCGGCGCGATGGATCGGCTACACTTATCACATGTCGCGTCACTCCATTGTCTACACACTCGGTGCCTGCGCCCTGGCCGGTGCCGTGCTCGCGGCGACCATTGCGCTGAGCCCGAAAGTAGGCGCGCCGCCGGCTCCGCCCACATTGAAACGGGACCCTGACGGCAAGTTCGCTCCGCCGGACTTTGAAAACCCCGGCAAGCTCAACGGCCCGATCAAGCCGGGCGGCGTCATCGATCGCTACCACATCCGCCGGTACAACAAGGAAAAGAACCAGCTCACCATCATGACGGGGGATCGCTTCATTCCCAAGCCTAACGGCGTAGCGGATGTTGACAACCCCACGGCTTACATTCACCTGATTCCCGGCAGGCGTGTGTTGAAGGTCTCGGCCAAAGAGGGCACGCTCGTCGCTCCGGACAACAACCCGCAGGCCGGCGACCTGCGCGGCGGCTGCGAGCTGATCATCTACGAATCGCCGCCGGGCCAGACCGTCGATCTGAACGAAGGCTCGCGCGATGTCCGCATGCGATTCTTCCTCGATGATCAGGTTCACTTCGATCTGGAACTGGGCCTCGTCGAAAGCAAAGGCCCGGTCCACCTGACCGCGTCGCGCGTCGATTTCCAGGGCACCGGCCTCACACTCATCTACAACGAAAAACGCAACCGCATCAACCGCCTCGAGATCGCCCAGGGCAAACTGCTGCGATACAACAGCACGCCGCTGGAAGATGAACCTCTTCGCGCACCCAGGCCACCCGTGCCGCCGACTTCATCGCAGACCGCGCCGCCTGTGACGACGCCTGCGCCTGCCGACCCGCGCGAGCCGGATTATTACGTTGCCGTCTTCGAAGAGCTCGTTGCCGTGCGCAGCAGCGATGCAGCCATCGATGCCGATCGCATGGACCTCGTCTTCGCGATGCAGTCGGGCGGCAAGAGTGAATCACCGGAGAAGCAGCTTGGCAGGCGTGAGTGGCGAAGTTCGACCAACAGCGCTCGCACTTCGGTGCCGCCTGTCGCGCCGCATGCGGGGACACCGCCCGCCCCGACCACGCTAATTGCCCCTGCCGCTCAGCGATGGCCTATTCTTTCGCCACCCACCGGCCGCAGCCTGATGCCCACGCGCGGCAATGACATCAACGTCACCTGGGTCGGCAGACTTCTCGTCCAACCCATCGATGACCTGCCTGAAGATTTCACCGGGGCGAACGATTCACACGTCACGCTGATCGGCAACGTGAAAGTCCGTTCCGTCCGCAAGGAGACCATCGCGGCCCAGCGCGTGGAATACCTTTCCAGCAGCGGCCGCGTGAAGATCTGGGGCACGCCCGAGAAGCCACTGATGATCGACTCCGCCGCCATGGGCCGGCTCACGGCGCAGCACGTGGACATCAACCAGACCACGGGCATCGGCCGCATCGACGGGGCCGGCTCGATCGTCGGCTACGAAACCTCTGTTCGAATTGCGGGCAATGACCCGGCCAAAGCCGGCAACGATGCGGCGCGAAAGACGCGCGAGATGACCGTGCAGTGGTCGCAGCACGTGGAGCTCGCCTTTGCGGTGAAGAAGAAGGAAGCGACTGTTGCTCCCGCTCCGCCGGCCGCGTCGGATCAGCCCCGCTCGCTCGATCCTTCCGCGCGTCTGGATGAACTCAAAGAGGCGAACTTTCACGGTGATGTAAAGGTGGATCACTCGCAGCTTGCGGTCGAAGGCGACCGCCTCGCGCTCACGCTGATGAACACGACGAAGCAGAAGCAGCAGCCTGCGCTCGTGAAAGTGACCGGCCACGTGAAAGCGAAGTCGCGCGACACCAAGCCGAAGGATGAACTGGCGATCGATGCGGATGATCTGGAAGTGACGTTCACGCCGGACCAGGAAGGCAAAACGCAACCTTCGCGCATGGTGGCGAATGGGAATGTCAAAGCGGCGCAGCCGGACAGAGAGATTACCGCCGGGCTGCTCGATGTCGCACTTGCGCAGACGCCGCGCAAGCCTGCCGCCGCCCCCGTTGCCCCCGGTACTCCTCAAGTGCCCGCCGTTGCAAACGCCGCGGAACAGACCGGCATGCAACTGGCGGTGACGAAGCTGCACGCGATGCACGATGTGAAAGTCCGCTCGGAGAATCCGAAGACGCTCGTGGATGCTCACCAGCTTGATGCGGACATCGCCAGCGGTCTGTTCCAGGTCTTCGGCCCGGCGGAGAAGCCCGCGAAAGTGCAACGAGAGAGCAACTCGATCACCGGCCGGCAGATCGTCATGAACGACAAGGATCAGACGATTCAGGTCACCGGCCCGGGCGAGGCGGACTTCATCACGACCGGCCGCTCGCCGCTGGAGCAACCTGCAAACCCGGAAGACGCCAAGGCCGCCGCCGCAGCCGCCGTAGCCGCCGCGAAAGCTGCCGCGGGTGCGAAGAAGCCCGCCAAGGTTGAGCCGCAGCACATGCACATCACCTGGCTCAACAGCATGGACTTCAACAACCTCACCGGCGCGGGCCGCTTCCGCGGCGGCGTGGTGGCCACCAGTGATCGCGGCGTCGATCTCTCGCGTCTTCAGGCTGACGAAGTCGATGTCCACTTCGACCCGCTCGATCCGAAGGATAAGAAGAGCAGCCTCGGCGCGGGCATTTCGCTCACGGGCGACGAGGCTCCCAAGGCAACCGTCGAAGCGGCGAAGGAACAGGTCGGCGCGGAAAGGCCGCAAGAGCGCAAGCCGCGCACCGTGCGCAAGCTGGTCGCCAGGGAACAGGTCGTCTTCGAATCAGAGAAGTGGGCTGACCGCGTCGGCGGCAAGCTGGCCACGCGCTTCCGACTCACCGGCCCCCTGCTCGATTTCGACAACATCAGCGAGCAGATCATCATCACCGGCGCGGGCTCGATGCAGATCGAAGATTATCGCACGGCGAAGAAGAAGGACGACAACACGAAGCCGGGCGACGTGAAGCCGCCCGAAGCGAAACCCACCGAAGCTTCGAAGCAGGTCGCGTTCGTCGGCGAAGGCGTCACGCTCTTCATCTGGCAGAAGCAGCTCACCGTCGACGCGAAGCGGAACGATGTCCGTATGGATGGTGATGTACGCATGGTTCAGCTTCCGCAGGGCTCGGATCAGGATGTGCGGATGGATTGCAATCAGCTCGTGGCGGATTTCAAGTCCACCGGCGGGCTCGACTCCTGGCTCAACGGCAAGGCCGGCGAGCCGAAGCTGGACAATCTCACCGCGGCCGGCCCTGTCATCCTCAAACACACCGGCCGCACCATCACGGGCGATCAGCTCTACTACACGGGCAACAACGCGCTGGTGGTCATCAGCAGCGAAGGTGCCCGCTTGTGCGAGCTGTTGGAAGCCGAGAGCGTTCTACCGGCCAAGCGGTTCAAGTGGTACCTCGACAAAGATAAGTGGGTCGCCGAGGAACCGGGCGCGGTGCGCCAGCGCGCGGGAGACTTGAAGAAGTAACGCAACGTGATTCAGTCCCGATTAGCGGTCGGGCCGAGTCTTCGAGGCCCTCCCGTTCCGCGACGTACTTGTGCCGGCGGCGATCCAACACAGGTGTGCCTCGCGGACTCGGCACGACCGCTAACCGCGTCATCCCTTCGGCGGCTGATAGCGCGGGAAGAGCGCATCGCCCGAGAGCAGCGGCGTCCCGGGTTTGAGCTGGCCCCACTTCACCCATTCATCGAGCTTGCCGCGCCCATCGTTTGATGCCATCTGCGCGGCGTAGTCGCAGCCGAGACGACGCCAGATTTCCTCGCACTTGGCGGGGATGACGGGCCAGAGGAGAAGCGAGGCGATGCGCAGGGCTTCGGCGCAGTTGTAGAGGATCGTGGGCACAAGGTGTGCATAACGTTCGTCCTTGATCATCTTGAATGGGGGATACTTTTCAATCAAATAGTCGACGAGTGACACGAGTGAAATACCGGATCGGCAAACACAGTCGATGTAGTAACCCGGCCACTGCGACTCGTAGATTCCATACTCTGACTTCACAGGCGGTCGGAGACAGACGCTCTCGTTAAATACACTATCAGAGCTGAGAGAAGGCACGACGGCACTACAGTACCTCTGAGTCATGTTCGCAACTCGATTGAGGCAGTTCCCCAACGTGTTCGCCAAATCCGTGTTGTAAACCTCGATGAATTTCTTCTCCGCAAAATCACTATCCGTCGTCCCCAGCGGCCCATTACTCGCCAGAAAATACCGCAGGGCATCGAGACTGAACGTCGCGATGTACTGATCGATCTTCTCCAAATCCACAAAGTTCCCTTCGCTCTTGCTCATCTTCCGCCCCTCGGCGATCCAGAAGCTGTGCGAGTAGACCAGCTTCGGCAGATTCACCCAGCCGAAGCCGTCACACTTGCGAAGCGCCAGCAGCAGCGCCGGCCAGATCGCCGCGTGGAACCAGAGAATATCCTTCGCGATCAGGTGCACCGCGCCCGCCTGCCAGTACTTGCGGCGATCGGGCGTATCAACCGTCGTCAGGTAATTGAAGAGCGCATCGATCCAGACGTAGATTGCATGCGTGTCATCGCCGGGCACGGTGATGCACCAGTTGCCCAGACCGCTGCCCGCCACGTCGCGACTGATGGGAATGTCCTCAGCCGTGCGGATTCGTTCGATGATCTCATTCTTGCGAGCGCTCGGCTGCACCTCAAAGGTACAGCCGTCCACCGCTTCGCCTTTTTCCAGCAGCGTGAGTAAGGCCTCGCGATAGGAGGAGAGCCGAAAGAAATAATTCTTCTCCTTGCGGCGGATGAGAGGCCGGCCGCTGATCGCCGACTTGTATTCATTTTCTTTCGCCTTGTTTTCAGGGACATATTCCTCCTGCCCCGCGTCGTACCAGCCTTCGTAATCGCCAAGGTACACATCGCCGGAGTCCAGAAGAGCCTTGACGTACTTGCGGACGAGTTCCTTGTGCCGTGTCTGGCTGGTGCGGATGAAGTCGTTGTTGGTGAACCCCAGGCGTTTGAACGTATTCTCAAACGCCGCGGCATTCTTGTCCGCCCACTCCTGCGCGGAGACGCCATGCTTCGTCGCGGACTCGACCACCTTGGCGGCATGCTCATCCGTGCCGGTGAGAAAGAAAACATCGTCGCCGCGCAGGCGATGGTATCGCGCGATCACGTCCGCGATGGTCGTGCTGTACACGTGGCCGATGTGCGGACGATCGTTGACGTAGTAAATCGGCGTCGTGATGTAAAACGGGTCACTCATGGTCGCGGGATTGTAGGGGAAGAAAGGAACGAAGGGACGGAGGGACGGAGGGACGGAGGGACGAAGTGAAAGACAAAGGCAGCATGCCAATTGGCGGTGACCTCCCCCCTTCGTGCCTTCGTCCCTCCGTTCTTTCGTCCCTTCCTGCCTCCGTCCCTTCCTCTACAATTCCCCCATGCCGCTCCTGCGCGACATCTTCTACGGCTTCGCCGCCGCGATCACCAGCCCGATCTGGGGCTATCACCTGCTGCGCACCGGCAAGTGGCGGACGGACTGGGCCGGTCGATTCGGCAAGGTGCCCGCGGGAGCGATGAACGGCCGCGGCGAAGCGGGGAGCGGCAAGGGTCCGACGATCATGATCCACGCCGTGAGCGTCGGCGAGATCAATGCCACGCGCCTGCTCGTGAAACAACTCGACGAAGCCTTCGCGGGCAAGTGCCGAATCGTCATCACCGCGACGACCAACACCGGCATCGCCCGCGCCAACGAGCTTTACGAAGGCAGGCACATCGTGCTGCGTTACCCGCTGGACCTCACGCGAAGCGTCCGCCGGTTTCTCGATGCGGTGAAGCCCGATCTCGTCGCTCTGATGGAACTGGAACTCTGGCCGACGTTCGTGCAGGAGTGCGACCGGCGCAAGATCCCGATCGGCGTGATCAACGGCCGGCTGAGCGAACGCAGCTTCAAAGGCTATCGCTTCTTCCGCGCGGTGATTCGTTCCGCCTTCCGGCGGTTGACCTTCGCGGCGGTGCAGACGAAGGAATATGCCGAGCGATTCATCGGCCTGGGCACGGACCCGGCTCGCGTGCAGGTGGCCGACTCGATGAAATGGGACACGGCAAACGTTGCCGATGCGGCGAGCGTCAGCGGCGCGAACGAACTCGCCGCCGCGATGGGCATCGATCCTGCGCGGCCTTTGATCGTGTGCGGTTCCACAGGGCCAGGCGAAGAGGAACTGCTCGTCGCCGCGCGGCCGGCAGGGGTGCAGATGATGATCGTGCCGCGCAAGCCTGAACGATTCAATGAAGTCGCGGCCACCATGCAGCGACTCGCACCCGATCAGAAGCTGGTGCGGCGAACCGAACACGCTGACGGCTCGACGCGCGCAATCGATGGCAGCGAACTCTTCCTGCTCGACACCATGGGCGAACTCCGCAAAGCCTACGCGCTGGCGGATGTGGTGATTGTCGGCCGCAGCTTCATCGATCTCTATGGTTCGGACCCGATGGAGCCGGCGGCGATCGGCAAACCGGTGATCATCGGCCCGCATCACGGCGATTTCAAGGATGCCATCGATACCCTCAAGGCTGCGGAGGGCATCATCATCAGCGACCAGCCATGCGAAGCCGCAAGCGGCTTGCTGGCGGATCGCGATGCTGCCGCACGACTGGCCTCCAACGGGCAAAAGTCTATCCTTTCCCGCCAGGGTGCGACCGCCCGGCATGTGAAGCTGATCGTCGATCAACTGAACCGGAATGCCGCCAAGACCCATGCATAAATCCCAACCCTAACACTCACTCTTCACTTTCCACTCTCCACTTTTCACTTTTCACTTTCGACTCCCACTCATGCCTTCCACCACCCTTCGCCAATCCATCCTCGCCGGCGCACGACGCCTCGTCGTGAAGTTCGGCACGCAGTTGCTCACCGGCGACGACGGACATCTCGACGTGGCGTACATCCACGAGATGGCGTCGCAGATCGCGGCCCTGCGCAAGGACGGCTATGAGATCACCGTCGTTTCCAGCGGCGCGATCGGCGCGGGGTTGGCGGAGTTGAAGATGGACAAGCGACCCCGCGATGTGGCGGAACTTCAGGCCGTCGCGGCTGTCGGCCAGCGCAGACTGATGACGTACCTGCACGACGCCTTCCTTCCGCACAGCCTGGGCGTCGGGCAGGTGCTCGTCACCCGCGGCGACTTCGATGACCGTCAGCGTTATCTGAACATCCGCAACTGCATCACCCACCTGCATCGCCTCGGCTGCGTGCCGATCCTCAATGAGAACGACACGGTCGCCGTCGAAGAGCTTCGCTTCGGCGACAACGACCAGCTTGCCGCGCTCACTTGCAACGCGCTTCGGGCTGATGCCCTGATCCTGCTCACCGTCGTCAACGGCCTGCTCGATGAGAAGGGCCAGCGCATCGACTTGGTCGACGAACTCGCCGCGGTGCAGGGCCATGTGCGCGCGGAAAAATCCAGGCTCGGCTCCGGCGGCATGCAGAGCAAACTCACTTCGGTGGGACTTGCAACCGAGGCGGGCGAGATCGCGGTCATCGCCAACGGCCGCGAACCCAACGTGCTGCGAAGGCTGCTCGCCGGTGAGGCGGACCTCGGCACCGTGTTCGCCCCGGCGAAAAAGAAGCTCGACGCCCGGCAGCGATGGATCGGCCTGACCAAGCGACCGGCAGGCATGCTCACCATCGACGACGGCGCGCTGGCGGCCCTGAAACGCGGCAAGAGCCTTTTACCTGCAGGGATCAAGAAAGTCGAAGGCACATTCGATCGCGGCGATGTCATCGCGGTGCTCGACAAGGAAGGCCACGAAGTCGCCCGCGGTCTGTCGAACTACAGCGCGGATGAAACCCGCCTGATTCAGGGGCTCAAATCGTCACAACTCGGCAAGACACTCGGGCGCGAAGCTTACGATGAAGTGATTCATCGCGATCATCTGGTGATGACGGGCAAGACCTAGACGCGGTTAGCGGTCGGGCCGAGTCCGCGAGGCCCACCCTTGGGAGCGGCGTGTCTTCGGGATGCCCTCGCCACGGGTGGGCCTCGCGGACTCGGCCTCACCGCTAACCGCGCATCACCTCGCCGCCGCGGCGAGTGCTTTGGCGGTGTTGGTTTCCATTGCGTGAAGTTCCGCCATGCGCTGTCCGATCGATTCGAGCAACTCGCGCGCCTGCGCATCATCGAACGGTAACTCTTTGCGCATATCCATCTCGATCGCGTGCAGGTCCATGCCGCACTGATCGATCTGTTTCATCGCCTTGCCGCCCTTCTCGCGGAGCGTCTTCTCGCGTTTGCGCAGGAGTGACTTGGTCTGCTTAAACGGCTTGACGCGATCCGGCAAACACGCCTCGGCGAGCGCGGTCCACGCCTTCGCGAGGTTGCGATATTGCTCGGCACACGCGGCCAGACCTTTGCCGCCTGTGAGCGCCGCGGCTTCATTCAGAAAATCCGCGTAGAGCGGGCGCATCAGGCCGCCGCCGGTGCCTGCGGTTTCAATCGCATCGAACATATCGCGCAGCGGCAGGTAGATGCGCCCGCCTTCGGTGCCGCCGAGCTTGCCGCCCTTCCCGCCGAACACCGTCGGCCAGCCTCGCTTGTTCTTCGGATTCGCGATGAGCTTGGAACCGTCCAGCAGACCGGGCAGGTTGAAGGTGCTCAGCTTCGGCTTGATGAAGTCGCCCGCGCAGGCGCGGATGCCTTCGAGCGCAGCCTTGGCCAGCGTCTTCTCATCGAGCTTCGCCGGCGGATCGAAAGTGAGCAGACGGTTCTTGAGTGAGCAGACACGATTGCGCGTGAAGGTAAGTTCGTCGAGCGTGAGCTCCATCGGTGTCGGGCCGCGGTCGGACATGTAAGCGAGGCCCTTGGCTTCGTCGAGGCCGCAGCAGAGGGTGGAGTACATGCCGCAGGTGCCGGCCCAGCCGAGCCAGGTGAGTTTCATGGAAGAACACCAGAGCAGCGCGGGCTTGCCTGCGGCGAGAGCGTCGACCAGATGCTGCTGTGCGGCCTTGAGGCCGGCGGTTTCCTTCACGGTGGTCCTGCAGCCAAGACGTTTGAGCGGGACTTCGTACTTATCCGCGTGGGTGGAGAAGGCGTGAAAGCGGGAGACGATCGAAATGCCTGAGCCGCAGCGGTAGCCGAGCATGTACTGATCTTCGAGCGAGCAGTCCTTGGGAAGCTCCAGCGGCGGCGGGCCGAGCTTTTTCTCCCACGAGGGAATTGAAGGGCAGAACTGGTAGCCGGCCGCGATGCCGCTGGCGACGCCGAGACACATCGCTTCGCTCAGCGGCTTGCCCGTGTGCGGCGCGGTGACGCCGGCGTAGGCGAGGGCGTTTTTGAGGGCAGCGGTTTCCCAGTGGATGCCGCCGAAGTGGTTGTAACCAGGAAGAAGTGGCATCGTTTACCCCACGGACTCACTTGTTCTTATTTCGAAGTACGAACACATAGTAAATCACTGCGGCGACGCCACCCACCACGGCGCCAACGAAGCCACGCTGGAGTGCCAGTCCCCAATCGATTGCTGCAAGGCCGGTGAATGGCGATGACGGATTCGAGATAAGATCGGACATAAGGGATGCTCCGTTTGTGAATGCAGTCCAAACCTCAAATAGCATAATCAACTTCACCTCCCTATCGCCACGGTGAGAAGCATGATGTCCGCCGGCGTCACGCCGGCGAGCCGCGACGCTTGGCCCATCGTCGTCGGCTTGAACTTACTGAGCACGTTCTTCGCTTCCTTGCGCAGGCCGGTGATGCGCTGGTAGTCGAACGCTGAAGGCAGCGGGACTTCTTCCTGTGAGCCGAGCTTTTCAATGAGCCGGCGTTCCCGCTCGATGTAGCCGGCGTACTGCACATCAGCGATGACGCGGGAAAGGATGCGCTTCGCGCGCGCAAGCGAAGGCAGCGATTCGCCGTTGAGGCGGGCGAGCAAGGCGCTGGCATCGACATCCGGCCGGCGCACCCAATCGAGCGTGCGAACGCCTCCGATCTTGCTTCGCGACAGGCAATCGCGAAGGGCGGTGATGGCGGCGAGGCGATCCTGAAACACGCTCCACCGCGCGTCATCGACCGTGCCCAGTTCCCTGCCCAGCGGCGTGAGACGTTCATCCGTGTTGTCGCCGCGCAGGAGCAGGCGATGCTCAGCCCGACTCGTGAACATGCGATACGGCTCGCGCGGCGTCTTCGTGACCAAGTCATCCAACAGCACACCGATGTACGCCTGATCGCGCCGCAGACGCAACAGCGTTTCGCCGCGCAGGTAGCGCACGGCGTTGATGCCCGCGACGAGGCCCTGACCCGCAGCCTCTTCGTAACCACTGGTGCCGTTGATCTGCCCGGCGAGGAACAAGCCTTCAACCAGCTTGGTCATGCACGTCGCATCGATCTGGTGCGGCCAGACCATGTCGTACTCCACCGCGTAACCGTGCCGGAGAATCTTCGCGTTCTCGCAGCCGGGCAGGTTACGCACGATCGTTTCCTGCACATCCGCGGGCAGACTGGTGGAGATGCCGTTGCAGTAGATTTCGTTCGTCGTGAGCGATTCGGGTTCGAGGAAGACGTGATGTGAAGTCTTGTCAGCGAAGCGGACGACCTTGTCTTCGATGCTCGGGCAGTAGCGCGGGCCCTGCGTTTCGATCTGGCCGTTGTACATCGGAGCGCGGTCGAGGTTAGCGCGAATGGCATCGTGGATCGCGGCGTTGGTGTGCGTGATGTGACAGGGCCGCTGTTCAAGAACGGGAAACCTTTCCAACACCGGCGAAAGCCCACCCACTCCCGTGGGTGGGTTGCTCGCGCTCATATCACTGAACGGCACCGGCTCATCGTCGCCGGGTTGAAGCTGAAGCGAGTCGAAATCAATCGTCTCAGCCGCAAGGCGCGGCGGCGTGCCGGTCTTAAGACGCCCCAGTTCAAAGCCCATGTCGCGCAGCGCCCCGCTGATGCTTACAGCCGTGCCTTCACCGACGCGACCGCCTTCGGTCTTGCTTTCACCCGTGTGCATCAACGCCCGCATGAAGGTGCCCGTCGTGAGCACCACCGCGCGGCAGGTGATCGCGATCGGCTTCTCCGCCAGGCTGATCGCGCTGAACTCGCCGCAGCAGTCGCCGGTCTGGCGCGGAGCGTCGTAATCCGCATCGCCCTTGTAAAGCAGACTGACGACCCGGCCTTCATCGGTGATGAATCGTTCGACGGTGCCTGCGAGGATAGTCAGGTTCGACCGCGTGCGCAGGAGGCGCTGCACCTCCGCGGCGTAGGCGTACTTGTCACTCTGACAGCGCGGGCCGCGCACCGCCGGGCCTTTGCTGGCGTTGAGCATGCGAAACTGAATGCCGGTCGCGTCGGCGGCCAGCCCCATGAGTCCGCCCAGGGCGTCGATCTCCCGCACCATCTGCCCCTTCGCGAGCCCGCCGATGCACGGGTTGCAGGACATGGCTCCGATCTTGCGCGGGTCCATGGTGATAAGTGCGATGCCACCGCCCTGCCCCGCATCGAACTCCGAGAGCAACATGTTGGCCGCCGCCCACGCGGCTTCCGCGCCTGCGTGGCCGCTGCCGATCACGATGATGTCAAAGTCACGTCGCTGCATGGCGGAATTATAGAGGCTCACTCTTCCTTCTTCGCGTCCTTGTCATCCTTCGCCGGTCGGGCGATCCCCACCTGAATCTCCACCACCGTGTTGGGCGACGCTTCGCCGTCCCAGAAGAGGTACAACTCGCGCGACTCGCCGGTGGGCTGATGTCCTGCCTTGGCGATCTGGGCATAGACCGCCTTGTAGGCCGCCTCCAGTTCCGTCAGCGGACCGGTGAAGTAGATCGAGACGCAGCGGTGGGCTTCGAGTTTGCGGATTTTGAAGCCCTCGGGAGCCTTGCAGTCGGGGCGGGCCGGGTAGCCGGTCTGGAAGGTGAACTTCTTCTTCGGGTCTTCCGTCGCGCCTTTGTAGACGAAGATCGCCGGGTAGTCGTACACCACGCCGTTCTTGCCGAGCGATTCCATCAGCGGGAAGAAGGTCTTCGTCATCGCATCCATCATGGTGTCGAAGGTGATCTCCGCTTCGCCGTAGATGAAATGCTCCAGCTCTTTGATGTCTTTCACAATCGGCGACGAGAGGTGATGCGTGGGCTTCTCAGCAGGGGCGGACTTGGGGTCCTGTGGCGCGGCTTTGTCCTGGGCGAGCGCAGGCACGACCAGCGCGGTGACGGCCAACAGTGAGAGAGCGACGATTCTGTACATGTCTGCATCCTTTCCCAAAGAGTGGATCAGTCAATCGCAATGCACGCCTGTGAATGTTCGATTATTCACCCAATGCGTCGTCGCCGCAAAGAGCGAAAGGATCAGGTTCAGGGATCATGGGCAAAGGCCTTGGTCAAGAGTAGACACGTGTCTATCCCCTTCCCCCTCCTGTGTATCTACCCATAGCTAAGTGCTGCATAGGAAAGGCCTTAGAAAATGTCTATCCCTTGTCTATCCCTTGTCTACCCCTGTCTACCCTAGACAAAGCTGCTCGGGGCGAACCTACCGCCGGCCGGGGTAAACCGCGTGACAGGGAGAATCGGCACCGCAGGGAACGATCGCGCGGGTGCCGGGCGGGTTGCGAACATTATACGAACTTATGGACGGAACACAACAGGCGCGCGTGCCCAGGGATTCGGCGGCCAGGGCAAACGCATCTAAACCCCCGCCTTTAGCACGCAGAACAGATAGTCATC
>JBBDXA010000235.1:0-12627 GCA_040902585.1 Phycisphaeraceae bacterium
GCCTTCGATTCGACAATACACCGGAGCGCCGAACCGCGACCACCGGTCGCGGCCCGACAGTGCCTTCGATTCGACAATACACCGGGGCGCCGAACCGCGACCACCGGTCGCGGCTTTGTGCCGTTACACTGTCCCCCATGTTCGGCATCAACTTCCAATCCTTCGCGGACATCATGCAGCGCGGCGGCTGGGTCATGTGGCCGCTGCTCGTCCTCAGCGTGCTCGGGCTGACGCTTTCCTTTGAACGCGCGTGGTTCTGGCTGCGCACGAACAATGCCGTGGCGGTCGATCGCGTTCGGCGCATGGGCGAACTGCTTCGCGCCGGTGACAAGATGGCCGCCAAGCTCATGGCTGAAAAAGATCGCAGCGTCTACGGCCGGATCGCCCACGCCATCCTCGCCGGCAAGACCACCGAAGCCGCCGCCGTCGCCGCTGTCGATGACCAGCGCCCGCGAATGGATCGCTTCATGGCCACGCTCTCGACCATCATCACCGCCGCCCCCATGCTCGGCATCCTCGGCACCGTCATGGGCCTGATCCGCGCGTTCGACATTCTTTCAAGCAAAGGCGTCACCGATCCGCGCACCGTCACCCCCGCCATCGCCGAAGCCCTCATCACCACCGCGGCCGGCCTGGTCGTCGCCATCCTCGTGCTGTTTCCCTACAACGCGTTTCGAGCGCAGATGGACCGCACGCTGTCACGCATCGAAACGCTGCTGGCGTCGATGGGGGTGGAGAAGGAAGAGAAGAAGGTTTGAACGTCGCGCCGCATCCAAGCCCGATGGCGAGGGCCGCCGAGCCGTCGGGGTATTCGATCGGACGAGATTCGTGGAACGACCCCAACGGCTCGCGGACTCGCCATTGGGCTTGAGTTGCAAAGATGATTCAGTCAAATCAAATGCGTCGTCTCAATCCCGCCCCAGTGCCTGTGCAAATACTCAGCGACCAGCCTGCGGTGGCAATGCGTCGCTTCGTGTTCGCTGCACAGCAGGCAACCTTCATCCAGCAGTTCCGCGGCCGTGTGTTTCTCTATAGAACGCTCCGCCATCAGGTCGAGGAACGCGCGCTCGTACTCCTCCCAATCGCCGCCCTTTTTCTTGTAGTCATCGAGCATCGGCTGCGTCGGCGCGAGCTGCGGGGCGTGAACATATTCGATGCCGTAAAGCCCCTTGAGAAAGAAGGCGAGATCATCGCGCTTGGCGAAGGCCGCGAGCTGCGAGCTGTTGTTCAGGCGCACATCCACGATGCGCTTCACGCCCGCCTCGGCGAGCTTCGTGAAAAACTGCTCGGCTGACTTCTTCGTGAAGCCGATGGTGTAAAGGCGAATCCGTTTCATTCCGCTGCCTCCACGCTGCCGGCGTGTGTCTCCTCGGCGCTGCGCACGAAAGCAATGCGATCGCCCTGCTTCTCGTAGGCCTGCTTCACGAACTCCTCGCGATCGCTGAACAGATCGCCGGCCGGCAGATCGAGCAGTTTCAGGAGACGATCTTCCGCTTCATCAGCCGACTCCAGCGCGCCGTCTTCGAGAATATGCCGGACATCCAGATCCGATCGAAGATGTCGCGAAACGAGAATCGTGCGGTGGCAGGTCAGCGGGTCCTTTTCGCTGCACATGAGCGCGATGCGATATTTTGCCGCCCCGCTGCGCACGCGATCGAGGCCTTCCAGAAAAAGCGGCGCGCGGGCGATGCGGTCGTAGCGGGCCTTGTTCTCGATGTAACACTCCGGCTCATCCCTTCGAGCACCGAGTTCCTTGCCCAGCGGAACGTAACGCACGTTCGCCTTCTTCAGGGCCGTCTCCAGCACATCGCGATTGAACTGCGGCGTGTACCTGCTGAAAGGCATCGACCGCACATCGCCGATCGCTTCGATCCCGTGCCTTGCGATCAGCGCGAGAAAATCAGGCAACTCCAGATTGGAGTGGCCCACCGTGAACACGGTCGCGCGGGTTGGTGCGGGCTTGTCGCTCATCATTTCACTCACGACCCTGATTCACTTCCCAGCGCGCCGGCCGCGTCGATGACCGTCGCCACGATCTTGTAGTGATTGCCGTCGTCAAACACCGGCGTTCGGCTGACGCACAGCAGACACTCGTCGCCGCAGGGCAGACTCACTTTGCGCACGCGCTCACGCACGGTGGGAAAAGGCGTGAAATACCGGGCGTCCACCGTCGGGTCGGTCACCGCGAGATTGTAGCGGCTTCGGCCATACTCGAAGACGGCGCGGCGGCGGCGGTGTTCGCGCGGCTCGCCCTTGGGCCCTTCCCCTTTCGTGCTCGCGACCAGGCGGAAGTGGCGAGGGCGAATGAGAAAGAGTGATTCGCTTGGTCCCACGGCCGCCACCTTCTCCGCCGCGATGCGATCCGTGGACTGACTCCAGTCGTGCCACAAATCATTCGGACGCTCCTGCAAGATCGCCAGCGGTACGGGCGGCACGCTGGTGATCTTCTTCCACGCGCGGACCGGACACAAGCGCCAGTTCTCCGGTTGCGTCAGGTCGCCCGCGTGTTCCAACAGCGGCACTTCGATGATGTCCAGCACCGCAGGCTGCGAGCCATCAGGCATCGCGCTGTGCTCCAACGCGAGCTCGCCTTTGCCGACTTCGCCGACGGGACGAACCCACGCGCCCAGACGATGGCCGGAGGCCGGGCTGTACCACACCTCGCGCCCCGCAACGCAGCGCTTCTGATTCTTGATCGAGTTCGCCAGGATGACGAGACGTTTGACGATCATGCGGTTCTTCCACGGGGCGATGCGAAGCCGCAAGCGGCGAGGACAGGATACCGGAAGGTGATTGCGATTTGCGAGGGGAATCTTGAGGAGCCAAATGGGTACCTCAAGTGTGACCGTTCCGTCTGTTTGAGATCACAATTTGTGATATCAAAAGGAATAGAAAATCGTAATTAGTGCCATCCCAACCACTTACGACTTGTGCTTGAGGTCACAAATTGTGACCTCAAGATTTCGGACATGTATTCCACGGGTTCACTCGCCAGAGAGCAGCTTCACCATCGGCATGAGCTGCTGGTCCCACGTGTAGCGCTCTTCGATGCGGGCTCGGGCGGCAGCGCCGAGGCGGGCGCGCAGGTCGGCGTCGTTGAACAGCTTCTCGATGGTGTCGACCCACTGGTCCGGTTCGCTGGCCACGAGCAGGTGTTCGCCATCGACCGCGTCAACGCCTTGCGAAGCGCCGGGGCTGGCGACGACGGCTCGCCGGCTGCTCATCGCTTCGAGCACCTTGTTCTGCACGCCGCGGGCGATCTGCAAAGGGGCGATGGCGACGGAGGCGTCCCGCAGATGCACGCGCACATCAGGCACGGAGCCGATCAGTTCTACGCCGTCGTTAAGTGACAATCGTTTGACGCGGTCCGTCGGGTTGCGGCCGACGATATTGAACACCGCATCAGGCACGCGCTTGCGAAGCTTGGGCATCACCTTCTCGACGAACCAGGCGATGCCTTCGTAGTTGGGCTTGTAGTCCAGCACGCCGACGAACACGAGGCTGTGATTGTTGGGATCAGGCTGCGGGCAGAAGTAATTCATGTCCACGCCGTTGCTGACGACGCGAAGACCAGGGTGCTCACCCACGTGATTGCGGTAGCAGTCAGCTTCGGTCTGGCTGACGACGGTAACGGCGTCGAAGCGGTCGTACTCGCCGGCCTCGATCCTGCGGAGCCGGCGGGCTTCGATGGCGTAGACCCACTTCATCGGGATGTGGCTCGACTTGGCGTAGGCGGCCCACTTCTGGCTGTCGACATCGACGAGGTCCAGGACGTGGCGGACGGGAGCGGGGGCCGGCGCCGATGCATCGGCCCCGCCGGAGCGGCGACCGGGCTGCGTGACGATGCGGGCGTATTGCACCATGCCGGTGCAGAACGTGAGCACCGCGTCGAACGGTTTCTGCTGGTGCCACAGGCGAATCGTGTCGGCCAGGCCGAGGCGGAAGAACGACGTTGGCGTGATGGCCTGCCCGGTGAGCAGCGACATGAAGCCGCGGATCTGGCTGCCGCGTTTGGTGATCGGCTGGAGATCGACGCGCGTGGCCATGGTGCTCAGCAGTTGATGATGCTGAAGCCAGGCCGGTTCATCGCTGGTGGAAGCGAGAGCGACGTCGAAGTGTTTCGAGAGCAGCTTGAGCAGGTGATAGGAACGAATGCGGTCGCCGCGATCGGGCGGATAAGGCAGGCGATGGGTGAGCATGAGGACGCGCTTAAGGCGGCGCTTTTCGGCGGCGACTTCGTCATCGTGCATGTGAGCGACGGTGCCGCCGAAGGTGGTCAGCGGGGAGGCGGTGGTCGGCTTGTCATCGACAGCGGAAATCATGGTGAAGCTGAAGCGATCAAGGCATCAAGCGACCCTTGATCGCGAATGCAAAATGCAAAGCATGCAAATGAAAAATGCAAAACGGGGAGGAGCGTCTTTGGATGCCTGCTTTGCCCACTTTGCATTTGCATGCTTTACATTTTGCATTTGCCTGTCGCTCGGTCCCTTGGCCCTCCACCCTTGGCCCTCTTTCTTACTTCGCTCCCGCGTAGCCGTAACCGTAGCCGTAGCCGTAGCTGTACTTGTACAGGTAACGGGAGATGTAATGCTTCAGGTGGGTGAGAATGACGCCGGACACTTCGCAGTTGGACGCGCGCAGCAGTCGCTTGGCGCGTTCGACGGCACCGGAGGGTGTCTTGTTCAGGCGCACGACCAGCAGCACCTGGTCCGCCATGGCGCCGAGGATGCACGAGTCGGTCACGGTCACGACCGGGGGCGAGTCGATGAAAATGTGATCGTAGCGGTCCTTCACCTGGTCGAGGATCTGGATCATGCGCGGGCTGGTGAGCAGCTCGGTGGAGTGCGTCGAGTCGCGGCCGCCGGCGGGGATGAACTGAAGATTTTCGTAGATGGTCTTGTGAACCGCGTCGTCGAGCTTGGTGACATCGCCGCGCAGGAGCTGGAGCATGCCGGGCGTGCATTCGCGGTCAAAGAGCTTGTTGAACGAGGGGCGGCGCAGGTCGCCTTCGATCAGGAGCGTCTTGTGATTGCGCAGTTCGCTGAACACGATGCCGAGGTTGGCGGTCGTGACGCTCTTGCCCTCTTCAGGGGTGGAGCTGGTGATGACCGTGGTCTGGATGGGACGGTTGCGTGCCCGCGCCAGGAGCTGGGTGCGGATGGCGCGGTACTGTTCGGTGACGGCTGAGCCGCGGTCGTGGTGAACGACGACTTCCGAGGAGTAGCCGTTGAGTTTCGAGTGACTGGCGGGCAGGTTGGAAGGTTCGTCCACGTCGAGCCGGTTGTCGTACTCGGTCTGGGCCTCGGCCCTGGCGCGACTGGCGGCGGCGGCGACGGGCGAAGCGTGAGAGGCGCGGGAAGCGTTGTCACGCGCTTCCTCATGTCGCTCATCCAGCTTGCGCTCTTCCTTCTTGAGCTCTTCGACAAGCGCCTCGGCTTCGACATCCCCGAACGACAGTCCGCCGGACTCGGGGGTGCCGTCGCCGGCCAATGGCGCAGTATCCTCTTCCGCGGCTGACGCCGGTGGCGGACTCTGCTGTTGGCCTCGCTCGCGACGAGCTCGGTTCATTGCTTCAAATACGTCGCCCATGATCGGACTCCTGGTCTCCAACCACCTCACCAGCAAACATATCGGCAACTGCGCCGTCAAAGTTCGGCAACATCTGAGAAATCGCCCTTTTGACGATCGCTGAGTCAATCAGATTGGTGTTGCACGAATAACCGACCAGCAGAGCGTTGTCGCACACCAGGTTGGTGATGCGCGGGACGCCGCCGGAGTACTCAAAAATCATTTGCAGGGCTTCACGCGAAAAATCCACGTTGGGCCGGCCTTTGCTCGCCCTGACCAGGCGGTAGGCGATGTATCGCGTGGTGTCGTCGAAGCTCATCGGCTTCAGGTGCATGTACATCACGATGCGCTGGATCAAAGGCGCCAGCCGCGGATGCTTCAGCGTCGCGCGAAGCTCGGGTTGGCCCAGGATCAACAACTGCATCAGCTTATCGGTCTCGCTTTCAAGATTCGTCAGCAGGCGCAGCTCTTCGAACTCGTCGATCGTCAGGCACTGGCCTTCATCGATAATGACCACGACGGTGCGGCCGACGGAGTGCTGGTTCTCGATGTACTTCTTCAAAAGCATCAGCAGCGTGGCCTTGTCGACGTTCGGCGGCAGGTCGATCTGAAACTCCGAGGCGATCATTTTGATCAGGAGCTGCGGGTCAGCGACGCGGGTGTTGTTGACCAGGGCGACGCGGGCATCGACCCCCAGGCGGCGGATGAGCGTGCGAATGAGCGTGGTCTTGCCCGCGCCGATCTCGCCGGTGATCAGGGCGAAGCCGCGGCGATTGCGCACCGTGTACTCCAGCTTCGCCAGGGCTTCGCGGTGCTGCTCCGTCTCGAAGAAGAAGCGCGAATTGGGCGTGTTGTTGAAGGGCGAGACGGCCAGGTTGTAAAAGGCTTCGTACATCCGTTTTTACCTGTGAGTCGGTTGCCGACCGGGCCCTGTGGTGGGGGCGACGATCCGCCGAGTGCCATCCTTGTGAAGTCCGGGCTCCCTGCGCGGGGCGGCCGCGACGTTGCGTACCGCCCTGACTCTTTCTCCACCGACTCGGGCGTTCACGAACGCCGAGCTCCTCTTTTCACGTGACGACTAACTGATCGTGCGTCATCCTGTCGGATCATGTCTGTTGAATACGGGATCAATACGGGCTGCCGGTCAGTTGCGATTTGATGAACTCCACCGGGCTCTTGCGCAGCGCGTTGTACTTGTCGGGGTATTCGAGGCTGAGGTAGGTCAGGTAGAACACGCCGCCCAGGAGCAGCGCGAGCACGGTGGTGACCAGCGGGAACACGCCCCAGCCGAGGATTTTCCTTCGCGTCGCGGCGGCGGGACTGACGATCTCGTTGACCGCGCCGAGCACAGGCAGCTTGATCTCGTCGATCGCCTGTTCCACGCTGCGGTAGGAGTGGTCGAGCAGTTCCGCGAGGATGATCATAAGACCGCCCGTCGCCAGGCCCAGCATGAGGGCCATGGCCAGAATCTTGGAAAGCGCGGGCGAGCTGGGCTTGTCCGGATCGATGGCGCGCTGCATGATGCTCAGGCGCATACCCTTTTCGCTGACCGCGAAGGTGAGCGAGAGCTGGGTCTTCTGGAGGTTTTCGGTCCAGAACTTGAGCTGGTCCTGAGAGTCTTCCAGTTCGCGGGTGATCTTGAGATACTCGTTGCGGACCACGAAGAAGTTGCGGTTGAGCACTTCGTAGCGTTCGATCTGCTCGTCGAGCTTGACCAGTTCCTTCTCGGAGGCTTCGAGCTTGCCGACCTGTTCGCGAATCTCCTTCTGAGCCTGGAGCTTTTCGACGTTGGGTACTTCTTCGATATCGACCTTGTCAGGACCGGAGAAGGCGGCGATGTCGGCGCGGACCTTGTTCAGCCGGCGTCGCGTGTCTTTCACGGCCGGGTGCTCTTCGGTGCGACGGAGTTCGTAAAGGTGGTAGTCGAGCAGTTCGGCGAGCCTGCTCTCCGTTTCCTTCAGGACCTTGAGCTGCTCGTTTTCGGACTGCTTCTTGCTCTCGATGAAATCAGGCTGCTCCTGCTCCCACTTGATGAGTTCGGTCAGGCCGCCCTTTGCTTTTTCGTAGGCCGCACGCTTTTCCTCGCGTGACTCTTTCATGTCCTTGAGCTTGGTGTGGACGTTCATCGGATCGTCCGGCTCGATGCCGCCTTCCTTGACCATGAAGCGCTGGCGGTTCTGTTCGAGTTCCTGCACTTTGCGGCCGTAGCGCGTCACTTCGTTGTCGAAGAACTTCTTCTGCTCCAGCAGGGTTTCGTCCAGTTCCTTGCGCACCTGGCGGAGGTAGTTTTCCACCAGCTTGTCGGGAACCTTGGGCGTCAGCTCGCGGTCCATGTGCGTAAATGAGACAGAGATCAGTTCGACCTGCTCGCTGTTGACCTGATGGGAAACGCGGACTGAGTTGGTCAGTTCGGCGATGAGTTCGTTGTAAGCGCGCTTGCCGTCGAGGGTCAGCTCGTTGTCTTCCATGCGAGGGTACTTGGGCCCCTGGTCAAGGTTCAAGTCCTTGATGAGCTGCACGATCGCGGGGCGACCCTTGAAGTTGTATTGCATCATCTGCTGGATGCGGCGATAGGTGTCGGGCACGACATTGCTGTCAGCGGAGTTGGAGTCGCTGCGGCGCTGGAACTTGGCCTCGGCCCAGTACTCGCGTGCCATGTACTGGCTGGCCCAGATGAACACGATCATGACCGTGATCGCCGGGTAGAAGAACTTCTTCTTGTGCCGAAGGACGATACCCAGCCACTCGTTCAGATTTGTAGGTTTACGCCAAGCCATGGAAGGCTCCCCTGATCTCAGATGAAAACACTATGAAAAGCGACGCGATGGTTGTATTTACCTCTGACGGTTGTCCAGACCTCGCTCACTGGTGAGCTGGTTCTGCACGCGGTACGGCGTGGTGTAGGCGTTGATGATCGGATCCACCGGGGTCAACAGGTTCTGGATGATGCGGCCGATCCACGCGAACGGATTGATCGGCGTCCAGATAATGTCGCCCTCTTCGACCACGAAGTTGTACTTCAAATCGCCGGTCTCGAGCATCTCGCGCATGTCCACACTCATACGACGAATCAGCTCCGCCCGTTCGTTGGGGCGCAGCACCACCACCTTTTCAGGCCAGGCCGTGGGAGGCACGCCGTTGGACAGGAAGGCGAACAGGAGCGTGTCGCGACCGGTGAAGGTGCGCGGGCCCTGGATTTCGCCGACCATGTAGTAGAATTTGCTGTTGAAGCCGTTCATCTCCACCTGCACCGTCACATCCTGGTAATAGCGGAGAATCTTCTCTTCGATTTCGGAGGCGAGCTGCGTCGGGGTCTTGCCCGCGGCGAAAATATCGCCCACCAGGTGCAGCGTCACGTACCCGTCGGGTCGCACCTGAAGGATCTGATCGTTGATCTCCGGCGCACTGGGCGCGATGACCCGCACGCTGTCGGGCGGCTCGATCACGTAGGGCTTGCCCGCCACGATCGGACGAGGGGTCTTCATGAAGTCGTCGTAGTCGGTGTACTTGGGGGGACCGCAGCCCACCATGCCCACCGCCATGGCAATCAAGGCCGCCAGTGACAGCCCTTTGTAAATCGAAGACCCATGTTGCATGATCAAGACTCCCATTTTCCACGCAAAGAAAGGCGCTTGAACCCGCGACCTCCACGGATTAGGTCGGTCAAGACACCATCAATCTGAAGTGGCCCACACAAATGATGCCGCTTCACCCCTTGTCGTTCAGCCGTCTGCGACGCTTGCGCCGCGAGATCGGCTGATGGTTCGCTTCACTTATCAGACCCGCTTGAAGCTGTCAGCTATCAGCGATCAGCTATCAGCTATCAGCAATCAGCAATCAGCAATCAGCTATTACCGCGAGGCCGGATCGCGGAACATCTTGAAGGTTGCCAGCAGGAGTTTGATTTCCAACCACAGGCTCATCTTCTCGATGTACTCCAGATCCATCGCCAGCTTGCGTTTGACGGTCTCGATGTCCGTGTCATAGCCATTGTATATCTGCGCCAGGCCGGTCAGCCCGGGTTTTACCGCGAGACGGCGTTCAAAATCAGGCATGGCCTGACTGAGCTCCTCGAACAGTTCGGGGCGCTCGGGACGCGGGCCGACCAGGCTCATTTCGCCGCGCAGGATGTTGGCCAGTTGAGGCAGTTCATCCACGTGGCTCTTGCGCATCCACTTGCACCAGGGAATCACCCGCGGGTCATCCTTGCCAGCCCGGACGGCGCGGCCGGCCTTTTCTGAATCGACGTACATCGTGCGGAGCTTATAGATCGTAAACAACCGGCCGTTGAGCCCGACGCGCACCTGCCGGTACAGCACCGGGCCCGCGGGGTCGGAGATCTTGATAATCGCCGCACAGATCACCATGACCGGGGCGAAGATCAACAGGGCCACGAACCCGCCGACCAGGTCGATCAGCTCCTTGGCGATGCGGAACTGGCGACGCGCCAGTTCAAACCCCACCAGCGTGCCACCGGCACCCACCATCAAAACTGTCATTGGCTCTGGCATGTCCTTTTCCCTCAAACCGTCCGAACCGCCTCAAGCAGGCGCGAGCAACTCACGGATCGCTCAGAAAGCGATAGAGACGTTCCCACTCGCCCTGCGGCGAAGGCACCAGCCCCTCATGTCATCGTCTTGAATCCACACCACCTTCATGACCACCTTCACGGCTGCCTTCGAGGCCCGCCCGGCTCATCGAACCGCCGCGAACGCCTCAGGCTTCGCCTTTTCACGCGAGTTCAACACCGGCCGAATGCTCCTTCATCTACGACGTGTCGCTTCCGTCTTCCGCTGTCACGACGCGGGTCGGCATCGACACTAAGTTACCTGAACATCAATACTTGTCAACCCCCAGCGTCATCCGTTTCATCGAAAAAACACACGTTTTCAAGCCTCACAAGGCCTTCACCCAGGCTCGAATCAGGCCGAAACCGAGGCCAGCCAAAAGCAGAGCGAAACACCCCAATGGGCCGCTCCTGAATCGTTACGTGCAGCCCTTGCAGTCTGTTCGTTGATTCCCGTTTTTTTTGGCCTGCCTGGGGCAAGTCACGCGATGGGACCGGCCAACCTCATGAGGCGGGTTGAATGCATGGTCTTCAAGGTGCGGGCGGCCTTGATTCTTGGAACACCCCCTTCCGCGCAGCGGAAAACCCCGCCGGTGTCGGCGGGGTCTGGTGATTCATTGGCTTGAGCTGCTTCAGGCGACGCGACGACGGCGCGCCATCAGGCCGGCCAGGCCCAGCAGGCCGAGGGTCGCCGTCGCCGGTTCCGGCACCTGGACGATCATTCCGCTGATGACGATGTTGTCGATGTCGATGTCACCGGAACCGGTGCCACCGGCGTACCACTGGAAGAAGACGGTCGTATTGGTCAGGTTCTGGTAGAGCGCGCCGCTCAGGTCGATGAGTTCAGAATCGAAGGTCGGGCGAGCCGGGCCCACTTTGCTGAAGAGAATGTAGCTTCGGTCGCCGTACCCGTGGCCTGGCTCTAGTCGAAGGTGACGTGCTAGCCTCGAATTCTTACCACGCTCGCTATCATGCCGCCGTGCCCGCACTCACCTTCACCATCACCCGCAGCGACTCCACCTGCGCCGCCCGTCTGGGCCGGGTCACGACGCCGCATGGCTCGTTCGATACGCCCGCATTCATGCCCGTCGGAACGCAAGCCACTATCAAAGGCTTGCTTCCTTCCACCGTCGCCGACCTCGGTGCCCAGATCATCCTCGCCAACACGTTTCACCTGATGCTCCGTCCCGGCTCGGACCTCATCGCCGCGATGGCCGGTGCCCAGGGCCTGCATGACTGGATGCGCTGGGATGGGCCGATCCTCACCGACTCGGGCGGCTTCCAGGTCTTCAGCCTCGGCCAGATCAACAAGATCAGCGATGAAGGCGTCACCTTCCGCAGCCCGCACGACGGCAGCCGGGTGGATCTCACGCCCGAGCGCAGCATGCAGGTGCAGAACGAACTAGGCGCGGACATCATCATGGCGTTCGATGACTGTCCGCCGGCGGGAGACGAGGAGGCAGGAGTCAAGGGACAGGAGTCAGGGGACAGGAGTCAGGGGACAGGGGAAGCCGGTCCGCAAACTGATGACAGCCTCGCAAAGCCCAGGGATGAGGCTTTGCGAATCCCTGGGATCCGGACCCGCATCGCCACCCATCGCTCCCTCGCCTGGCTGGCGCGCTGCGTCAAAGCGCACGCCCGCAAAGCCGATCAGGCGCTCTTCGGCATCGTGCAGGGCGGCACCGACCTGGACCTGCGCACCTGGTGTGTCGATGCCGTGCTTCAATACGATCTACCCGGCTACGCCATCGGCGGCGTCGCGGTCGGCGAAGGGTTCGAGCAGATCAAACGCGTCGTCGAACACACCGCCCCCCTGCTGCCGCGGGAGAAACCGCGCTACCTCATGGGCGTGGGCTACGAACGTGACATCGTCGCCGCCGTGCGCGCCGGCGTGGACATGTTCGACTGCGTGCTGCCCACCCGCAACGGCCGCAACGGCAACGCCTTCACGCGCCACGGGCAGTTACGCCTGCGCAATGCCCGGTACGCCCGTGACCCCAGGCCGATCGATGAGAGGTGTGATTGCCTGGCCTGCAAGGGAGAGGGCCAAGGGCCAGGGGCCAAGGGCCAGGGGGAAGAAGTTCAATCCAATCCACACTCCACAATCCGCAATCCGCAATCCCTTGGCCCTTGGCCCTCCTCCCTTGGCCCTTCCGGCTTCAGCCGCTCCTACCTCCGCCACCTGTTCATGGCCGGGGAAATGCTCGGGCCGATCCTCGTTTCCATCCACAATCTCCGGCACTTCCAGCGGCTCATGCTGGACATCCGCCGCGCCATCGCGGATGATGGCTGGTCTTCCCTTTACCGCGACTGGCCTGTGGCCGGCGAACGACTCAAACTAGATAAGGACTGACATGACCGCTTTCGATTCCATTCCGCTTTTCCTCGCTCAGGACACGCCCGGCCAACCCAAGACCAGCGAAGCCCCCGTCGGCAAAGATACCCCCAACACCAACCCCGCCCAGAACGGCACCACCACCACCACCCCCGGC